>JAJXWQ010000026.1:7786-42717 GCA_021781555.1 bacterium
GGAACTTCGGTCGCAAGGCTACAGCGTCCCCGAATATCCCGAAGAGCCCAGGGATGACGCCGAGAAGGCGATCCAGGCCCGGTATGCGAGGGTCCTGGGAAGTGCGGTCAACCCGGTGCTCCGCGAAGGCAACTCGGATCGCCGGGCACCCCTCTCGGTCAAGCGCTTCGCGCGCAAGAATCCCCACCGGTTGGGCGCCTGGACGCCCGATTCCCGGTCTCATGTTGCCCACATGACGGCAGGTGATTTCTATGGCAACGAAAAGTCCGCCGTCATGGAGAACGGGGGCGACTTCCGCATCGAGTTCGTGTCCCAAGGCCAGACGACGCTCCTCAAGGATGGCCTGACGGCTTTGCCGGGCGAGATCCTGTCGGGGACCTTCATGAGCGTCCGGGCCCTGCGTGCGTTCTATGCCGAGCAGATGAACCAGGCCCAGAAAGACGGCCTTTTGCTCTCGCTACACCTCAAGGCCACGATGATGAAGGTCTCCGATCCGGTGATGTTCGGCCATGCGGTGGCGGTCTTCTTCCAGGACGTGTTCGACAAGCATGCGCCCACATTCAAGGAACTTGGCGTCAACCCCAATCTGGGCCTGGGCGATCTTTACAAGAAGATCCAGGGACTTCCGCAGGCCCAAAGGGCCGAGATCGAGGCGGACATCCAGGCCGCCTACGAGCGGCGTCCCGCCCTGGCGATGGTGGATTCGAACCACGGGATCACGAATCTGCATGCGCCCAACGACATCATCATCGATGCTTCCATGCCCGTCGTCGTCCGGGACTCGGGTAAGATGTGGGGCCCGGATGGCCAGCTCCACGACACGATGGCCCTGATCCCTGATCGCTGCTACGCGACCATGTATCGGGAGATCCTCGAGGACTGCAAGCGCCATGGCGCCCTCGACCCGGCCACGATGGGGTCGGTCCCCAATGTCGGCCTGATGGCCCAGAAGGCCGAGGAGTACGGCTCCCACCCCACGACCTTCGTTCTTCCGGCCGGCGGCACCGTCCGGGTTCTGGCCGCAGGTACGCCTGTCATGGAGCACGAGGTCGAGGCCGGCGATATCTGGCGCCTGTCGCGGGTCAGGGACATCCCGATCCAGGACTGGGTCAAGCTTGCGGTCAAGCGTGCCCGCGCGACCGGCGCTCCCGCGGTCTTCTGGCTCGACAAGAATCGCCCGCATGACGCCGCCGTGATGGCCAAGGCCGAGCGCTATCTACAGAGTCACGACACCAAGGGACTGTCCTTCTTCTTCATGGCCCCGGTCGACGCGATGAAGTTCTCGCTGGCCCGCATCCGCGATGGCGAGGATACGATCTCCGTCACCGGCAACGTCCTGCGTGACTACCTCACGGATCTTTTCCCCATCCTCGAACTCGGAACCAGCGCCAAGATGCTCTCGATCGTGCCGCTCTTGGCCGGGGGCGGGCTCTTCGAGACCGGTGCCGGGGGCTCGGCTCCCAAGCACGTCCAGCAGTTCATGGCCGAAGGCTATCTGCGCTGGGATTCCCTGGGTGAATTCTCGGCACTGGGCGCATCGCTCGAGCACCTCGCGGTGGCGTTCAAGAACTCCAAGGCACAGGTGCTGGCCGACACCCTGGATCAGGCGATCGCCAGCTTCCTGGACAACAACAAGTCCCCCGCGCGAAAGGTGGGCCAGATCGACAATCGCGGGAGCCACTACTACCTTGCGATGTACTGGGCCGAGGCCCTGGCGGAACAGGTAGGAGACCTCGAGCTCCAGCGGCGGTTTGCCGAGCCGGCAAAGCAGCTAGCCGCCAGCGAGAGCAAGATCAACGAGGAGTTGATCGGAGCCCAGGGCAAGCCGGTCGACATGGCGGGTTACTATCACCCGGACAGGGCCAAGGTCGCCGCCGCGATGCGGCCGAGTTCGACGCTGAACGGAATCGTCGAGGCCATCAGGGCCGGGTCCACGGCGCCCGCGGTCCAGCTCACCTGAGCAGCAGCCCTCCCCTTCTCCGGTCTGGCAGTCCCTTCCATCGCGCCGCGGGACCCGTTCGCACTGCAAGGGTATAAACTCGATTTATCGGTTGCTTAATACGACCTTTGCATGGTCTTATTACTTGAGCTGGACTTCGAAGTCCGAGCTTCGAGCGCAATGGTGCAGCCGTGGCAACGTCGCCGTCCCGTTCAGTTCCCTGCGAGGACGCCATGCGAACGCCCCTCACCTTCGCCCTTCTCACGGTCGTGCTGGCTGGCTGCGGCCAGGTCGGTGCGGCGAGTTCCGCCCTGAGTCTTGCGGCAAGCGATGGCCCGCTCGAGGCCGCCAAGGTCTATTCGCTGCCGGTCACCATCTTGCAGCTGGTGAACCCCGCGGACAAGCCGGCCGATGGCCTCATCATAGCCCTGGACGGTTCCTTCCAGAGGACCAGCTTCCAGGACCTCGACGGCCAGTGGCTCCAGGGGTACCGCCTGTGGGACCACGCCGGACACTCCGTCCTCGTTTCTAACGTCTTCGCCGCTCCGGATGTCGAGCGTCAGGCTCGTTTCGGGCCCATGGAGGACTTCACGCCCGCGACCCGGTCCTGGCTTCTGTCCTACGGAACCTTCGTCAAGGTCGAAGGCCGCTTCCATCCGGCAGGCAGCCCGCTCACGCGCCTCGCAGGCCCTGCCGTGGACGTCTACACCATCGCCGGCACCCCCATCGACAACCTCGTGAGTTCAAGCAGTGTGCAGTAGTCGCTACCCGTCAACCGGCGGCACCAGGCCCTGTGGGACCCTCGGTCCGGCGGATCGCCATCGCCCCCTGGACGATGGCCTCGACCGAGTCCACCCGGTACCGGCGCACGGCACCATGCTCGGAGCCCGCTCGGGGCCCGAAAAACCGCAGCAAGACGCGCAGGATCTGGCCATCGGGCTGCGGGAATGCCAGCGGCTCGCCGCGATCGTTCTCGAACAGTGACCTGAAGCCCGCGAGCTTCGCGTCGATCTGCGAGAACCGCGCGGGTCTCGACTCGACGAAGACCACGAAGGCATCCGTTCCCCGGGCAAACCACAGGACGAACCCCGGCTTGAAACGCCAAAGGGCACCGGTCGCAACGTCGTGATACGGCACGTAAACCTCGTCCAGGCTAGCGTCGATCCGGCTCCAGGCGAACCGCTCGAGCCCCGGACCATGGGCCAGGTACTGGCGCAAGCTGCCGAGGAACTGGACCTCGCTGGGTGTCTCGATCACGTGTCGAACACCCGGAATCGGTCGATCTGCGTACAGGAGCGGCCGGTAATAGTGGCCCTCGAACGCCTCGACGTTCAACCGAGAACCCTCGCTTTCGACCTCGACGAACGGTGTCGAAGGATCCTGGCCAGGGTCCGAAACGGCGGCCACGGCCTCTCGAATCCGCGCGTTCGTGCTCTCGGGGACGCGGATGTGGCGATGATGCCGGATGCAGTCCTGGACGGGCACGAACCCGGCCAGGACCACAAGGGCCGTTCGAAAGTACGCCAGGACGCGGGACACCAGCAGCTCGACCGGGCCCTCGGTCGGCTGTCCCTCCCGCAGACCCGCCTCCGGGTCGCTCGCGAGTCGCCGCAGAAACGCTACCTCGGCGGGCAAGGCGTCGAAGAGCGCCTGCACCACGCGATCGTCGGGCACCGCCGCGAGAAAGCCGGCCAAGCGCTGGCGATCCGCCCCGGCCAGGGGAAACCTTGCTCTGGCCGATGCGAGGGCCTCGCGCGTCAGAATCGGAGCGGATTCCCGGTATACCGGCAGGCGAAGCTCGAGATCCCTGACCGCGCGGGCCACCGGAAGCGCCAGCTCCACCCCTTCCGCGCTGCGCCCGGCCGCCTCCAGGGTCGACAGGACCAGCTCCAGCGCCTTGGGGTTGGTGCCCATCACGTAGAGCGACTCGAGGGGAGCGGCGCGATCCCGCAAGCTCTCGAAAAGCTCCCCAGAAACCGTGCCAGCTTGCGCCAGGGCCGCAAGGCGCTGGCGCTGGCCAGGAAGAGGCTGGATGCGCACCCCGCGGCCCACGGCTTGCAAGATGAACTTCCTGGCGTCCGTACCGGTGCCGATGTTGATGAACAGCGCGACGTTTGGACGACAGGAGTCCCAGCCCTCATAGAAGGCCCGCGAGCCTAGCAGGATGTTCACATCTGAGTGCTCGATTTCGCTGAAGAAGCTCTCGTCGCCCGCTCGCACCGAGAGCTCGGCGCCGGCCTGCAGGAGCTCGTCCTGGACCCAGGATTGCGCCTCGCCGATCCGCACCAGCGCATAGGGACGGCTGGCCGACTTGAGCTTGAGGGCGAACTCGCCGTTCGAGCGCGAGATCAGGATCTCCGTGTCTGCCGGCGAGCGGCTGTTGAAGACCGCCTCCAGTACGTCCGCCAAGGCCAGCTGCTCGAGCAGCCGACGATCGCAAGCCGCCGCCCCGCCTTCCCCGAAGAGGAGTCCCGAGCCGGCTTCAAGATCCTCGCCGAGGTCTGCCCTGGCCATCTCCAGGATCTCCTCTGGCAGGTTTCCGGTCCCGAATTGCGCAAGCTCCCGGAAGAATCGCTTGAGATCCGCATCCCTGGCGTTGACGCTGTTTACCAGGCACAGCAAGAGCGGCCGATGGTAGTACCCCGCGGGCAGGTCGGCAGCCTTCCGGCGCAGGTAGGTGAGAAGAAGCAACGCCTTCGCCACCACGATCCGCTTGGCCCGATCGTCCCAGTCCGTGCCAGAAAATCCCGCGATGGCCCGCTTCAGGACGCAAACTCGCTTCCCGAAGCCCGCACGCGTGTACTCCGCGAGGTTGAAGTTCGCAACCGTCGTCAATATATCGGTGTGCTCGGTGAACGTGGCCGAGAAATTGAACAGGAATCCGTTCCTTGCCAGGATGTTGACGATCTGTTGCGGGCGGGAGCTATCCTTTCCGCCCTTGTGGGCCTCGTCTAGCAGCAAGTACCAGTTTCCTCCGGATTCGTAGTTCCGAAAATCGACGATACGTTCCTTTTGCTCCTCGCCCAGGTTATCCGACCGGTACAGGAAGACCTGGACCTCCGCCGGATCCAGCAACGACGGACTGTGGCGCCGCACCTCGGGATGCTCCCGCAGCTCGCGGATCTTGAGGAAAAGATCGCGGTGGGCTGCATTGAATTCCGAGATATGAGCACGGACCTGCTCCAGCAAGTCGTCTCGACTGCACAGGATGAGGATCTCTCGGGGAGGAATTGCCCCGCGCCTTATCAGTCGGGCAAGTATCTCCACCATCTTGACGATCAGGAGCGTCTTTCCACTGCCTGTGGCCATCCAGAAGCCGGCGCGGTTGCAGACGGAAGAAAACGGCAGGGTGGTATCACGCAACGGCAGGAATTCGCCGACCCGTTCCGCCAGGTCCGCCTTCAGCTCGATATCGGCGGCGTCAGTCCGGGCGCCACCGGATCGGTACCACTCGATCATCCATCGTTGGGCCGCGGCGGCATCGAATCCTGAGCTTGCGGCGTCATGACCTGCAAAGTACTTCCACAAGGCCTTCGTCGCTGCCTCCAGCGCCCGGCGCTGGTAGGTATACAGGCGCTTGGTCCCGGAAAAACTTTCAAGGTCCAGCATTTTCCAGGCGTCAGGAAGATCAGAGTACTCGAGGTCTTCGACCAGCTCGGCCAGGGTGGCAGATGGCACGTTATACCTGACTCACTTCAAACGGGTATCGTCGACTCCCTGGTCCCGATTTCTCCAAGCAGCGAGCACCCTAGCGCCACCACAGCAGGGGCTTCACGAGCGTCAGGCCGAGATTCCCGGGAGATATGGATGTTCCGTCCGCAAATCCCACGCTTTCGGTCCTCACGCAGGACAAGCGCTTCCCCAGGAGCCAGGAGAGGGTCTCGGCCACGTCGACCTCCGGATACAGCCGGGTGAACTCGGCCTGGCCGGTCCCGGCGTCGAGGCCCTCGAGGAGCTTGGTATCGGCCATGAAGACATAGGCGCTGAAGGGATCGCCCTGCGGATCGGCAAGGACTTCGCCAGCGGAGAACTGCGCCCTCCGCAAGACATCCTCGTACTGCTCGACCCGGAAGTACTTGAAGAAGCCGCCTCCCTGCCAGCCGACGGATCGTGAGATGCCGCACGGCTCGTGGAATTTCTTGCCGAGGCGACTCGCTCCCTCGATACTGCTGGCAGCCAGGACCGTCTTCATCCGATCCAGGGCCTTGCCGAACGCAACCTCCCCCTGTTCGACGCCGATCCATCTGCGGCCGAGCTTCTGCGCCGTGGCAAGCGTCGTTCCGGTGCCGGCGAAAAAGTCGACCACGAGATCCCCCGGTTGGCTGCTGGCCGAAATGATCCGAGCGACCATCGCCTCGGGCTTCTGGGTGGAGTTCTTGCCCTCCGCATCGGCGAGCTTCTCCCCCGCGAAGCTCATGATCTTGATGCTGTTGAGTTCATCCCACTCGCTGGAGTTCCACGTATCCTCCAGTGCATAGGCTCCGGGTCCATCCTCGGCATCGGTCTCGCCACGTCCGTCATCCGTGTCGCCTCCGTGCGCCGGTTCCCGGATCCTGAGCGGAAAACGTAGCAAGGTACCGTCCTGCGTCTCGGCCATGACCTTGAAGGCCTTGACGGGGCCACCGGCACCCCTGCGGATCAGGCCAGCGAGCTCCGCCTCGTCCTCATTCGAGAGCTTGAGAGCGCCCTTGCGTATCGCAAGCGGATCCTTGTCGAATTTGTAGTCCGGCCCCATGGCGTAGGCCCAGATCGTGTCGTGGTTGCGTACGAACCGCTTGCCCTTTGTCTTGAATCCAGAAACCCAGCCGATGCGCCAGATGATCTCGTTCAGCAAGTTCTCCTTGCCGAAGTGGCGGTCGAGCAGGAGCTTCAGTGTGGCTGTCTCGTTCAGATCTGCCTGCACGTACACGGTTGCATCGGATCGCAGCATCTTCTTGGCCAGGTCCAGGCGGTTGTCCAGCAAGGTAAGCCAAGCAGCCGAGTTGAAGCTGTCTACGTAGCTGAACGAGTCATTATCCGTGTTGTATGGCGGATCGATGTAGCACGTCTGGGCCATCCCCTGGAACTTGGAACTCAAACCAAGAAGGGCCTGGAAATTGTCGCTCTTGGCCAGCCAGCCATCGAGTTCGTCGTCCAGGGCCTCGAACCGTGCCACGAGGTCGGCCTCCAGCTCAAGAAAGTGCCGGGTATCCACCGGCAGGTGCGATCCGCCGGGCGCGGCCAGTGTGGCGGATGCAAGCTTGGCGGGGTCGACATCGCGAGCCACGATGCCCAGCGCCTTCCACTCCTCGACCTGCGCCTGCCAGCCAGGGGATGTGGTCAGGAGCTCCAAGAAGGCGGGGTCCCGGAGCGCGAGGCGATCGAGGGTCACGACGTAATGCGAGTCGAGAACGAACTTGGGCTTGAGCCAGATCCGCGCCAGCTCGGCCTCGAACTGGCTGACAAAATCGATGATCGCCATCGCCACCCGCCGGAGAACGTGGAGCTGCTGGAGCCTCCGGCTATCCCAGCCAGACTCCGTATCGAAGAGGTAGCGGTGGAGCCAGAGATCGAACTGTTCGCGCAGGAAGGCTGCCGCATCCTTGGAGATGTAATAATCGACCTCGCCTTGCTTCTCGAAGGTTCGCATGGCACGGGTCAGGATCCTGTCGCTGATTTCGGCCCCGGTTGCACGGATCGCTCTTGCGAGTTCCGATACCTTGCTCCTTCGTCCGTGTTCCGGGTAGCTCACGACAAAGACGAGCTTCCCGTCGTGTTCCTTGTGATCGAAGGCGTAGAAGACGCCACGCTTCTCGGTCGAGCGGCGGTGTTCGAGCTTCGATGCGTCGAAATGGCAGCGGACGCCGTCCACCTCGACCGTCAGGCTCTTGAAAAGGCGATCGCTCTTCACGTAGTACAGCATGTGGGTCTTCCAGAAGAGCGTGACGTCTTCGTCTGCGGTGTAGACCCGATCGTAAACGTTCTGGAACAGAGGGGTGTGGCGGAGGTAGATCGATCCGTTCTCTGCGAAATAGCGCCCGAAGAAGGTGTAAAGGTGGTCGCAGAGCTCCTCCCGGAAATCGGAGAAGGGTTCGGTGGCGTCCTGGATGAGGGCTCGGAGCGCTGGAAGGACGCGGCTTTCGAAGTAGCGGTGC
Source organism: bacterium (assembly GCA_021781555.1). Taxonomy (GTDB): domain Bacteria; phylum Cyanobacteriota; class Sericytochromatia; order S15B-MN24; family VGJW01; genus JAJXWQ01. The sequence continues at coordinate 15,860 of JAJXWQ010000026.1, forward strand.
TTGATTGCCAGCAGGTTGATGAACCCGGAATCGCCTTCGACCGCCTCACCCACGAACATGTGCTCCAGCGCCGAAAAAAACCGCCTCTCCTTCTCGACAGGCAGGATAGCTGGCTGCATCGGACCTTTTCTGGAGTTACGCACGGCCAAGGCATGAGCGCGAGGTGGATGGATCCAGGACAAGCTCGAGCACGTCCGAACTTGTCGACATGCAGGTCGCACGAGGGGATCGAGGCGCTTTACCCCGGGTACCGGACCCTGTGCACGGAGACAGGCTGATGGAAACAGGCTCTCGGCTCACGATACCTCAGCTCCGGTTTCAGGTACAAGGATCACGCAGGAGCACCCTGGGATCGCCGTCAGCGCCATCGTGCGTACGAAAGGACTCGTCCCCATGCCCCTGGATTCTTCGACCTCTATCGCCCCCGACCTCGAGCAGATCGTGGGCCCCGTGCTAGCCGAGATTCCTGCCGTGGCCAAGGTGGAACAGATCCTCAAGGGCAATCCCTGGATCACGGCCGAAACCGTAGACGACATCAAATTGGCGATCGATGTGCTGACCGGCAAGACCGCCGCGATCGAGCCGGACATCAAAGCCGCGATCGCGGCCGCCCCCATCCCGGCTCCGTGGAACCTGATCGCGGATTCCGAACCGGTCGCCCAGGCGATTGCCGCCGAGGTGGTCAAGCTCATGCAGGAGCGGCTCGCCGGAAAGAAGACCGGGAAGGTAGGGGGAAACTCTACGCCGGCGGCGAGCTGACGCCGCACGAGAGCCAGCCGGACGGGACGATCGAAGAACTGTCGTTCGCGTTCACGCCCGAGCGGCTCCCAGGGCCGGAGGTCAATGGCTGTCAAATGGCTGTCATCGAGCCCTAACGCGACTGGACCAGAGTTGCCTCTGGTCCAGTCTTCGTGCGAGGCTCCGGCAACTGGACTCGAACCAGTGACCCGCTGATTAACAGTCAGCTGCTCTACCAACTGAGCTATGCCGGAACGATGCGGTAGGCCAGGATGGTAGCAACTGCCGGATGCGATTGTCAATTCTGGTACGATCTTCAAGAGATCCCGATGGCCAACAAGATTCCAACCCATCCGCTCGCCGGCCTTTCCCGGCAGGCCGCCCTGGTCCGACGCCGGCAGTCCGTCGTTTGGGGGACGCTGCTTGTTGGCCTGGCGGCGATCGGGGCGGGGGTCGATCTCGGGATTCGATCCTTCTGGCCGCACGGCAGCGGGATCGACAGCCGTCTCACTTCGCCTCGCAACGTTCTGGTGGTCGGGCTCGATCGCTCGGGCCGGAACTCGGCCGGGAACCTCTTCGTCGTCGCTCGCCTGGATCCCCGGGGCGGTCACGTCACCCTGCTGTCGCTTCCGGCGCGCACGCAGACGACGATCGTGGGATACGGCGTCAGCAGCCTTGCGCAGGCTCCGGCGCTGGGAGGCCTCGGACTTGCCAAGGAAGCCGCCCAGGAACTCATCGGGGCTCCTGTCGATGCGGCGATCGCCCTGCCCCCCACGGCGGAGACCGCGATGATCGATGCGGTAGGCGGTCTCGAAGTCTACGTTCCAACCGCTCGCCGGATCGCTGGAGCTGCGGGCAAGGCAGACGTCGTGATCCCGGCCGGAAATCAGCACCTAAACGGCAAGACGGCGGCGAGTTACGCGGCGGCTCCGCCGGATGGCACGGGGGACCTTGGCCGCGTCACCCGGCAGCAGTTTTTGATCTGGGCCCTCGCCCGGCAGATCGGAGATCAGGGGTCCAAGATCGCCGCGGTGACCCACGTGCTTGGCCACGATGCGAGCGGAGACGTACAACCAGCAGAACTTTCGGCGCTCGCTGGTTTCCTGGCGTCGCACCCCGATCTGGAGTTTGCCACTCTGCCCGGTGATGCGGGCTTCGACGGCGCCTGGATTCCGAACCCGCTGCGGATCTCGGCCCTCATGAAGCAGATCGTCCGGGTGACCAGGACCCGGGGCACCTCCGCTCCGCTTGCAGAGATCCTCTTCGATCCGCTGAAGGACAAGCAGGCCTCGAAGCTCGCCAACGAGCTGGAGGACCGCGGAATGACGGTCGTCCGCACTGCTCCACTGCGGCACGCGGAGCCGACCAGCATCGTGAGCCGGCGCGGGGATCGGAGGCTGGATGGCGCCATTCGCGGGCTGTTGCCCGGCGCGCCCTGGTTCCTGTCGGACGATCCCTCGCCGTACTCGGCCGATTACACCTTTACCATCGGGTCGTCGCGGTGAACCGACCGATCGTCGAGGCGCATGGCGTGCGCAAGGTGTTCGAGCGGAACGGTCGTGCGGTCGAGGCACTGTGCGGGATCGACCTGGAAGTGCGGTCGGGTGAGTTCGTCGCGATCACCGGCCCCTCGGGGAGCGGGAAGTCGACGCTTCTGTACCTTCTCGGAGCGCTCGATCGCCCCAGCAGCGGCGATATCCATCTTCTGGGCGACACCACTGGCCAGATGCGCGACATCGATCTCGCCAGCATTCGAAGCCGCGTGGTCGGGTTCGTTTTCCAGTTCCACTTCTTGATGATGGAGCTTTCGGCGATCGAGAACGTGATGGTGCCAGCTTTGGTGGCCGGCAAATCGCCATCGGAGGTTACCCGCCGAGCCAGAGAACTGCTCGAACGGGTCGGCCTGGCGGACCGCGTCGATCACCGGCCCGCCCAGCTCTCCGGTGGCGAACAGCAGCGCGTTGCGATCGCCCGCGCCCTCATCAACCAACCGGCTCTGCTCCTGGGCGACGAGCCCACCGGCAATCTGGATACCGCGACGGGAGAGGCCATCTACCAGCTCTTGCGAGAGCATAACCGAGAGCACGGCCAGACCATCGTGGTCGTTACCCATAACCCGGTCCTCGCCCAGCACGCGGACCGAGTTGTCAATGTGGTCGACGGCCGGATCGCCACTGGATCCGACCTGGCCGAGGAGATCCGATAGGGGCGCCGGCCCCGAGCCGAGAGACCTCTGGCGGGCAGGGTCTGTTTCGAACTGGGGATGGGCGCGAGAATTGAAGATCGCGGCCGGCATGCCGTCGCAGGTGGCCTGCGGCAGTGGATACGATGGCTGGGAAAACGATTGTTCAAATGTTATGGCGTCGAACAAATGCTTGACTTCCGGCAGCTCGATCGCCTATTCTGGCTTTGTCGAACAACCAATCGAAAGGAGCTCGCCGCCAATGCCTGCTGCATCCCCCAAAGAGACCTCGACTGCCACGGCTGATCGTGCCCAGCGCCGCGACTCGAAAGACGAGTTCGCCAGCAAGGAGGTCCAGGCGAGCGAGCGCATCAAGGCCCTGGACAGTGCGATGGCTGCCATCGAGAAGCAGTTCGGCAAGGGCTCCATCATGAAGCTCGGTGACAACGCTCGGATGCGGGTGGCAACCATCTCTACAGGTATTCTGCCGCTTGATGTCGCCCTGGGGGTGGGCGGCCTTCCCCGGGGAAGGGTTGTCGAAATTTACGGACCCGAGTCGGGAGGCAAGACCACCGTCAGTCTCCAGGTCGTCGCGGAGGTCCAGAGGGGTGGCGGCATCGCGGCCTTCATCGATGCCGAGCATGCCCTTGATCCGGTTTACGCGCGTAGGCTAGGCGTGGACATCGATAACCTCCTGGTGTCGCAGCCCGATACGGGCGAGCAGGCGCTCGAGATCGCCGAGGCCTTGGTCCGTTCGGGGGCCGTCGATCTGGTGGTCGTGGACTCCGTCGCTGCCCTGGTGCCCAAGGCGGAGCTTGAGGGCGAGATGGGCGACTCCCACGTGGGGTTGCAAGCGCGTCTGATGAGCCAGGCCCTTCGCAAGCTCACGGCGGCGATCAGCAAGAGCGCGTGCACCGTGATCTTCATCAACCAGCTTCGGGAGAAGGTCGGTGTCATGTTCGGCAACCCCGAGGTGACGACAGGCGGACGAGCCCTCCGCTTTTACGCATCGATCCGGATCGAGGTTCGACGCGTCGAGACCCTCAAGAAGGACGGCGTCGAGATCGGAAACCGGGTCAAGGCCAAGGTCGTCAAGAACAAGGTCGCTCCTCCGTTCAAGATCGCCGAGTTTGACCTTCAGTTCGGAGAGGGTATCTCGCGCGAGGGCTGTATCCTCGATATGGCGACCGATATGGGCGTCGTAACGAAGACCGGGGCCTGGTACTCGTACGGAGATACTCGCCTCGGCCAAGGACGGGATGGCGCAAGGCAGTATCTCATCGCCAATCCCGAGCTTTGTGAGGAATTCGATCGCCTGGTCAGGACCAAGCTCTCTCTAATCAATTCCGAGAGCCAGTCCGAGGAGAGCTAGCCCCCTTGGGGCCGAGGAGGGTCCGTTGCTGAAGCAGACCCTCCTCGACAGGGCAGATCGAATCTCAGTCCATATACTCGGCGATGTGCCGCTCGATCATCGTTTGCCGCAGCTTATTGAGGGCCTTTCCCTCGATTTGACGAACTCGCTCGCGAGTAACGCCGAAGCGCTTGCCGATCTCTTCCAGGGTGTGCACCTGGCCGTCCTCGAGGCCGAATCGAAGCACCACGACGTCTCTCTCTCGATTCGAGAGGACCGAAAGCACCGATTGCACGTCCTCTCTCAGGAGGATCTGCGCCACGGTTGACGCAGGTCCCGGAGATTCCCGGTCGACGATAAAGTCGCCCAGCCGGCTCTCTTCTTCCTTGCCAATCGGTGTCTCCAGCGAAATCGTATCCTTCACGACGCGCTTGATGTCCTTGATCTTTTCAAGCGGAACGTTGGCAGCCTCTGCGACTTCCTCGTCGGAGGGTCGTCGCCCCAGCTTCTGCGTGAGTCGCTGCGAGATCGCGCGCAGCCGGTTGATCGTCTCGACCAGATGAACCGGGATGCGAATGGTGCGCGCCTTGTCTGCCAAGGCTCGGGTGATTGCCTGGCGAATCCACCACGTGGCATAAGTCGAGAACTTGTAGCCTCGGCGGTAGTCGAACTTCTCTACGGCGCGAATCAACCCCAGGTTCCCCTCCTGGATCAGGTCCAGGAACGAGAGTCCCCGCCCCAGATACTTCTTCGCCACGCTCACGACCAGGCGCAAGTTCGCCTCGATCATCCGTCGTCTGGCCTGAGCTCCCAGGTTTCCATTCTCGGCCATCTGGCGTGCCAGCTGGATCTCTTCCTGTGGCGTCAGCAGGGGAATGGAGCCGATGCTCCGCAGGTAGGCCTGCACCGGATCGGCCGTGGCCGGTCCACGTTCGGCCTTTTTCTCGCGTGTCTTGGTTTCTTCTTCCTCCTCGGGAAGCTCCTCGCCCTCTAGAGCGGCTTCTGTCGGAACCTCTTCATACATCGTCACGCGAAGTGGCGATTCTTCCTCCTCCGGAAGGTGTGAAAGCTCCTCTTCGGCTGGCTCCGAAAGGTCCGCCAAGAGCTCCTTCAGGAGCGGCTGCTCCTCGCCACCACGAACGGCCATCTCTCGCCTCCCCCCATAGCCAACAGTCCCCCACGCCACCCTAGATCGTCGCGGCGGACCCATCAAGCGGCGAGGGACCGTTTTCGGGTCAGTACTTAAAAAAAGTTTTCCACAATCGTGTCGAAAGATTGACAAGCCGTCGGCTGTCTGCTTTACTTTACTTAACTTCGGTTTGTTGCACGACGGCGCCGCGGAAACAGACGGCGCATCCATCGGAACGAGACTCGGGAGAAAGGAATTCCAAATGCTGCAACCTGGATACAGCGCGGGCCCAATGGCTGGCTTTGGTGTCGAGCCTGCGACACAGCTCAACAACGTGTTCTACAACGAGCTTTCCTTCACCGGGCAGGTCGATCCCGCCACGCAGATGGCCACGGGCAGCATGCCGAGCGGTCTGCCATACGCCGTTCCGACCTCCAACTTTGCCGAGATGCCCGATGCCTATGCCGTGATCGTCGAACTTCCGGGAGTGGAACTCAAGGACGTCACGCTACAGCTTCAGGGCCACCAACTCGTTCTCACCGCCTTCCGTAAGCCGATCTTTGCTTATGGGCCCAGCAATTATGGTTATCTGGCCACTGAAGGCCGTTTCGGTTCGCTGAGCCGCGCCTTCGTGCTGCCTGCGACCGTCAATCGGACTGCGATTCGTGCCCAGTTCGGCCATGGGGTCCTGACGATCTTCCTGCCCAAGGTGACGCAACAGCAGGGTGTCGCCCAGATGCCCACAGTGTCCGAAGTCGCCATCAACGCCGCCCTCTAGACGGGACGGCATCTGGGGTTCAGACCCCGATTCCCGGAGGCGCAGGGGGCCGCAGACGCGGTCCGGCCCGGTGCCATTCGGTGTGATCCCCCCGATCGAGCCTTTTAGGAGGAACCTTCCCTCATGATGATGAGCCAGAGCTACGCCCCCTACCTCACCGGCTATCCGACGATCGATGCCGTCCGCACCGATCTTAACCGACTCTTCTACAGTGACGTGCGCCCCGAGCAAATCAGCACGCTGCCGATCAGCCCGGTGTGGAGCAACCTCCCGATCTACCAGCCTTCCTACCTCGGCCAGGGCCTCTACCAGCCCGTCGTGGGCGGCTATCCGACCTGGCAGCAGGGCTACAACTGGCCGGTCCTCGGGACCCATCAAACCTGGCAGGGCTACAACCAGCCGGTGTTCGGAGGATCGCCCGAGTCGAGCTGGTTCGAGTTCCCCCGGCAGGACGCCCGCTACTTTGATCCTCGGGCCTCGTACCCGATGGTGGATCCCCGGAACACGATGGATCCGCGCTACACGATGGATCCCCGCTACACGATGGATCCTCGGTACGTCGCAGATCCCCGCTATGGTGACTATCGCTGGGCGAATCCGAACTCCTCGGCCCACCTCTACAGCTCGCTGGCCCCGGCCCTGAACGTCGCCGAGACGCCAGACGCTCATCTTCTGGTCATCGAGCTGCCCGGCGTGGACGTCCGTGACGTCAGTCTCCAGGTCGCAGGCAACCAGCTGATCCTCACGGCCTTCCGCAAGCCAATCTGGCACAACGGCACCGTCACCCTGGGCTACCACGCGACCGAGGGCCGGTTCGGCACCCTGCGCCGTGTCTTCCAGGTCCCGGGGGGCTACCCGACCAGCCAGATCCAGGCCAGCTTCGTCAACGGCCAGTTGACCATCGTGCTGCCCAAGGCGGGCGTGCCGATGGGCGCCGCGATGCCGACGGCTAGCATCGCCATCAATGCGCCGATCCCCGCGGGGGTCTAGGCTACCGGACCTGGGGTCTTCCCTGGCGGGGGCGTGAAGCCCTCCGCCAGGGAGCCAGTCAAGATTCACCCGCGAACGAGATCGCGCCGGAGCGACCGATTGGTTCCGGCCAACAGGCAACTGACAACCGCGGGACAGAGGATAAGGGGCTCCCTGGGGGAGCCCTTTTCCTCGATCGGGGGAGGATGTCGGGTATCCCTACAGGACCGTGAGGGGGTCGACGTCGACGATCACCTTGACGTTCCGATCCCCGTTTCCGAGGACGGCCTCTCGGGTCTTGGCGATCGTGGTACGGATGTCCATCGTCAGTGCGAGGAGGTGCACCCGGTGCTGGCCCGAGACGAAGGCCAGCGGTGCAGCGACCGGCCCGAGGAGCGTTCCCGCGTCTTTCAGGGCGGCCTGCAGCCGGGCGGCGACAGCAAGCGCCCGGTCCTCATGCTCGGCTGCGACCACGATCCTCACGACCCGGCGGTACGGGGGGTATCCCAGGGGGCGACGGCCGTCGAGTTCTTGCGCAGCGAAGGTCCGGTAATCGTGGGCGGCTGCAAGGGCGATCGCCGGATGGTCGGGTGCGAAGGTCTGGACGATCACGCGCCCCGGCCCGGCTCTACCGGCCCTCCCGGCAACCTGGGTCACGAGCTGGAAGGTCCGTTCGGCAGCCCTGAAGTCCGGTAGCCGCAAGGCCGCATCCGCATTCAGCACCCCGACCAGGCTGACCCGCGGAAAGTCGAGGCCCTTGGCAACCATCTGGGTGCCGACCAGCACGTCGGCGTCGCCCCTGGCAAAGGCGTCAAGGATCTGGTGGTGTGAATCCTTTCGGGCCGTGGCGTCCCGATCGAGCCGCAGCACCCGGGCGGTCGGGAGCAGGCTCGCCAGGGCCTCGACGACCTTCTGCGTCCCGGCGCCGACATAGCGAGTGACCGGGCCGCCACAGGCATCGCAGCTCGGACCGGCGGAGCGGCTGTAGTCACAGTAATGACAGACCAGGGCTTCTCTTGCCCGGTGGTAGGTGAGGCAGACCTGGCAGGTCGGGCAGACGATGGCCTGGCCGCAGGAGCGGCAGAGTACCACGGGGGCGTAACCGCGCCGGTTTAGCAGGAGGATCGCCTGCTCGCCCGCCTCGAGTACCTGGTCGAGCGCCGATCGCAGGGCCCGGCTGAACAGTCCGTGGTTTCCGTCGCTGGCCTCCTTTCGCATGTCGACGCGGATGACCTCGGGCATGGGCAAGCCCGCCACCCGGTGTTCGAGTTCGAGGAGGTGAAAACGCCCCTGGCGCGCAGCGTGGTAGGACTCGAGCGATGGCGTGGCGCTCCCAAGGACGACCTTGGCGCCCTCGAGCGCGGCGCGTTTCAGGGCTACGGCGCGCGCGTGGTAGCGAGGGGTGCTCTCTTGCTTGTAGGCGCCGTCGTGCTCCTCGTCCACGATGATCAGGCCCAAGGTCGGCACCGGAGCGAAGATCGCGCTGCGTGCGCCCACGACGACGTCAGCGTGGCCCGAACGGACCCGGCTCCATTCGTCGAAGCGCTCTCCATCCGACAGGCCGCTGTGCAGGACCGCCACACGATCGCCGAACCTCCCGGCAAAGCGGGCGATGGCCTGGGGCGTGAGGGATATCTCCGGCACCAGGACGATGGCTCCCTTGCCCTGGCTCAGGGCCGACGAGATCGCTCGCAGGTAGACCTCTGTCTTGCCACTGCCCGTGACCCCGTGGAGCAAGAACACCGCGCCTGCGCTTCCTGCCTGGATCACCCGGACTGCGGCGGCTTGCTCCGGCGTGAGATCGCAAAGCGGCTGTTCCGTTGCGTGGCGAACCGGTGTCCTGCGCACGGCCCTGCGCTCGAGGCGTATCGCACCCGCCGTTGCCAGGGCAGCCAGGACCGTGCGCGTCGTGCGGGCCTCGCGCTCGAGATCTACGGCCCGCATGCTCTGGCCCTGGCGGGCCAGCACCGCGAGGACTTCCCGTTGACGCGCTGTGAGCCCCTCGGGAGTCCGATCCGCGAGGCGGTCGACGTGGAGCTGCATCCGAACCGGTTCGTCTCCTGCGAGCAAGCCCGCCGGCACCGCGGCCTGGTAGACCTGATAGCGACTGGCCAGGTAGTGCTCCGAGATCCAGTCGAGCAGGCGTTCCATCGCGGGGGGCAGGAGCTTTCCGGGCGACACGCTGACCACGGGCCGCGCCCTGGCCTCCGGGGCCGGAACGCCGACCTCGACCACGAAGCCTCCCACGCTCGGCCGCGAGCCGAAGGGAACCCTGACCGCGACGCCCGGTTCGACGAAGGGTTCCAGGTGGGCGGGCACCAGATAGGTGTAGGGGTGGCTGGCCGATGGAACATCCACCAGCACCTCGACGTAGGTCACGAGCTTGCCTGGCATGGCGCCAGGCAACTATGCGCCCCGGCGATCGTGGGCTTGCCCCTCGGGTGCTCGGGATAGCCGTGATGCCAGGATGTCCCACAGTCCGGCGGCCAGGGCGGTCTTGGGCTGGCGCGGGAGGTCCGCGACGACGCCGTTCCGGTCCAGGATCACGGCCGCGTTGTCATCCGCCTCCATGGCGCTGGCGGCATCGTTGGCCACGATCAGGTCCGCGTTCTTGGCCTCGAGCTTGGCGCGGGCATGCACCAGCAGATCGTCCGTCTCGGCGGCAAAACCCACCAAAAGAAGTTCGGGCCGCCGTCTGCGCCCGGCTTCGGCCAGCACGTCCACGGTGGGCTCGAGGACCATTTCCGGAGCCCCGGTCGACTTCTTGAGCTTGCTCGAGCTGGGGTGGGCCGGCCGCCAGTCCGCGACGGCCGCCGCCATGATCAGGGCATCGAGACCCTCGAGTCGATCCAGAACAGCGGTTGCCAGCTCGGCGGCTGTCTCGACCTGGATCTCTTGGATGCCGGGATGTGCTGGCGCCGCCGCGGTCGTCACCAGCAAGACCCGTGCGCCGCGCTGCGCGGCTTCAAGGGCGAGCGCGTGGCCCATCTTGCCACTGGAGCGGTTGCCGATGTAGCGGACCGGATCGATGGGCTCGCGGGTTCCTCCGGCGGTGACCATAATGGTCCGTCCACTGAGCTGCCGAGTGCGACCCCAGGCCGCCTCCATGTGGGCGTAGATCGTCTCGATCCGGGCCAGCTTACCTTCGCCGATCTCGCCGCACGCCAGTTCGCCGGATCGGGGTTGCACCACGTCGATCCCGCGGCCGCGCAAGCGCGCCACGTTCTCCTGTGTGGCCGGGTTACGCCACATCTCGACGTTCATCGCCGGCGCGACGACCACCGGGGCCGTGGTGGCCAGGATGACCGTGGACAGGAGGTCGTCTGCCAGGCCGCAGGACATCTTGGCCAGGAAATCGGCCGATGCGGGCACGATCGCCACGACGTCGGCCTGGCGTGCCAGATCGATGTGGAGGATCGAGGGGCCTGGCGCGAAGCCGTCGACGTGGGCGGGGTGATGGGTCAGGCCCTCGAAGGTCAAGGGCGCGATGAAGCGGGTCGCATTCCGGGTCAAGACCGTGTGGGTTTCCCAGCCCCGCTTGCGGAGCAAACTCGCGAGTTCGGCGGCCTTGAAGGCCGCGATTCCTCCCGTGACCCCGAGCAGAGCCGTTCTCACGGATCTGCCCTACGCGTTGGCCCCTTCCGGAACCTCCGCGAGCATCTCGGTGATGGCCATCGGAATCGGCTTCGTGGTCTCGCCGGTGGACATGCGGGATAGCTCATCTTTGAGCTGTTTGGCCCGTCGGGCGACCTTGAGCACGAGCTCGTAGCGATTGGGATTGGTGGCCAGAAGTTCGGAATGGTCGGAAGCAGGGGCGAATTCGCGGGTTTCCAACAGGGAATCTCCTCTTAACTCAATGCCCTATTCTATCACCCATGCCGCAGGTGCCGCCCCACGCGGCAGCGCTCGGCCCTGATGATGCACTGCAGCTTTTCCACGGCAGCATCGAGATCGTCGTTGACCACCTGGTAGTCGTAGAGGGGAAGGAAATTGAGCTCGTCGACGGCAACCGAGAGCCGCTGGCGGATCGCTTCGGCCGCTTCGGTCTGGCGCTTGATCAGGCGGGCCTCCAGTTCCTCCATCGAGGGCGGCAGCAAGAAGATGTACACGCCGTCCGGCCAGCGCTCCTTGACCTGGATCGCCCCCTTGACGTCGATCTCGAGGATGACGTCCTGGCGGCGCGCCACGGCATCTTCGACGAGCGCACGCGGCGTGCCGTAATAGAGGCCGTTGACGAACTGGGCGTATTCGAGCAGTTCTCCCCCCGCGACCATGCGCATGAAGGCGTCCTCGTCCCGGAAGAAGTACTCGTGGCCGTCGATTTCTCCCGGCCGTGGCTGCCGTGTCGTCACGCTCACCGACACGAGAAGCTCGGATTGCCGCCGCACGAGTTCCTTGACGATGGTGCCCTTGCCCACCCCGGACGGACCGCTGACCACGATGAGGAGGCCTTGCTTGAGGCTGCGCGTAGCGCGTGCCAGCGGGCCGGTGCCTCCGGTGTTCTCAGTCGTCTTGATTTCCACTTTCGGGCACTTCCTTGCTGTGGAACCGAGCCGCCACGGTCTCGGGCTGGATGGCCGACAGGATGACATTCTGGGTGTCGGTGATGATGACGGCTCGCGTGCGTCGGCCATACGTGGCATCCACGAGACGGCTGGCATCGCGGGCATCCTGGATGATCCGCTTGATCGGTGCGGATTCGGGGCTGATGATGGCGATCACGCGACTTGCCGACACGAAATTGCCGAACCCGATATTGATGAGCCGAAGTTCCACAAGCCAAGCCAGACCAACTGTACAAACCGCCGCTCGGCACCCGGAGGAAGCGGGCGCCAGGGGGGCATGATACGCCAAGGCAGCCTACTTGGAAATACCCGGGCCGGTGGCTAAACGACGGCGCTGACGGTCGGTTGAACCTTTGAAATCCGTACGCGCCGTGCTATACGCCGTCTCGGGATACGTCGAGGCAGCCTCGACAGGCAGGTTCTCGCCGGTCGGACGGGCTACCCGCGTTGCAGACGGGAGAGCATCGTGAACAAGGAAGAGCTGGTGGCTCAAGTCAGCCGAAAGACCAACGTGCCGCGCAAAGTCGCCGATACCGTGGTCAACGGCCTGTTCGAGACGATATCTGATGCGCTCGGAAACGAAGAGAAGGTGACGATTGTGGGGTTCGGAACCTTTGATGTGCGCGAGCGGGGAGAGCGGACCGGGCGAAATCCTCGTACCGGCGAGCTGATCCAGATCCAGTCCCGCAAGGTGGCGACCTTCGTCGCGGGCAAGGGCCTCAAGGAGCGCCTCATCGAGGAGTGAAGAAGCGGTAACCGACGAGCTTGTAGACGAGTTTGGCGCACAGGAAGTCCGGGGCAACGTTGCCCGGGATGGGGGCGAGTTCGAGGATATCCGCGCCCACGACCGTGTGCCGTGCGAAGACCGGGCGCAGGATGTCGAGGAGGTCGTACCAGAACAGGCCGCCAGGCTCGGGCGTGCCCGTGGCGGGCATGATTGCGGGATCGAGGCCATCCACGTCGATCGTCACGAAGACGTGGTCGGTCAAGGTCGCGGCGATCTCCTCGGGAGCGTGGCGCCCTGCGTTCAGATCGCGGGCCCAGAAGATCGCCGAGGGACGTTCTTGCCTCCAAAAGGCCATTTCCTCGGCGCAAAGGTTCCGGATGCCAACCTGGGTGATCGGGATCTTGAGTTCGCAGACCCGGCGCATCACGCTGGCGTGGCTCAGCGGTGAGTCTTCGTAGGAGTCGCGCAGATCGGCGTGGGCGTCAATCTGCAGGACCGAGAGATCCGGATAGAGCTCGCGGGCGGCCCGGATCGCGCCCGCGCTGATGGAATGCTCGCCGCCAAGCACGATGGGGAACCGGTCCCGAACCAGCACCTCGCGCACCGCTTCGTAGGTCTGGGCGATCGGTGCCGCATAGTCGCGCCGGGAAGGCTGGATCTCGGCCATCGTGGCGATGCCCGCGGTGAAGGGCTCGGCATCGAGCTCTTCGTCGTAGAGCTCGACCTGCCGGGATGCCAGCAAGATGGCAGCCGGTCCCTCTTTGGTGCCCGACCGATAGGACGTCGTGCCCTCGTAGGGCATCGGAATCACGACCGCCTTCGCGGTGGCCGGATCGCAGTACTCGGGTTCCAGGCCGCCAAAGCCGAGCGTCGGCGCGTTGGCGTGGTTCATCGAAGCCTCCTTCATGACCCGGCGGTAACGTCGAGAATCATCTGCGTGTCAGCGTTCGCGCCCTTAGCGCAGCGAGAAAATCCTGCCCCACGATGACCACGTAATCGACCTCAGCGAGGTCGATCGAACCGGGCCGCCGTGGCTGCCTCCAGGCCGACTGGATCGACGGGGCGACCCCGAGGACCCTGCCGATGGCGCCAGCCTCGGCCGCATCGTCCGTCTCGGCCTCGACCTCGGTCGTCTGGTAGTCGAATCGATCTGCGTCGCCGACCTGCCAGATCGTCCACCCTGCGGCCCTGAGCCGTCGAGCCGCCTCGCTGGCCAGCCCCACTCGCCGCGTACCGTTCAGCACGACGACGTGGGTCGCCAGCCGACGGGCGGCTGGCAAGCCCTTTACGGGCGGGCGGGGTGCGCCGAAGAGGGCGGCCGTGACCCGTCCGGCCTGGCCCGGATTCACCTGCCAGGCCCCGTGCGGCCCGGTTCTTCCAGGTAGCACGGCCATCTGGATGCGAGTGGCTGCGAGCGTCCGTGCCCATGCGGCCAGCTGCGCGATCTGGCGGTCGCTCAGGTCCGTCTCGACCACCTCGCCGAACACGCGGAGCCATCGGGGAAGCGTCGCCGGGCCCGCCTTGGACAGGAAGCTGGCTGCAACCGCCCGGAGGAAGAGCTGCTGGCGGCCCACCCTGCCGATGTCCCCCATGGCGTCATGGCGGAAGCTGACCAGTTCCTGCGCCTGCTCGCCATCGAGGTGCTGGTAGCCGCGCTCGAGATCGATGTGCAGGCTCGCGGCGTGGTCGGTGTAACGCATGGGTTCGGGCACGTCGAGGTCGACCCCGCCCAGGGCGTCGACCAGCTTGGCCAGCCCGTCGGGGCGCAGCAGGATCCAGTGATCGATGGGCACTTGGATGAGGTCGGAGACGGCTTGCAGAGTCAGCCTGGGGCCGCCCAGCGCGAGCGCGGCGTCGATCCGCATCGAACCGTGGCCCGGAATCGAGCACAGCGTGGCGCGGGGGATCGACAGGATCTCCAGACGGTGTCCCGGCCCGTCCACGGCCACCGCCAGGAGCGTGTCCGAGCGAGCCGGAGAGTGCGGGGCAGGGCGCCCGTGCTTGTACGAGACGTCGCTGCCCAGGACGAGGAGAACCTGACGGGGCACTGCGGCCGTGGCGGCGCCTTGCCATGCCGAAGAAAATCGGGCGGCGGGGCGAGACGATCGCGCCTGGAACGGCAGGCTCGTCGCACGGCCCGAGGGGGCTCCGAGGGCGCCCGGAACCCCGGAGTGCCGCGCTCCGGCCAGCGTCTCGAGATACCTCGGCGGGACGACCAGCGCCATGGTCGCCCCGAGCACGAAAGCCACCACGCACGTCACGATCAGGCCGAAGACGGCCAAGACGACGCGACCGACGTCCACCGAAGCAGGGTCGCGAGAAGGCGGGCGCGAGGGTCGGCGAGGCAAAGGAACTCGCTTCTGGAGCGGGAGACGGTCCCCTTTGTAGCAGGCCCGCACCTTCGCGGCAAGAGCGAATCCGGCATCCGCGGGCCTGACGAGGGTTGCCAAGGCTCAGCTGGCCGCTTATCCTTGGCTTGTGAAGCGCATCCTGGTTGCCATGGCCGCTGCGTTGCTCGCTGCGCCGCCCGCGCTTGCCAAAGCGCAGGGCGCCCGGGAAGCGCCCCCGCCACCACCGAGCCTGGCTGGCGCGTTGCTGTCCTTGCTGTATCCGGGAGGCGGGCAGTTCTACGCTGGCGATCCCGTTCGCGGTTTCGTCTACCTCGGTCTGGGGGTCGGCGCCGGCCTCGCGGGTTTTGGCTTGATGATGGCGCAGCTCCCCGGCGGCGTGCAGCCTTCGGCAGAGGAAACCGCGCTGTCCGGTATCGTCGGCTACGGGGCCCTGCTGGTGGTCGAATCGATCAGCTCGGTCGATGCGTTGCTCGAGATCTCGAGCCAGCAGGGCGCGGCCGTGGCCTCGACACCTCTTGGCAGCGCTCCGGTGCCCGGGATGCTCATCGCCAGCCCCGTTCCAGTGCAGCCATCGGCCGCGTCGCCCCCGGTTGCGCCGGCCCTGACGTCGATCCCGGGCCGAGCCACGTCCTCTTTGCTGCCTGCCGTCCCCGCGCCAGCAGGGCCCGGAGCGATCCCAGGCCCAGGGCTGCTTCTGGCGCCCGTGAACCCATTGCCTGGGGTCCGGTCGATCCCGGCCCCGATCCGGCCGGATCTGGATAGCCAGCGCATCTTGCAGGCCTACGAGCTGGCGGGGGCAGGTGATCCTGCCGGGGCGATCCAGGTTCTGAGGGCGGTGCAATCGCCAGGGTTCGCGCCCAAGGTTCGCGCCCTCGTCCGGCAATGGGGCCCTTCGGCGGCCGACGAACTGGTGGCCAAAGCCAATCGCCTGGCCTGGCAGGGCAGAGCCTCGGAGGCGCTCGCCAGCATCGACCAGGCCCTGGCCCTCCCGGCCAGCGCGGCGACCCGCGCGGCCGCGTTGCGGCTTCAGGCGCGACTCGTCGCGGCCTCGTCCCGGCCGCCGTCCGGGGCTTTGCCGCGCTGATCCGAGGCGACTTCCAAAACGCCCACGGCCCTTCTCGATGCAGATTGCGGGATCGAGAAGGACCGTGGGCTGTAGGGAGGAGGGGGATTGGGAGGGGGAGACTCCTCTCTACGGGTTCGGGTCAGTAAGCTCGTGGACTATTGCTGGGGGGTCGTGAAGGAGTACAGGGTCGATTTGAGATCCTGTCCGCTCGTCGTCCTGGATTCGAGCTGCACGTAGTACTCGCTGCCCGCGCTGAGGCCCGAGAGCGTGACGGAGTGATCCAAAGACGAGGGGTTGGAATCCTTGGCGGTCCACCAGTAGCCATACTCGTAGTAGTAGGGAGTGGTGTAGTTGGCCTGGCCAGCGGCGGCGGAGCTGGTGCTCCACGTGATGGTCGCAGAACTGGCCGTCAGGCTCTGCAGCGTGACGTTCTGGAAGCCGGTAGCCGGTGCCGGGGTGGGTGTCGGGGCCGGAACCTTGCCCGACTGGACGTCTTCGAGAGCATGGAAAACATTGATGCGGTTGACGGTACCGTCCGGGAAGCCGGTCGTAGGATCGCCGGTCTGCTCGAGGATGGTGCGGCACTGGGCCGGGGTCAGGTTGGGGTTGACCGAAAGCATGAGGGCCACGGCACCGGTAACGTGGGGTGAAGCCATGCTGGTGCCCGATTCGGTCTTGTAGGTGCCCTCGGTGGAAGAGAGGATGTTGACGCCGGGAGCGGCCACGTTGACGTAAGAACCGTAGTTGGAGAAACTCGCCCGGGCATCGTTCTGGTCCGTGGCACCGACCGACAGCACGTCCGGGTAGGCGGCGGGATAGTCATCCTCTTCGTCGCCGCTGTTTCCCGCCGCCGCGACGACGACCACGCCCTTGTTCACCGCGTTGTCCACGGCCTGCTGCAAGGTGTCGGATGCCTCGGGTCCGCCCAGGGATAGGTTGATGACCCTGGCGCCCATCTGCACGGCGGCGTTGATGCCGTCGGCGATGTTGGAGATGCTCCCCGACCCGTCCTTGCCCAGGACCTTGATGGCGATCAGCTTGCACTTGTAGGCCTCGCCTACCACGCCGATCCCGTCGTCACCCGCCGCGCCGATGGTTCCGGCAACATGCGTGCCATGGCCCATGTCGTCCATCGGGTCGTCGTTGTTATCGGCAAAGTTGTAGCCCTTGATGACCCGACCGTCCTTGAAGGCCTCGTGGTTGTAATCGATGCCGGTGTCGACCACGGCGATCTTGAGGTTGGGGTTGCCCTTGGTGATATTCCAGGCATCCGGGGCGTCGATCTTGAACATGCCCCAGAGCTTGGGCAGCAGGGGATTGTTGGGCATGTACAGCGCATGCATGGCGGCCAGCGAGTGGTAGATGTAATCGGGCTCGGCGTGGGCAACGGCGGGGTTCTTCATGAGGCGAAGCGCGGCCGCTTCCTCCGTCTCGCCCGGGCGGGTCTTTACCATGATCACGTGCGGAACGGCTACCTTTGCCATCACGTCCTGCACCGAGCGGACGCTGTACCCGGGCTTGAGGCGCACCAGGACGCGACCGGGAACGCGGGGCAAGGCGGAGGCGGGAACCAGGGTGTAGGAACTCGGGGCAGCCGGACTCTTCACGGAGGTGGTCGGAACCGTGCTGCAGCCAGCGAGGACGGCGATGCTGGTGGCCAGGATCGCAGACGAGCGACGTTTACCGGAATTCAAAGTCGGACTCTCCCTCGAAATCAGCGGATTTGAGCATCTAACTGGGGCTGGACCTTGCTCACCTAACGTTCCTACCACTGTGCTACCGTGATGTTACGGAGCAAGCGAAGGGTCGCAGGCGTTACGTCTTATTAAGGTCCAGGAAACACGGGCCCTTGCTGGATGCCGAGGGCGCGAGGCCGGTGACGCTCAGCGTGCGGCTGCGCGTGCCTGGATGATCCTACATGCCAGGCTCCAGGCGGATTTCAGGCTGCCTGGGTTGCTGGTTCCGGACCCGGCTATGTCGAGGGCGGTTCCGTGATCAACGGATGTCCGTACGAAGGGAAGTCCAACCGTCATGTTGATGCCGCGGTCAAAACCCAGGAGTTTGAGCGGAACGTGGCCCTGGTCGTGATACATGCAGACGACGAGAGCGAAGTCCCCACGGGCCGCCCGCATGAAGGCCGTATCTGGAGGAAGCGGTCCGAGCGCCGCGATGTTGCGCCGGCGCGCCGCGGCGATCGCAGGAGCGATGATCCGGAGCTCCTCGTCGCCGAAGGCCCCGTCCTCTCCTGCATGTGGGTTGAGACCACAAACCCCGATCGTCCCGCCGGGCTCTCCCAGCTGCACCAGAGCCAGGTTTGCCAGGGCGATCGTGTCTTCGATGCGCTCCACGGAGAGGGCTGCCGGCACGTCCTTCAGGGCAATATGGGTCGTGACGTGCAGGGCGCGCAAGGGCTCGACGATCAGCAGCATGCCGAACCGGGTGGTGCCCGAGAGCTCCGCGAAGAACTCGGTGTGTCCGATGAATCCCGGGCGCACCTGCTGGACGGCCGCCTTCTGGATGGGACCCGTGACAACGCCTGCAAGCCTTTGCGAGAGCAGATCCTCGCCCAGGCGTTCGAGTACGGCGAGGGCGTGCGCACCGGTTTGCCCGGAAACCCGGCCCGGGACCGGGAGCTTTCCTGGAAACTCGACCGGAACGATCGCGAGATCCGGGGGCAGCGCTACCTTGGCGATCTCGGCCCCGCGCCAAACGACGCGAGCGTCGCCGTACACGACAGGCTGCGCCCCCGTCAGGCCAGAAAAAAGCGCCTGTGCGAGGATCTCGGGCCCGATTCCGGCCGGATCTCCGTAGGTAAGAGCCAGCTGCGGAGCAAGTTCCTTGGTCATGGTCGAATTCGAGGATAATCCCGCGCAAGCGCGTGGACAAGCTTTTCGGCTGGCCAGCCGGGCCCCGTTTGACTCCCCGGACCCGAGCCACTCAAACCGGGAGCTCCCTAGAACTTTTGCATTTGAGACGGGTCCCTCTGCGCGGTCGCTGCGCTGCGCAACCGGGCCCCGTTTGACTCCCCGGACCCGAGCCACTCAAACCGGGAGCTCCCTAGAACTCCTCGTCGAGAACGAGGGTGCCGCGTATCTCGTTGCCCCCCCCGAAAAGGAGACCGCCGATGGCCGAAGTGTGGCCGACGCTGGCCTTCACCGAGGCGCCTCCGAAGAGCGCGTTGCCGTAGGCATCTTCCAGCTCGGTGTCCCCGTATACGACCTGGATGCCCGGCTCGATCGCTGCGTTCACCCGGTAGCCGAGGCCCCAGCTCGCCCCGTACCGGGGCCCGCCCGGCGCGAGGGCCCCCCCGAGGACGAGGTTGCCGTCCGAGACGAACTTCCCGAGGTCCTTTTCGAGGACGAGGATCCCTTGCAGATCCAACGGGCCCCCCCCGGCCATGGGGCGTTCGAGTTCCACGACCAGACCGGTATCGACGGGCCATTGCCCGGCCTTGGCGAACCGCGCGGCGCCTTCGAGGCTCAGGGCGTCGAGCCCGGTCGCCTGCACGACGTTGGCCTTGACCCCGACGCTCAGCTGATCCGTGACGCCGTACCCGAGTTCGGCCCGGCCCCCGGGTTCGCGATCGAAGTCGCCCCGGAGTTCGATTCCGAACCCGCCGGCAGGTTCCGCGGCATAGCCGTAGGTATAGGCAAAATTGCGGCCCTCGGCCAGCGCCGGAGAGCCGACGGCCACGACGAGCGCCATCGCGGTTGCGAGGATGGCGAGAGGCCTGGCGTCCATCGAGGCTCCATTCAAGGACAGCAAACCGAGGTCAGCGGCAGGGCTCAAACGGGCCGCTCGCTGGCGCCTTTCTCGGGTGGCAGCGGGGCCGTCTCGGCCACCTTCCGAGTCCTCCAGGTGCCGCCCTTCCTGCGCGCACTCATGATCTGGCCGTACATCGCCAGCCCGGTCAAGATCAGGAAGAGGAAAACGATCCCGAGGATCAAGTTGAAGGCAACGCCGTAGTCGCCCCAGATCTCGCCGCCGTGAAGGGTTTCCCACAGGGACTTCTCGTTACTGTCCCCACCCACGATGGCGCCGGTGTCGGCGTTCACGACGAACTGGCGCATGTCGTCCGGATCGTTCCCCTGCAGGGTGTAGAGCACGACGATCGGATGCTTCCCCTCGAGTTCGAGCTCGACGCGACCGAGTTTGGCATCGCCGGTCCGGGCACGAACGGCGGCCTGCGCCTGCGCGATCGCGGGGAAGAACCTGGAAAGGGAGGAGTCGAGGTGGTACTTCGAGCCCACCGCCTCCCGGGCTTCCCGGGCATTGTCGGCCACGCCCATGAGCTTCTGGGTGCTCAGGCCGATGCCCGTGATCGTCAGGAACAAGAGGAAAACCGCCGACACCACGGCGGCCTGGCGGTGCGCCTTGCGCGAGAAGGTCCCGACCTTTTTCCAAATGCCTCCTGGCAGACTTCGGCGCTTTTCGGTAGTTTGTCCCATAGAACGAGGATTTACTACCGAGCCACCGAGCGCTTCCGTGTTGAATACTGGGATCGCCGCGGAGTCGAGGAGCAGCATGGGCAAAGGGGCCGATCTCGGGCTTGCCGCCGTCGCCCTGACGGGCCTTCTGGTGAGTTGCACGCCAACCGGCGGCTCGACCGCAAATCCATCAGGGGCGAATCCCGGTTCTAGCAGCTCCCTCACTCCCGTCACGATCTCGGCCTCTCCGACCCAGGTGGCCCAAAGGAGCGAAGCCATGACGTTCACGGCCCACTCCCCCGCAGCGGGCGACAGCTCGATCCGCTACCGGTGGGTGGCATCCAAGGGTTATCTCAAGTCCAACATCGGTCCGGTCGTCTCGTGGACCCCGCTCGAGTTCGACCAGGACATCGAACCGGGGCCCGGGCTCATCCGGCTCGTCGTTTCGGATAGCACGGGCGAAACCGCGCAGGCCACCATGGGCGTGTTCGTGAATACCGACGGATCTGCGTTGGCCCAGTGAGTTCTGGAATTCGCATCGTCAAGCTCTCGTCGCTCCCCTTGGCGTTGCTGCTCGTGTGGGCGAGCGCCGCATATGCGATGAGCGGTCCCTTCAGCCTGGCCGACTGCATACGCATCGCCCTCGCCCGCAATCCGGCGTACCAGGGATCTCGACTCGCAGCCGAGGCGGCTACCAAGGAAATCGGCAGCGCCAGAGCCGCCTTTCTCCCCCAGATCGGGTTCGACGGCAGTTTCCTGGAGACCTCCCCGACCAGCCTGGTGCCGACCTGGGCGGCCATCAGCGTCGGCAAGGAGTACGAACCGCTCATCCTGGATCAGCCTCTCTACGATCGCGGTATCGCCGGCAAGTTCGAGGCCGCGAAGGCCAACGGAGAGGTTGCGCGAGCGGATGCGCAGGTCGCCGGCGGAAACCTGGTGGACCTGGTCATGACAGACTACTTTCAGGTCCTGCAGGCGAGTGATAGCGTCGCGATCGCTCGCCTGAACCGAGCTGGGATGCAAAGTCAGCTCGCAGCGGCGATCGAGCGAAATCGCACCGGCGACACTCCCCGGATCGATGTCAGCCGCGCAGAACTTGCCCTGGACAATGCGTCCGCAGAGCTCGAAGGCGCCGAGGGCGCCCTGGCTTCCGCCAGGATCGCCCTCGGGTCGCTCCTGGGCATGGGACCGGAGTTCGAGATTCAGCCGATGGGCCGCCGATCCCTGGCGCCGCTGGCGGCTTCGCTCCCGTCCCTGTTGCTCGAGGCCGAGAGCCACCGCCCCGAGCTCGTGGCCGCCAAGGCCAGGCTCAAGAGGGCCCATGCCGATCTGGCCGTCGCCGAATCGGCGCGGTACCCCAAGGTTTATCTGGAGGGGGCCTATGGTTGGTATGCCAACAACCCGGACCTCAGTTACCTGGGCTGGGAGGCCGAGATCAACGTCAAGGTCCCCCTGATCGACTGGGACCACTCGCGGGATCAGATCGACGCCGCCAGGCTCCAGTATGCCCAGGTTCGAAAGGACTTCGACGGGCAGAAGCTGGCCATCGATCAAGAGGTTCGCGAGGCTGCCGCACAGCTGCAGACGGCCGCGGCTCAGGTCAAATATGCCTCCAGGAGCGTGGACGAAGCCCAACAGACCGTTCGGATGGCCGAAAAGGGCTTTCTGGCGGGCAACGTCAGCAACCTGGATCTGCTGCTTTCGGATCGGCAATGGATGCAAGCCCGGCTGCAGGAATCGAGCGTCTACTACCAGTCCTTGGTGGCCCAGGCGAAGCTGCGCTGGGCGATAGGAGAACTCACGCCATGAGGGTCCGTCTGCCGGTGCCTGGCCGCCGATCTCGCCTTGCGATCCCCGTCCTCGCCCTGATCCTCCTGGTGGGTCTCCGCCTCTCTCCGGCCCGTGCCGACGATGACGGGGACGATGGCAGCCAGGCCTTCGCGCCGGCCCAGCGCGGAGTTCCCGACGCGATCGAGGTCACCCGGGAAGGCCAGCTGGCCATCGGCTTGCAGACCCTTCGCGTCTCCAAGCGTCCGCTGGCTCGGGAGCTCGTGGCCCCGGGTCGGATCGAAGCCGATGCGCTCACGAGCTACGACATCACCTCCCAGGTGCCCGCTCGGATCGTCAAGATCTTGATCCAATCCGGGGATCGCGTGACAGCCGGCGAGCCCCTCGCCGAGCTTTCGGCCCCGGAGCTCGGGCAGGCTCAGGCGGATCTGATGGGCCAGCTCTCGCAGGCCTGGGGCGATGTCGAATCGGCCGAGAGTGCCCTGCACCTCGCCCGGGCGAACCTCAGACGCCAGCGCCAGCTCCTGGCGGCGGGAACCGCGGCGGTCAAGGACCTCCAGGCAGCTCGGGACGGAGTCGCTCGGGCGCAAGCCGTGCTTGAGACGGCGCAGCGGCAAGAGGCCCTTGCTGCGCAGACCTTCCGGACGCGACTGCAGACGCTCGGCGTGGCCGATGCCCAGATCGACCGGATGCTGAACCGCCGTCAGATCTCGGATAGCCTCACCATCGACAGTCCCGGGCCGGGAGTCGTGACGGGCCAGTCGCTCACCGTCGGGCAGAACGTCGCTCCGGCCGACACGCTGTTCACCGTCACCGACACCCGGCACATCTGGGCGGTGGCGGATGTCTACCCGACCGATCTGGGCCGGGTCCACCTCGGTGAGCCGATGGAGATCCGGCTTCCTGACGGGACGCGAGAAGTCCGAGGGACGATCGATTACGTCGGCGAGACCGTCGACCCGGTGCGCCACACCGTGCCCGTGCGGGCGACCCTGGATGCGCCTGGCGGCGAGTTCAGACCCGGGATGTACGTCAGCGCCACGATCGTCACGGGTCGGACGACGCCCGTGCTGGCCATTCCGGAAACCGGGATCGTGACGATCGCCGGTGTCCCGAATGCCTGGCTCGAGGTGGGACCTACCCGCTTTCGTCGAACCCCGCTCGTGCTCGGGCGGCACAGCGAGGGCTGGGTCGAGGTCAAGGATGGCCTGAGCGCAGGGGACTCCGTGGTCACGGTGGGGAGCTTCATGCTCGAGGCCCAGGCCATCAAGACGGGCGGGGCAGCGGGCGCGACGGATGGCGGCGGCCCGGATAGGAACGTAACCGCCGCTGGCGGGGATCATGACGGGGATCACGACAGGGTTCCCGGTTTTCTTGGCCACATCCCGGGTTGGGGCTTTGCCCTGGCGGGGCTTCTGATTCTCCTGGGGGTCGGCACCCTCGTCTTTCGCCTCGAGGCCTCGAGCGCGGATCGAGACGTTTAGCCCGTGTTCAATCGATTGATTCGCTGGTCCCTGGATCATCGCTGGCTGGTGGTCCTCGGCGCGGCGCTTTTGCTCCTGTCCGGCACGATCGCTGCGATGGGAATGCCCGTGGACGTCTTGCCTGAATTCGCGCCTTACCAGGCGGTCGTCCAGACCGAGGCTCCGGGGCTGGCCCCCGAGGACGTCGAAGCCCTGGTCACGATCCCCCTGGAATCGGCCCTGAACGGTGCTACCAACGTCACCGATGTGCGCTCTGAATCGCAGATCGGCCTTTCGGTCGTGACCGTGGTCTTCAAGCCGGGAACCGACATCTACACCGATCGCCAGATCGTCGACGAGAAGCTCAGCGCGGTGGCGCCGCACTTGCCTCCGGGAGTCGGCACGCCGGCCATGTCTCCCATGACCTCACCGGTCGGAAAGATCCTCGAGATCGGACTGACTGCCGACAAGACCTCGATGCAGGATCTGCGGACGCTCGCGGACACGACGATCCGCGACCGCTTGCTGGCCGTGCCCGGAGTGAGCCAGGTGCTGGTGCTGGGCGGTGACAAGGCGCAGTACCAGGTCCTGGTGCATCCCGAGGCGATGGCGGAGTATGGCGTGACGCTGAATCAGGTCGCCACGGCAGTCCAGAACGCCAACGTCGACGCCGCTGGCGGTTTTTATCGGACCCCGGAACGAGAGTATCTCATTCGCGGATTGGGCCGGGTCCATTCCGTGGGGGATCTCGCCCGATCCGTCGTCGCCGAGGCCAGCGGGACTCCTGTCAGCCTGGCTCAGGTGGCCACGGTCCGGATCGGCTCGGCGCCGCCCCTCGGGATGGGCAGCGTGAACGGCCGACCGGCGGTCATTCTCGCCATCTCGAAGATGCCTGGAGCCAACACGTTGCGGACGACCGCGGCTGTCGAGCGGGCGCTCGCCGAGGTGAAGAACGGCCTGCCCAAAGACGTTCGCATCACCACCATCCTCCGCCAGGCCGATTTCATCCAGTCGGCCATCCGAGGCGTACTGGCCGCCATGTGCGACGGCGCCCTGCTGGTCATCGTCATCCTGTTCGTGTTCCTTTTCAACTGGCGGACGGCGCTGATCAGCTGTCTGGCGATCCCGCTGTCGCTGCTGATCGGCGTGTTCAGCCTCAAGCTGCTCGGCATCTCCTTGAACACCATGACCCTGGGCGGACTCACCATCGCCATCGGCGTCGTGGTGGACGATGCGATCGTGGACGTGGAGAACGTCCATCGTCGCCTTCGCGAGCACGCCAAGATGGGGGCGCTCGCGCGCGCCAAGGAGGTCGTCTACGCGGCTTCCTCGGAGATCCGGGGCTCCATCGTCTATGCAACCGGGATCCTGATCCTGGTCCTGATCCCCATCTTCACGCTCTCGGGGCTCGAGGGAAAGATTTTCGGCCCCCTGGGCATCGCCTTCATGGCCGCCATCGGAGCGTCCTTGCTCATCGCCCTCACGGTGACCCCGGCTCTGTGCCATATCCTCCTGGCGCGCACCGACCTGAGGCCGCACGACAGCAAGACGGTCGAATGGCTGAAGAATCGCTACGAACGGCTTCTCGATAGAGCGGTGTTTCCCCACGCGAAGGCGATCCTCGGCACCAGCGCGGTGCTGGTACTGGGCACCTTTGCGATCCTGCCTTTCCTCGGACACAGCTTCCTCCCCGAGTTCCAGGAGGGAAACGTCGTCGTCGGGATGACCGGAATGCCCGGCATGAGCCTGGCCATGAACAACCAGATCGGGCTCTTTGCCGAGCGCAGCCTCCTGCGAATTCCCGGCGTGAAGGTCGCCGCACAGCGGGCGGGCCGAGCCAAGGGAGACGATGACGCCGGAGGCTCGAACTTCAGCGAGATGGATGTCGCCGTCGCTCCCGCCGATCGGGCTCCGGCGCTGCGGGCCATTCGGAAGGATCTCGACGCCATCCCGGGTGTCTCGGTGAACATCGGATCGTTCATCTCGGACCGCGTGAACGAGGTGCTCTCAGGCTCGCGGGCGGCGATCGCCGTCAAGCTCTTTGGTCCCGACCTTTCGACCCTGCGCGAGAAAGCCGGGGAGATCCGGGCGGCGATGGCACAGGTAAAGGGCGTCGTCGATCTCCAGGTCGAACCGCAGGTCCCGGTGGAACAGCTGGACATCGCCTTCGATCGATCCGCCGCCGCCCGCTACGGACTTTCCGTGGGCCAGATCGCCGGGGATGTGGAGACCTTGTTCAACGGCCGGGTCGTTTCCCAGGTGGTCAGCCAGGGACGGAGCTTCGACCTCGTCGTGTGGTCGGATGAGGCCTCGCGCGCGAGCCCGGGAACTCTGGCGCGCACGCTCATCGACACCCCGTCCGGCAGCCAAATCCCGCTATCCTCGGTGGCCAAGATCCGCTTCGGTTCGGGGCCGACGACCATCTACCGCGAGAACGTCTCCCGCCGGATCGTCGTGCAGGCCAACGTGGCTGGCAGGGATCTCGGCAGCACCGTGGCCGAGATTCAGCACCGGCTAGCCTCCGAGGTCAAGCTGCCCCGCGGCTATTTCGTGGTCTACGGTGGTCAGTTCAAGAACATGCAGGAGGCCTCGCACCAGCTTCAGCTGTTCGGCTCCGTGGCAATCCTGGGCGCCTTCGCGCTGCTCTGGATGGCCTTCCGATCCTGGCGATCCGCTATTTTGGTGCTACTGAACCTGCCGCTGGCGATGGTCGGAGGCGTACTGGCCATCCTCTGTACGGGCGGGGTGATGAGCGTGGCCAGTATGATTGGCTTCATCGCGCTGTTCGGAATATCGACGAGAAATGGCATCCTGCTCGTGTCGCATTACAACCGACTGGCAAGTGAGGGAAAGCCCCTGATCGACGTTCTGCGCCGCGGGTCACTCGATCGCCTGAGCCCCGTGCTCATGACCGCCCTCGCCGCGACGCTGGGCATGCTACCGCTGGCGCTTCTGGGTGGGGCTGGCCGGGAGATCGAGCGGCCCCTTGCCATCGTGGTCCTCGGTGGCATGGTGACCTCGACGGTCTTGACGCTCCTGGTCATTCCCGCGCTCTACAAGCTCGTGGGCCGCAGCGCGATCCAGGAGGCCACGGAGCAGCTGCCCGCAAGCGAGGCGATCGGGGTGGGGAGCCTCGGGGCGCTCTAGAGACGCAATCAGGTTAATCAAGCAACGGGCCTCTGGGACTCCCTGGAGGCCCGTTGCAGCGCCTGGAGGTTGAGTATTGCCGCCACTCTACGGACGTCCAGGGTGTTCTTCCTGGCGCCTTTGTAGCGTGCGCGGTTCCCCTGTACCCCTGAAACGGACGCCAGGGAATGCTCGACG
>JAJXWQ010000114.1 GCA_021781555.1 bacterium
CCGAAGAGATCCTTGCCGAAGTACCCGTGCTGGTAAGCCTCGGCGATCGCCTGCCCGAGCCGCTCGGCTTGGGTTGCGAATTCGCCTCGGATGTAAATGTAGGCGTGATGGGCGCCGATCGCGTACGAGGCGATGATCACGCCCTCGAGCAGCATGTGCGGCTCGTTCTCGATCAGATAGCGATCCTTGAACGTTCCGGGCTCCGACTCGTCGGCATTCACGATCAGGTACTTGGGCTTGGGCGAGGACGCCGGGATGAAGCCCCACTTCATGCCCGTGGGGAAGCCCGCGCCGCCGCGGCCGCGGAGCCCGGAGGTCTTGACCTCGGCGATGACGTCCGCGGGCTGCATCGTGGTGAGGGCCTTGCGAGCCGCCTGGTAGCCGCTGTGCGACTCGTAGAAGGCGATCGTGTGGCTGTCGGGGTGGTCGGAGTACTGCGTGAGGACCTTGGTCACTGGGGGCGGCCCTCCTTGACGGAGCCCGACGTGCCGGTCGCCGGCTTGGCGCCGGCGCGGGCCGCGAGTTCGCGCTTCCACTCGGCTAGCAGTTCGTCCGCGCGCTCGGGAGTGAGGTGCTCGAAGAACGAACCCTCGTCGAGCTGGAGCATCGGGGCGTACCCGCATGCTCCGAGGCATTCGGCGCGCCGCACGGTGAAGTTGCCGTCCGCGGTCGTCCCGCCGGTCGCCGGATCGAGGTCGAGGCGGTGGCAGACGTGTTCGTAGAGCTCCTCGCCGCCGACCAGGGCGCAAGCCACGCTCGTGCAGACCTCGATCAGGCGCTCGCCCACCGGCTTGGTGTGGTACATCGTGTAGAACGTGGCCACGCCCCAGACGTAGGCGGGCTTGAGGTCGCAAGCCGCAGCCACCGCGCGGATGACGTCCGTCGTAAGCTGCCGTGGCCGGCTCGGGTCCGCCAGCACCTGCTGCTGCGCGATCCACAGCACGGGAAGCACGGCCGACTGACTGCTGGGATACCGGGTCAGGATCTCGGCGATCTTCCGCTCGTTCCCTTCGGTGAAAGCAAAGGGGACGGACGGATTCAATGCCTCGGCTTCGAGGTGGCCCGCAGTGCTCATCGGTCCAGCTCTCCCGCAATGGAATCCTGGGCAATGACTTGCAGGGGTCTTGACCCCCGCAAACTACCCCCGCTGCGGGCAAGCTCGCCATGAGCGCCGCATCCGAGGTGGCCCGCAGTGCTCATCGGTCCAGCTCTCCCGCAATGATGTTCAGGCCGCCCAGGGTGGCGATGGCGTCGGCGATCATGTGCCCCTCGATGATCTCGGGGAAGGCCGCGTAGGCCAGCAGTGACGGTGGCCGGCAGCGGTTGCGAAAGGGCTTGCCGGAACCGTCCGCCACGACCAGGAAGCCCAGTTCGCCGTTTGCAGCTTCGTAGCTGTCGTAAAGCTCGCCAGGCGGTACCTTGACCCCTTCGAAGATGAGCTTGAAGTGGTTCATCAAGCCCTCGATGTTGTTGTAGGTATCGTCCTTGGGCGGCAGCGCGGCGGTCTTGACGTCCGGGAAGATCGGACCCGCCGGCATCTTGGCCAGCGCCTGGCGGATGATCCGGGCGCTCTGCGCCATCTCGTAGAACCGGATGAAGAAGCGGTCGTACGTGTCGCCGACCGTACCGGTCGGGATCTCGAAATCGTACTGTTCGTAGCCGTCGTAGGGAAACGCCTTGCGGACGTCGTAATCGACCCCGGAAGCCCGCAGCAGTGGCCCGGTCCAGCCCCGCGACAGGGCTTCCTCCGCCGTCACCGCGCTGATGCCAGTGAGGCGATCCAGCAGGATGCGATTGTGGCTGATGAGCTGCTCGACGTCGGCGATCGCCTTCTCGGTCTCTTTCAGCACCCGCAGGATGTCGTCACCGCAGCCCGGGTAGAAGTCTCGCGCCAGGCCCCCGA
The DNA here is from genome assembly GCA_021781555.1 of bacterium. Lineage (GTDB taxonomy): Bacteria > Cyanobacteriota > Sericytochromatia > S15B-MN24 > VGJW01 > JAJXWQ01. Next base: position 1,904 of record JAJXWQ010000114.1, read on the forward strand.
TACGCCCGTACGAGTTGGTCAGGCGTGCGCCCGTCAGCCGGTCGAAGATGTCGTAGGCCTTCTCGCGGACGTTGAAGAGATACCAGTAATTCGTCAGCGCGCCGAGATCCACCAGGTTGGCGCCGATGCAGACCAGGTGATCGACGATGCGAGAGAGTTCGGCGATGACGACGCGGATCGCCTTGGTCCGCTCGGTCGTCTCGATGTCGAGCAGCTTCTCGATCGTCTTGCAGTAGGCGAAGTTGTTCATCATCGCCGAGACGTAGTTGAGGCGATCCGTGTACGGGATGACCCCGTTGTACGTCTGAACCTCGGTCGACTTCTCGAAGCCCCGGTGCAGGTAACCGATCTCGCCGACCGCGGCCATGATCGTCTCGCCATCGAGGGCCACCAGAGCGCGAAGGGTTCCGTGGGTCGCCGGGTGGGACGGGCCGATGTTCAAGAACATCAGCTCGGTGTGCAGATCGCGATAGAACTCCGGTTCGCCGAGCACCCCCGGAAGGGCGGTGATCCTCTCGACGACCGCGGCGGATGCTGCTCCACCCCGGGCGCCGAATGACGGGGAGCCGGGCGCGGCCTCCTCGCCGTGGTCGGATACCCGGACGCCGGGGGTGGCCAGCTGGGCTTCGATGCCGGGCAACAGCAAGCCCTTCTGCCGCAAGCGCACGACCATCTCGTCCATCAGCGAGTCGTTCTCGGACAGCGGTTGCCGCGACCGCATCGGGTAGTCCTTGCGCAGCGGATGGCCGACGAACTCGTGGTGATTGAGCAGACGCTTGAGATTGGGGTGGCCCTCGAAGCGGATTCCGAACTGGTCCCAGCACTCGCGCTCGAGCCAGTTGGCAGCCTGCCAGAGGTGGGTGACGGAGGGCAGCACGGGGTCCTGGGCGCCAACGTAGGCCTTGAGCCGCACCCGCTGGCGACGTTTGAGATCCGACAGGATGTAGGTCACCGCGAACCGTCCCGGCTGCTGGATCGGGTACTGCAGGTAATCGATGCCGGCGAGATCCGTGAGTACCGTGAAGCCAAGGTCGCGTAGCTTGCCAATGACCTCGAGCAGCGCACCCCGGGCCGATCGGGTATCGGCCATAACGACGACGTCGCCGTCGCGCCCCGACTCGACCGCCACCGCTTCCTGGAAGCGCTCCTTGATCTGCTGCAACGTCTCGTTCAATGAACCCTGCCCTGTCTAGTGGCGAACGGTCTCCTGCGCGCCGCCCTCGCGATCGCGGCTGGCGACGGGCAGCGAGACTACGGGCCGAGGGCGTGCGAGGACCGTCTCCTGGCCGATACGCTCGCTCTGGAGCTTCATGATGGCTTCGATCAGCCCCTCGGGACGTGGGGGGCAGCCCGCGACGTAGATGTCGACCGGGATGATGTCATCGATGCCCTGGACCGTGCAGTAGTTGTCGTAGAACCCGCCCGAGCACGCGCAGACGCCCATCGATAGCACCCACTTGGGCTCGGGCATCTGGTCGTAGATGCGGCGCAGGATCGGGGCCTGCTTGTAGCTGATCGTCCCCATGACCATCAGGAGATCGCTCTGGCGCGGGGAGAACCGGACGATTTCGGCACCAAAACGCGAGAGGTCGAATTGCGAGCTGACCAGCCCCATGAACTCGATGGCGCAGCACGCCGTGCCGAAGGGCATCGGCATGATGCTGTTCTTCCGGGCCCAGTTCAGGACCGCATCGATCCGCGTCGTGACGACGGAATGGCCAAAATGGGTCTCTAATCCCACTTGAGCGCCCCCCTCCCCAGGATGTACAGGTAGCCCACCAAGAGGACGGCGATGAAGGCAAACATCTCGAGGAAGCCCCGCTCACCCAGCGTGCGGAAGGTGACCGCCCACGGGAACAGGAAGACGACCTCGACGTCGAACAGGATGAAGAGGATGACGACGAGGTAGAACTTGACCGAGAAGCGCTCGCGGGAAGAGCCGACGACCCGCTGGATACCCGCCTCGTACGAGGCCAGCTTGGCCGGGGTCGCTCGGCTGGGGCCCACGTTGGCCTGTAGCCAGAGCACGACCGCGGGAATGGCGATGGCCAGACCGATGGTCAACAACAAAGCGAAAAGCGTGTCGGTCATTCGCGGCCATTATAGCACCGCAGGACCGAGTCGCTTGGTTCGCCGGCCCGGCTAGCGCCCCGAGGCCAGCCTCAAGATCCCGATCAGGGTCTTCGCATCCGTGATCCGGCCGTCCTTGACCATCGCGATGGCTTCCGCCAGGGGCATCAAGAGGGGATCGACGTAGTCGTCCGCGAGCGGCCTGCCACCCGCCGCTGCGGAGAGACCGCGGGCTTCGTACAGCCGGATGAGTTCGGTGGAATAACCCGGAGCCACGAAGAACTCGCCCAGATAGCTCCAGGAGCCAGCCTCGAATCCGGTTTCTTCCAGCAGTTCCCGGCGAGCTGTGTCGTCGACGTCTTCACCGGGTTCGCAGGTCCCTGCCGGGATCTCGAGCGTGATGCGTCCGATGGCGTAGCGGAACTGGCGGACCATCACCACCTGGCCATCGTCGGTGATGGGCAAGATCGCCACCGCTCCCGGATGTTCGACGATCTCGCGATTGGCCATCTGCCCGTCCGGCAGGGCCACGGTATCCACGCGCAGCTTGACGACCCGTCCGCGATAGATGCTTTCCTGGGTCAGGCCGCGTTCGCGCAGGTGCTGGTATTCGTCGGTTGGCATGGTGCTCTCTATGACCTCCCCTTCGGGGCAGTGACTGCGGGAGGCGGGCTGCCCCCAATGGATACCTTCGGCAGTTCGGTTTCGTGCGCGCACCCGGGGACCAGCGCCGGCGCCGAAGCCACCTTCCCGGGTGCCGCCGGGGCGCGGGCCGGGGGGGCTTCGTGGACGGCCGCCTCTGGTTGCAGGAAGCGCGGCCGAGCTCCGAGGCATCGCGATCTCAAGGTTACTATGACGGTCGTTCCACGGCGATCTGGTGACGGATCCCGAGGAATTTCCGGGCGGACAGGATGGCCGCCTTCTGCTCCTCGGACAGGCGATCGCCCCGGAGGTAACGATCGAGCTTGGTGCGGTCCACCCGGGTGACCCGATCGAGGATCCCGACCTCGGCCAGGACCGGCCGGATTTCGTCGGGGCGGAATTCCCAGGACTCGCGGCGTTCGAGCTTGAGGGTCGCACCGCCCGGGACGGCGAGCGACTCGACCTCGCTCTCGGTGAAGAAGAGCTCGAGGGTGCGCCTGAGCTCCCACTCCTCGTCGCGCAGGGCGTCGATGAGCTCGGAGACCTGCAGGTAGCGGCTGGCCAGGGAATCCACCACCTCGAACCGCCCGCGATGCCAGGCCAGCTTCTGCTGATACCGCCGCTCGAGGTCGGGATACAGGCCCGCCAGGGCCCGGGCATCGTTCAGGGCCCGGTGCAGATTCTCGCCGGGACGGCCCATGAGCTGTGCCAGACGCTCGAGAGAAAGCGCCTTCTCTCGGGGAAAGACCTCGCGGGCCAGGTTCATCGTGTCGACGACGGGCAGTTCCAGAGGAGAGCCGAGGATCTGGAGACAGGCCTGATTCAGGAAGTTGAAGTCGAACGAGACGTTGTGCGCGACGATCGGAGCCTGGCCGAGGAACTCGATGAAAGCCGGCAAGATGTCTTCGATCGTCGGGCAGCCCCGCACCATCTCCGGCACGATGCCGTGGATGGCGATGTTGGAGGGCCTGAGGCCGACACGGGGATCGACGAGGCTGTGGAACTCGGCGACGGACTGCCCGTCCTGGAGGCGCACGGCGCCGATCTCCAGGATGCGATCCACCTTGTAATCCAGTCCGGTCGTCTCGAGGTCGACGACGGTGACGATCCCTGTCAATTGCGGACCTATCCCTTACCTTCCCTTCGAGCCCGGACGCTGGACGCCGGCCGTCGAGGGGGGGCGCAGCGCCGGTCGCGCGGCCCGCGGAAGCGGCCGGGTTGCCGGCAAGGCAACCGGCGCCTCGGGCGGGGCTGCCTGCTCCTGGCTGAGGGTAGGGCCCGTGACCGAGACCTCGGCGGGCTTGGGCTTCTCTCCTGCGATGAACTCGATCGGAGCCAGGCTAGACGCGGCCGACCATGGAGCCAGAGCGAGTCCCGAAAGTTCGGTGGCTCCCAGGGTGTTGATGCCCGCCAGGGAATAGCGGTAGGTATCTCCCTTCAACAGCTCGAGGCCCGGAATGTCGGGGAATGTGATGCTCGTTCCCGTCGTCCATCCCTCCCAGAGCGTCGTGGCGCTGGCCCCCGTGGACTCGAGTCGCAACCGGTACGCCGAGACGTTGGGCAAAGGCTGCCAGGTCCAGGTGGTATGGGCGGCCACGATCATCGACGGCGTGGCGGGAAGCGCCGGCAGGACCAGATCGTCGGCGTGGCTCGGCCCGGCCAGGTCGTGCAGGTGGGCGTACGAGGCATCTCCGCGCCCGTCGATCCCCGAGGCCACGAGGTGGTACGCCGTGGCTTGCTCGGGGGCAGGCACGCTGAAACGGTAGTAACCGTCCTTGTCGGGAGCCCGCGAAAGGAGCGGGATGTCGGCGGAGGCATCGGTCTCGAGGAAGACCTGGACCTGCCTGGGCTTGACACCGATCGCCTGCGAGGTCACCTTGCCGGCCAGGATGATAGGGTGGGTGACGGCCCGGAGGGTGATCTGCGGGTGCCCCGAGCGCTTGTTCTTCCCGTAAGCGACCGGGATGTCCCGCACGTAACCCCAGGCCCGGACCTCGCCGGGTTCGCCCGTCTCCCAGGCCGCCAGCGTCAGCTTGCCCGTCGGCAAGCCGTCGATCGTGAAGTCGCCATCTGCATCGGTCAGCGCGGTGGGCGAGGCGAAGAGCCCTGACGGCAGGGCAGCGGCGACGTGAACACCCACGGCCGGCTTGTGGTCGAGCAGCATGACCTTGCCGGTGATCTCGTTGCCCGAGGGGGCTCCGTTGGGCACGAGAACCAGGTCGAGCTCGCCGGATGCGGGTCGGCCGCCCTGATAGGTGACGGCCTCGTAGCCGGGCTTGAAGGCCGTGATGGCATAGGTTCCCGGAGGCAAATCATGGACCGCGAAGTTGCCCCTGGCGTCCGCCTTGACCTCGATGGGCTTGTCGAGCTTCTCGGCCCGGGCGGCCGGGGTCGATGGGCTGGACGGCAAGGACTGCAGCGAGACGCTTGCCGGCGCAGAGGTCGATGCCGGAAGCGAGCCACTGGCCAGCGGGCCGGTCGGCGGAGGCGGAGCCGCCGGGGCTGCAACCGTCTGCACGACCAGGAGCGTCACCCTGGACAGGGGCGCTCCGGTCTGGGCATCCGTGACCCGGCCCTTGAGGGTGAGCTTGTCGGCCGTGTCGTTGGTCTGGACCTGGCCGGCGGGGTTGGTGCCTCCGGGGAGATTGGCGCCGGCGACGGTGTTCGGCTGGGTCGGGGAGCTGCTGGCGCACCCGACGGTCGCCCCGACGACTGCGACGACACAGAGAACGGCCGCCACTCGAGGGGCAGGGCTAGGCATCGTGTCCTCCAGGATCGGCGTCGGTAGGGCTTTGGCGCGGACGATCGCCCGCTTCCAGTGCAAAAGGCTTTCAATGTTAACCCGACCAAGTGGCTATCTCAAGCATCGGCGCTCGGCGGTACCGCCCTGCAACCTGCCAGCCAGAGGCCCGCACGGGCAAATGCGGGCCGACGAGCCCGCGAGAAATCAGTCGATCGCGCCCAGGGTCCGGGCGGTCTGGCGAGCCTCGGCGAGCAGCATACTGGCCAGGCGCGTCGGCTCGGGCAGCCGGTAGCCCTGGCAGCACTCCCGGACGAAGCGCGCTGCCGTCGCCAGGCCGATCCGATGCCCGGAAGAGATGAACAGGGGCGCGACCCGGTTCTTGCTGCGGTAAACCGTACCGACGATCTCTCCCTGCCAGACCAGGTTGGTCGTCGAACCGATCCCAACCTCGGGCTCGACGAAGCTCCCCACCGTGGCCGTCTTGGCGCAGCCGATGCTGGGGATATCGAGCAAGACTCCGAGATGGGAGGCGAGGCCTAGCCCCTTGGGATGGGCGATGCCCGGTCCGTCCACCAGGAGGAGATCGGGTCGCCGGGGGAGATCGCCCAGGGCCTGCAAGACGGCCGGCACCTCCCGGAAGGTGAGCAGCTCCGGAACGAACGGAAACCGTGTCTGGTGCTCGATCACGGACTTGGCAACGAGCTCGAGGTCGGGGAAGGCCATCAAAGCGACCGCGACCTGGATGCGATCGTCGAAGCGGCTGTGGCCGACCTCGACACCGGCCAAAAAGCGCACCTCCGGATAGTCGTCCTCGACGACCACGAACCGGGCGAACTCCTCCTGGAGCTGCTTGGCTTCGTACGGGGCAACGTCCCAGCGGTGCGGACGTCGGGTTTCGAGCATCACAGGGCGGCTCCTCTGCCGGTTGGGCACCTGGCCCAGGCGGTTCCACGCAATTCGCGGGCCTCGCCCTCTGGCCGAGCGGTTTTGCTCCTCGCGCCCCCGAGTTCCGACGCGCCAGGCCGCAAACTAGCAAGTATTACGAATGATACTGTGCAAGCCCGCTGGATCGGCGCTTGGGTTACAAATCTTTGCAATGTGGGCGGAACATTGGCGAAAGCTCGCCCTCCCCGTCCCAGACTCCCCCGCCGGGGACCGGTTGCGCAGCGCAGCGCCCGCGCAGAGGGACCCGTTGAAGCTGCGAAAACTACACACTCCCGGTCATCCATTGGGATCGGTCGCCAGTCGATTAAATACGGATGAAACTTGGAAGCCTGGCCGCCTCCGGCGGGCATAGCCAACCAAGCATCCACACGAGAGGGGCTCGCGAATGGGCATCGACAAGGTCGCAGCGGGAAGGCTGCCGGCGACACCTCCGGCGGCCGGGGTGCGCCCCCAGGCGGGGCACGCCGCCGAAGCGGCTCAGGCGGGACCTGAGGCGAGGGTTCCAGAAGACGTGCGGGCCTCGGTTGGGGGGGGGCAGGCCTCGGCGCTTTCCGCCGGGGCCGAGGGCCCGATCGGGGGGGAGGGCGCGGCCTCCGGGGCTGCCGCCTTGCGGGGTCCGGCTGCGACCGGCGTGTTGCTGTCCAACGGCCTGCCGATCGGCGGACACGGGCTGCTACGCCTGGCCGGTGGTCCCGGCAAGGCCGTGGAAGGCCCGGCGCTGTCGGCCCTGCGGATCCGCATCTCGGCCGGAGATCGCTCCTTGGTGGTCCGACCGGCAGACCTAGGCCTCACTCGAATCGCGATCGGGGGCTAGCCGCAATGCCACTGAATTAGCGAGCTGACAGCTTCTTACCGAGGCTGGCCGACATGGACCGGACCTCCAAGTTGTGCTCCTTTGTGGAAAAGACAAGACCACAACGGGACAACGGGAGGTCC
>JAJXWQ010000115.1 GCA_021781555.1 bacterium
GAGCGACGCCCTGGGCCTTTTGCAGTTTGAACGGGGCCCTCTGCGCGGTCGCTTCGCTGCGCAACCGGGCCCCGTTTGACTCATCGGGCTCGATCCATTCAAACCGGGAGCACTCTAGCGGTCCGCCGTGGGGACCCGGACTCCGCGCTTCCGGGCGAATTCCAGCGCCTCGGGATAACCGGCGTCTGCGTGGCGAATGATTCCCATGCCGGGATCCGTCGTGAGCACGCGCTCCAGACGGCGGGCTGCCTCCGGCGTGCCGTCGGCGACGATCACCATGCCGGCGTGCTCGGCAAAGCCGATGCCCACCCCGCCGCCGTTGTGCACGGAGACCCAGGACGCCCCCCCGACGGCGTTGATCATGGCGTTGAGGAAGACCCAGTCGGACACCGCGTCCGAGCCGTCGCGCATGGCCTCGGTCTCGCGGTTGGGCGAGGCGACCGAGCCGCAATCCAGATGATCGCGACCGATGACGATGGGAGCGCTGAGCTCGCCCCGGGCCACCAAGGCGTTGATCGCCAGCCCCAGCCGCGCCCGGTCGCCGTATCCGAGCCAGCAGATGCGCGCCGGCAGGCCCTGGAACTTGACCTGCTGTGAGGCCAGGCGGATCCAGCGCTCGAGGCCCGCATCGGGATGGAACTCTTCGAGCAGGTAGCGATCGATCCGGGCGATGTCCGCCGGATCGCCCGACAGTGCCGCCCAGCGGAACGGGCCCTTGCCCTCGCAGAACAGCGGGCGCACGTAGGCCGGGACGAACCCGGGGTAGGAGAAGGCGTCCGCCACGCCGTGCTCGAGCGCCAGTTGCCGCAGGTTGTTGCCGTAGTCGAAGGCGATCGCCCCGCGCTCTTTCATCTGGAGGATCGCGCGCACATGCGTGGCGGCGCTGGCGCCGACCTTGGCCAGGTAACCCTCGCGGTCGGCCTCGGCCTCCGCACGGGCCTGCTCGAGCGGGATCCCGGCCGGAATGTAGCCGCGAATCGGATCGTGGGCCGAGGTCTGGTCGGTGACCATGTCGGGGATGACGCCTCGACGCACGAGTTCGGGGGCGATCTCGGCGATGTTGCCGAGCAGGGCGATCGAGAGGGCCTCCTTGCGATCGGTGGCCTCCTTGACCCACGCCAGGGCTTCGTCCAGCGAATCCGTGCGGCGCATGACATAGGCCTTGTCGAGCCGCCGCTGGATCCGCGAAGGGTCGATCTCGACCGCCAGAACCACGCCGCCGTTCATCGTGACGGACAGCGGCTGCGCGCCACCCATGCCCCCGAGGCCCGCCGTGAGCACCCAGCGACCGGCGAGGCTGCCGCCGAAGTGGCGATCCGCCGCCGCCCGGAAGGTCTCGAAGGTGCCCTGGAGGATGCCCTGGGTGCCGATGTAGATCCAGCTCCCGGCGGTCATCTGACCGAACATCATGAGCCCGCGCTCGTCGAGCTTGCCGAACTCGTCCCAGTTGGCCCAGTGCCCGACGAGGTTGGAGTTGGCGATCAGCACGCGCGGCGCGTCCGGATGGCTCCGGAAGACTCCGACGGGCTTGCCCGACTGCACCAGGAGGGTCTGGTCGTTCTCCAGATCCAGGAGCTCCCGGACGATGGCCCGCAGGGCGTCCCAGTTGCGAGCGGCCTTGCCCCTGCCCCCGTAGACCACCAGCTCCTCGGGGTGCTCGGCAACCTCGGGGTCGAGGTTGTTGAGGAGCATCCGCAGCGCCGCCTCCTGGATCCAGCCCTTGCAATGCAGCTGGGTGCCGCGCGGGGCTTTGAGCGGGATGCGGGACTGACCGGCCAGCAGCTCGGCAAGCCCGGTACCGGCGGCAAGATCCTGAACGGCGGCCATCGTCATGCCTCTCTCAAGAGCAGCGAGCGTGTTACGGAGCGCAACAGCACGAAACAAGCTCTGGAAACGCCGACCATGCTACCATCCGCGCCGATCGACGGCCAGGCGTCGGACGTCGATGCTCACAGCCATGCCAGCACTTTCTTTACGATTCGCCACATTAAAATCTTATGTTGCCCCTCCAAGCAACCGAGCCCGCGGGTAGAAGAACAAGGTCAGGGCCAATTGGGGGGGGCCAAAGAAGGGAGACCTTTTTTGGGCAAACGCATACTCATCGTCGATCCATCGGGACCGCATCGCCGCAATCTGTCAGCCATGCTCCTGGCAGAAGGTTTCGAGTGCTCCACGGCAACGAACGGTCTCGATGCACTGGAAAAGGCCTTTTACGAGCGCCCGCACCTGATCCTCATCGATCCGGACGTGGGCGGCCTGAACGGGCCGAATCTCTGTCATGCGCTCAAGTCTGACAGCCTGACCGCGCTCATTCCGGTCGTGTTCGTGTCGTCGCGCTACTCGATGGAGATCCTGCAGGCCGGGCTGGAGTCCGGAGCCGTCGATTACCTGCAGACGCCCCTGGAGTCCAAGGTCCTGCTCTCCCGCATCACGCGCTACACGAGCGAGCAGTACGTGGCGGGTCAGTCGGTCTTCCTGGTTTCCGAGCAGAGCGCGGCCCCGATCCCCACGACGGTCGTGAAGCAGAGCAACAACCGGGTCTTCCTGGCCCGGCCGGCCGAACTCGCAAGTGGCTCCATGCTCCTCAAACCCGGCGCGGCCATGGAGATCCACCACGCCGCGATGGACTTCAACGTCTACCGCAGGAGCGCCATCCTGACCGCACCGGGCCAGGACGCGGACGATACCCTCGAGGTCCACCTGGCCACCGGCGTCTACCGCGCCCAGAAGAAGCTCGAGTTCAAGCGCGAGGTCCACTTTCCCGCGCGCTACAAGACTCCGGGCGGATTCTTCCGCCTGGGGACGATCGTGGAGATCTGCGGCTCGGGCTTCCGCATGACCGGGATCCACGAAAGCGTCGAGGTCGGATCCGACGTGCAGCTCGAGTTCAAGATCCCCCAGCGGGGCGTCTCGATCGCCAGCACGGTCACATGGCGGCACGAGGAAGACGGCCAGGTCACCGCGGGCGTGCAGGCCGTCGACGAGACGGACCCCTCCTGGCGACTCGATCTGACGCGCTTCCTGTACCAGGATCTGATCCAACCCATGCACGAGGTCCTGTCCGCCTCGTCGTGAGAGCGGCCCGGCTCGACCCGCTGCGGGGCCCGCCGGAGCGGCCCGAGCCATCAAAGCGCCGCGCGGCGGGTATACGAGGGCGTCAGTCCACGATCCGGCAGGTCATGCCCTTGAAGATCCCCCGCACGCTCTCGCCAGGCGCCCTCGCGCTCTTCGGCGCAACCCTGGCGCTGTCGGCAACCCCGGCCCAGGCCCTCGAGTGGACCCTGCCGGCCAGCTACAACCGGCTGTCGCTCAAGAATGCCGGAGGTGAGCACGACACGCTCGGCTTGCAGGTGCCGATCATGTGGTTCGGCGGTCCGATCGGCCCCTTCGCCTTGCACTTCGCCCTGGGCTACGCCTACCAGCAAGAGCAAGCGACCGGCAAGAGCATCAACTTCGCGACCGGCACGCTGGACTTCGATCTCGAGGCTCCGCTCAAGGTCATCGTGCCGTACATCGGGGCCGAGGGCATGGCCTGGTACCCGATCAATCCTCCGGCCTTCCTCCAGGGCACTCCGCTCATGGTCGGCCCCCACGCCGGGATTCGCTTCTCCCTGGGCGGACTGATCGGCCTCGATCTGTCGGCGTTTGGCTACCCCTGGGGGACCAACCTCTTCAACGTGCGGGACGCCAGCGGACACCCGTACACCTCGGCCGAGGCCTGGGGCGCCGAAGCCCGGCTCAGCCTCAACCTCTGATCGCTTCTCGGGCCCGATCCACTCAGGCCCGGGCGCATCACGCCTGCGGCGGAACCGGCTGGAGGATGGCCTGCAGCTGCTTGACGGCACGCTTGAGCCGGCGGCAGATCTCCATCTGGCTGACCCCGAGGCGGCGAGCGACCTCGGCCTGGGTCATGTCCTGGAAGTACCGCATCTCCAGCAACTCCTGCTGCTGCTTGGAGAGACGACCCATGGCATCGCGCAGGATCAGGCGCTCGTCGAGGTCGTTCTGGCTGTCCTTGATCGACCGCGGATCCTGGAGGGTCTCGAGGAGACTGCGCGAGTCATCCTCGTCGGCCCGGCCCTCTTGATCCAGCCAGTACACCGACACCCGGTTGTCGTACTGCTTGACCTCGTCGACCTGCTTGACCGAGATATCGAGTGCATCTGCCAGCTCCGAGTCGGTGGGATCGCGGCCAAGCTCCTGCGCCAGCAGGTTATTGACCTGACTCAGGCGATAGGAGAGCTCCTGGAGGGCGCGCGGACCGCGGAGCAGGTTCTGGCGATCGCGGAGATAGTGGCGAATGTGCCCGGTGATGTAGTGGACCGCGAAAGTCTTGAACTCGGTGTTGTGGCCGAACTCGTAGCGATCGATCGCCTCGAGCAGCCCGATGGCGCCGACCTGGATCAGATCCTCGACCGGATCCGTGCTGCGGCGAGCCAGACCGCGGGCGATCTTGCGAACCAGCGGCACGTACTCCCCCACCAGCACCTCCCGCTCCTCCGAGGACAGACTCCACTTGCGAGTTCTGTCGGCACGGGTCTTGTCGGCGCGGGTCTTGTTCACCCAGAGACCTCCATCGTCCACTTGCTTTCCCACCCCAAGCGTCAGAGCGGCCCCGCTCTCCCCACCATCCGGAGGGTAAGCCCATACTAGCAGCAAAACCCTGGACAACTCGGCGTTCACGATCTTGATTTTCGTGAACGCCCGCTTCATCGGCCGGGCCTTGCGTTATCTGCTCGTGAAAGCGGCTTGGGTGTTTTTGTCTTTCGATTATAGGCCGTTTCGGCAAGCAGCGGTTGTGGTATAAGTCACGCTTGCCCCGGTTCACCGTTCACGGGCCGCTTGCAGCAAGGCCGGCGGGCGCCACGGCACCGACTATCGGGCCGACGCTCACTTCCCGATGCAAAAGCGCGAAAACAGGAGGTCGAGCATCTCCTCGGCGGGGTCCAGGCCCGTGATCTGGCCCAGCGCCCCGACTGCCGCCCGCAGATCTCCGGAGAGCAGGTCGAGGGGCAGCCCCCGATCGAGCGCCTCGGCCGCCGAGGCCAGCTGCGCCCGGGCCTGGTGCAAGGCCCCCCGGTGGCGAGCGTTCACCGCGATCCCGAGCTGGCCTGAACCGCTGCCCGAGAGCAGGGCTTCGGCCAGCGCCGCCTCGAGCTCCGCGAGGCCCTGGCGGGTGAGGGACGACACGCCCAGGTGATCGCCGGGCCAGGACGCCGCTTGCGCCTCGCCCGGCTCGGCACCCGGCGGGTTCAGGAGATCGACCTTGCTGGCCACGATCACCACCGGCCGCTCGCCCGCCCTTGCGACCAGATCGTGCTCCGCCGCCGCCAGACCACTCCGGACGTCGTAGACCAGGATCACGAGGTCGGCCCCGTCAACCTGCTGCCAGCTGCGCGCCACGCCTTCTTTCTCGATCTCGTCCCGCGCCGGCCGGATCCCGGCGGTATCGACCAGCCGGACGGGGATCCCCGCGATCTCGAGATCCGCCTCGAGCACATCGCGAGTGGTGCCCGGCATGGCCGTGACGATCGCACGGTCGGACCGCAGCAGCGCGTTCAGGAGGCTCGACTTGCCCACGTTGGGCTGCCCGACGATCGCTACCCGCGCCCCGCTCCGGGCGATCTCACCGGCGCGGGCCCCGGCCAGCAACTCGTCGATCTGGATCCGCGCATCTGCGAGGACTTCCAGGACTTCCGGGGGCCCGAGTTCCGGCACGTCCTCCGGAAAATCGACCGCAGCCTCGATCCGGGCCAGGAGCTCGAGGAGAGCCAGCCGCAGCTGCGCGACCTCGTGCGACAGCCGGCCCTCGAGCTGCCCGATCGCCGCCTGGAGGGCACGCTCGCCCCGGGCCGAGACCAGCTCGCCGATCGCCTCGGCCTGCGCCAGATCGATCCGACCCGAGAGAAACGCCCGCCGCGTGAACTCTCCCGGGGAAGCCAGCCGGGCCCCTTGCCCCAGGACCACGCCAAGAAGCCGGCGCAACACCGCCGGACCGCCGTGACCCTGGAGCTCGACCACATCCTCGCCGGTGAAGCTCCGCGGCCCGGGGAAGACCAGCAGCACCGCCTGATCGATGCGCTCTTCCGTGGCGGGATCCACGACCCAGCCCACGTGCAGGCCCCGTCTCGCGAGCTCGGGCCCGCGGTGGCCCGAGCGGAAGATCGCCCTTGCGATGCTCGAAGCCAGCGGGCCCGATACCCGGATCACTCCGATTGCGCCGACACCTGGAGCCGTGGCGATCGCCGCGATCGTGTCGAACAACCGGTCACCTGGAGCTAGCGGGGAGGATTGCTACGCGGAGAACGGAAGCCGCCGCCACCGCCGCCGCTCGGCGGATGATCGGGGCCGCGGAAGCCACCGCCGCCCTCGCCCTGTGGCCGGCCGAAGCCACCCGGGCCGCCGGGAGCTCCCGGTCCGCGGAAACCCTCGCCCTGCGGCCGGCCAAAGCCGCCGCCCGCGCCGCCACGGAAGCCGCCGCCGGGACGTCCTGGGCCCCGCCCGGGCCCCCCGCGGAAGCCGCCGCCGGCGGGGCGGCCAAAGCCGGGCCGGGCCGGCGGACGCTGGGGAAGCGGCTTGAAGCGGCGATCCTTGGGCTCGATGATGACGCAGCGGAAGGGCTCTTCGCCGTGCGAGGCGGTGACCAGCTCTGGGAATTCGAGGACCGTCGTGTGGATGACCCGGCGATCGGCTGCGTTCATGGGCGGCAGCCGCAGGCTGCGGCCCGTCGTCTGCACGCGCACGGCGGCGGTCTGGGCCTGCTCGACGAGCTTGGCCTGGTGCAGCTGGCGGTAGTCGGCGACATCCAGGGTCAACCGGCGGCCCACCTTCTGCGAGAATGCGACGTTGGTCAGGTACTGGAGCGAGTCGAGGGTCTGCCCCTTGTGGCCGATGAGAGAACCCGCGTCGTCGGCATTCAGCGTGAACACGACCGTCTCGGCCTCGGCTCGAGTCGTCACGTCGCCCGGTATGCCGATGCCCGCGAGCAGGGCCTCGAGCCACCGCTGCGCCAAGACGACCCAGTCGCCCTGCTCGGCGGTGAGCTCGGTGAGGATGGCTTCAGGTGCGCTGGCTTCTGACATGGGGCTACCTCCGGTTCTTCCTGGAGGACACCTGCCCTCCGTCGTCGCTGGCCTTGGGGGTCGTGGGATGGACCTCGATGGTGGTGCCGCTGGAACTCGGCGAACCGCCGGCCGGCGGCATCGCGCCTACCGGCTGAGCCGGGAACCTTCTGAGCAGGATGAAGTACTGACCGACCGTGAAAAGGCCCGATACCACGAAGTACAGCAGCAGGCCGCTCGGCAACGCCCAGCCGATGAGCGGACCCATCAACGGTCCCATGATAAGCATCTGCCGCTGCATGGGGTCGTTGGGATTGGTCGTCATCATGCGCTGAGTCACGTAGCTCGTGATGGTGAACACGGCGATGAGGACCACGTTGTCCCAGTGGAAGGACGCCGCGATGTGCAGGTGGAGCGGCACCTGGGGGGCCACGCAGTTGTGCAGCGTGGTCGAGCGCGTCACCAGGCCCGTCGCCAGGGTCCGGGCCGAACCGCAGAAATCGAGATCGGTCGGGCTGTTGATCCCGGAAGCGAGCAGATCCTTGATGAAGAGGAAGCTCCGTGCCGCCGGACTGACGAGCCGCTCGATGAGCTGCGGGGAGCGGAGCGAGGCGTAC
Organism: bacterium; assembly: GCA_021781555.1. Classification (GTDB taxonomy): domain Bacteria; phylum Cyanobacteriota; class Sericytochromatia; order S15B-MN24; family VGJW01; genus JAJXWQ01. The sequence continues at coordinate 7,679 of JAJXWQ010000115.1, forward strand.
AGGGCCCACAGGACCGGAAGCTGGATGACGAGGGTCAAGCAGCCGCTGGCCGGGTTGGCGTTGTGCTCCTTGTAGAACCCGGTCATCTTCGCCGTGAACTCTTGCTGCAGCTGGAGCTTCTCGGCCTGATCCTTGGCGCCTTGCTGGCGCGCCTTGAACTCGTCTTGCATGGCCTTGAGCATCGGCTGCAGGCGCTGCATCTGGCGCATGTTGACGAACTGCCGCTGGGCCAGCGGGTACAGCGCGAACTTGACGACCAGGGTCAAGAAAACGATGGCCAGACCGTAATTGTGGGGCGAGATCTGGTCGTGGAAGAAGGTGATGAGCGGAATCATCACCGAATCGACCAGGTAACTTACAGGGTTCAAGACCCGGGAACTCCTGTCACAGGGCTGTACTAGCCTTGGCTACGGGGCGGTACGGGATCGTAGCCGCCCGGGTGGAAGGGATGGCAGCGCGCCAGACGCCACAGGACCATGCCGGTTCCCCGGATCGGTCCCCAGGACTCGAGCGCATCCAGGGCGTAAGCCGAGCACGTCGGCTGGAAACGGCAGGACGGGGGCAAGAGCGGGGAGACGACCGCGCGGTAAAGGCGGACCCCGGCGATGAGAGGAGCGGCAAGGAGCCGGGATAACCTCGAGCTCACGGGACCCCATCCTCGAGGGTAGCCAGCGGCTGGCTCGCCGTCGCGGCCAGCAAGCCAGCTCGCGACAAGGCGCGCTCGACGGCGAGCACCAGCCCCTGGTAGGTGGCCCGAGCTGCCGCCGGCCGGGCGGTGATGACCAGCAGAACTCCCCGGCCCAACCGGCTGGACAGGGACCGCACGATCGCACGCAGCCGCCGCCGGACGCGATTGCGGACGACCGCATTTCCGACCTTGCGGCTCACCCCGAAGCCGATCCGGCGATCTGCCGGGTGGTCGGGCAGCGGGACCACGTGGAGGGAGATGCCCTCCTCGTGAAAGGCACGCCCCTCGCCATAGACCCGCGCGAACTCTCGGGCAGTGCGCAGGCGCTCGGGACGAGGCAGCAAGCTAGCCGGCCAGGCGCTGGCGCCCCTTGGCGCGACGCGCCTTGATGACACGACGGCCGTTCTTGGTGGCCATGCGTACGAGGAATCCATGGGTCTTGGCACGCTTGCGCTTCTTGGTGCCGTGTCGGAACGTAAGGGCCAACATGCCCGCCACCTCCTGGAAAAAAAGGATGGAAAGTCGGAAATCAAGCCGTTTTTGAAAAACCGCCCAAGAGCGCCCAGGAAGGCTCTCAAAAGAGGGTCAAAAGTCCCGCGAGTCTAGCACGCAATGACGCCCGGATCAAGTAAAAACATTATGCGTGAATCTTTCCCTCGCCGCCTGGCGACCCTTCTCCGACCGGAGGTAGGATATCACTCCGCCGGGGCTCCTCGACGGCTCTTCGTCCCGCGGAGTGCACATCTGGAGCCTGTGAGCGCCGTTCGTATGCTCGGCTGCCTCGCATCGGCATTCGGGGGATCTTTCGGGCAGAACGCGTGGTTGGCATCGGCTCGGTCACGCGCGCCGAATTCCATC
>JAJXWQ010000027.1 GCA_021781555.1 bacterium
GCCTTTTGCAGTTTGAACGGGTCCCTCTGCGCGGTCGCTTCGCTGCGCAACCGGGCCCCGTTTGACTCATCGGGCTCGATCCATTCAAACCGGGAGCACTCTTAGGACATTCTTAAGCGCGACACGACGTCGGCCGGGAATAAGGATAAGGAGTCCAAGGGAGAGAACTGATGAGCACCGGCCCGATCGAACAACGCCAGCGCAGCGCTTCCGTCCGGCGCACCGCTCCGCTGCCGGCCAATCCGCAGCCGCAGGGCGCTGCGCCGGCCGTCGCGAGCGGGGATCGTGCCAGCCTCTCGGGCACTACCGGAACGCGACCCCTCTCGGCCGCACTCGCCGAGGCTCAGGCCAAGAACCCCCTGGCGACCCTCGGCAACAGCGTGGTCACCGGTTCCAGGGACCTGATCGAGGGAGGCTATCGCTATCCCCCCAACGACACCAACCAGTACTATCACATCGCCGGCAAGATCGGATGCTGTGCGGATTTCGCCTGCGATTCCTATGCCAAGGCCGGAGACGACATCGCCCAGCAGATGAGCCAGCTGGGCTACAACCCGCACTACTGCCCGTCCATGGTGCAATACTTCCAGGCGCATCAGCTCCTCATCAGCCCGCACTCCAGGGCCCACGTCGGCGACATGGTGTTCTTCAACTGGGATGGTAGCGGGACCGCCGATCACGTGGCCATCGTCACCAAGGTGGACGCCAACGGCGTCCCCACCCAGATCGCCGAGTCGAGCAACTTCAACCAACCCGCGCACCTGACCACGGTCAACTCGTACCTGCTCTCGCACATGATCGCCTTCGGGCGGGTCAAGGGAGCCGGGGCCGACGACGGGGCCGCCGCTCAGCTGTCGCCGATCACCAACCCCGCGCCGGCCGAGGGCCCGGAAGCCGGGTCGTCGAGCAGCTACGGCGGGGATTCGGGAACCTACGCCTCGGCGCCGGCCGGCAGCGGATACGATGCGCCCGGCGCGGCCACGAGCGTGCCCTCGGAACCGACGAGTGCCGAGAACGAACTGGCCCAGCTCATGCTGCTCGACTCCCTCTACGACATGCTCGGCAAGGACTTCGGCATCAGCCCGGCCAATGCCAAGGCCCTTCTCGACGCCAAGCGGGCGGGCAAGGACGTGGCGGCCGAGGCGCGCAAGCTCGGCATCCCCGAGAACAAGATCCCGCAGCTCCTCAAGGAGGTTGACCGAACTGCCGCCAAGGCAGACCAGATCGCCGGCAAGAACAACCTTCCGCTCCCGTCCGGGCAGGATGCCTGGGGCCTGAACAAGGCCGACGGAGAGAAGGCTTTGGCGGCCCACCGGACCGAGATCGATCGGGCGGCCAAGGCTGCGGGCATCGATCCCAAGGCCCTGGCCGCGGCGCTCTGGATGCACGGCAACTTCGATCTTGGGTCCAACCCGGCGGCCACGATCCAGGCGGCGGCATCCGACCTCAAGGCGCACTGGAAGTCCGGTGACCTGGCTGGCAGCGTGATGGCAACCCTCGATCCCGGCGGCCGGATGTCGCCCGGGGATCGCGACCAGACCCTCCAGCTGTTTGCCAATCGCTACGCGGCGGTGTCAGAGATCGAGGCCAAGGACGAGCCGGCCAGCGCGGCGCGTTAGGGGGCTACCGATCCGGTCTCGGCGAAAGGGCTTCAGGCGAGGCCCGGCAGGAGTTGCCGTTCGCGCTCTTGCCGCAGGGACTCCTCACGCCCGAGCTTGATGCGCTTGCGTTCGGCCTTGCGGTATTCCTCGAGTTCCTGGCGCAAGGCGTGGCCGCGCAGCCTGCGGCCAGAAGCCAGATAAAGGCGGGTCGCTGCTCGGACGTTGCGGGCCGCGTCGAGGTTGAAGGAGGTTCCGAGCCCGACGCCGAAGAGGAGGTTCACCCACTTGATGCCCGGTCCGACCAGGACGGCCCAACCCAGCTCGGGGCCGGCGGCCCGCAGTATGGTCAAGGCGTCGTCCGTGGAGAGCGTCGCGCCCGAGCGCCGGGCCTCGTCGTGGACCAAGAACCAGAGCAGCGTACCGTAGGCTCCGACGTCGAATCCGAGGGGTGGCAGGCTGGCGGCGACCCCGCAGGCGATGCGCAGGGCCGAATCGCTCCGGGACGGAGCATCCGCTTCGATCATCTTGAGCACTCCCTCATGCCGCACCATCCTCTCGCACGTACTGACCCTGCGCCAGCCCCGCGGGGCTTTTGCCAGCGCGACTATCCTCTGTGTCGGCCTGGAGCAGCCAAAGCTTGCGATAGAGGCCGTCCAGGGCGAGCAACTCGGCGTGGGTGCCGACCTCGCGGATCTGGCCCTTGTGGAGCACGACGATCCGATCTGCCTGCTGCACCGTCGCCAGGCGATGCGCGACGATGAGCGTGGTGACCTCTCCAGAGCGCCGTTCCAGGGCTTTTTGCAGAATTTCCTCGGTGTGGGAATCCACGCTCGCGGTCGCCTCGTCCAGGATCAAGATGGTCGGACGTGCCGCCAGGGCCCTGGCAAAGGCGACCAGCTGCCGTTCTCCGGTCGAGAGGCTGGATCCTCGCTCTGCGACCTCGGTCGCCAGCCCGGCGGGCAGTCCCGCCAGCAAGTGGTCTCCGCCGGCCTCGATCAGGAATCGAGCCGCATTCTGGTCCGCCGTCAAACTTTGCCCGGCCAGGCCCGTCTCGGTGGCTTCGGTGGCACGCCAGAGGAGGATGTTCTCGGCGACGCTTCCGGTGAACAGGAAGGGTTCTTGCAGGACCAGACCGAGCTTCGACCGGAGATCGGCCTGGCGCCAGTCACGGACATCCTTGCCGTCCACCAGCACCTGGCCCCGCTGGACGTCGTAGAAGCGCGCCACCAGGCTCATGATGGACGATTTCCCGGCGCCGGTGTGCCCCACGAAGGCGACGGTCTGGCCCGGTTCGACCGTGAGCGAGACGTTCTTGAGCACCCAGCGCGGCTCGGCAGGATCCTCGGGAGTGTCGTACGCGAACCAGACGTCGCGCAGCTCGACCCGACCCCCGGGCGAGCTGGCCGGGGGGATGTCGACCGGTGGCTCGGGAGCTGCCGCGGCGTGGACTTCCATGTCGGGATCGCGGACCTGCGGCTGGGTGTCGAGCAGCATGAAGATCCGCTCGGATGATGCCATGGCCGCTTGCATGGTGTTGAACTTCTCGGCGAGTTCGGAGATCGGGTTGTACAGCTGGCGGAGGTAGCTCGTGAACGCGTAGAGAGTGCCCAGCTCGACGGCATGCCCCATGGCCTGCCGGCCGCCGAACCACAGCGTGGCCATCAGTGCGACCTGCCCGAGGAAATCGAGCAGCGGGCGGCTGATGGCGGAGATCCGGAGCTGGGACCAGGACGCCTGGAAATACTCGTCGTTGATGGCCTCGAACTCGCCAAGCTGGTGCTCCTGGCGGTTGAAGATCTGGATGACGCGCATCCCGGAGAAGTTCTCGGCCAGGGTCGCGTTGAGCCGGGCCAGACGGACGCGAACGACGCGCCAGATGGAGCGGAGCAGGCGTTGCGCCGTGACCGTCGTCAGGGCGACCAGCGGCATCATGGTGAATCCGACCAGCGCCAGGTGCCAGTCGAGCCGCAGCATGATCGCAACGGTCCCCGAAATGATGAACACGTCGCGGAAGAGATTGACCAGGACGCTGGTGTACATCTCGTTCAGGGCGTCGGTATCGTTCGTGACCCGCGTGACGAGGCGCCCCACGGGATTGCGATCGAAGAACGCCAGACCCAGCGACATCAGGTGGTCGAAGATCTGCTGGCGGATGCGCTGGATGATGCGCTGGGCGGTCCCCTGGATCAGGAGGGTGTTGCCGTAGAGGATCGCGCTGGCCGCAGCGCCGACCGCGACGTAGGCGATCGCCAGCGCCGCCAACCCCGCGAGCGTGCCGTGGTGCGAGACGAGGTCGCGGTCGATCGCTACCTTGAGCAGGTAAGGCTGGGCGAGCTGGAGGGCCGTCACGATCCCGAGCAGACCCACCGCGGCGACGATCGTCAGGGCCTGGGGGCGGGCATAGGCGAGGAGGCGCCGGACCAGGGCCGGGTCGTAGAACGTTCCCAGGGCGTCTTCTTCGAGATCGTGCATGACGTCAGGCCTCGGCCGCCAGGGCCGCCTCCGCTTGCTGCTGGTACCACATGCGGGCGTACTCGCCAGCTTGAGCCAGGAGCTGCCGATGGGTACCGCGTTCGACGATCCGACCGCCGTCGAGGACGATGATGTGGTCGGCGTCGCGAACGATGGACAGGCGGTGGGCGACGAGGATCGTGGTGCGCCGCTCCCCACCCGATCGCCGCTCCCCGAATCCCGAGAACGAGCGCAGCGAGGCGAGGATCCGTGCTTCCGTGGCGGCGTCGACGGCCGACAGGCAATCATCGAGGACCAGGATCCGCGGATCTCGCACCAGCGCGCGCGCCAGGCTGACGCGCTGCCTCTGGCCGCCGGACAGCGTCACTCCGCGCTCGCCCAGCACCGTTTGCAGGCCGTCGGGTAGGCTCGCGGCCTCGTCCGACATGGCGGCCAGGTCGAGGGCATGGAGTACGGCGTCCCGCCCCCGCCCCGGCTGGGCGAAGTCGACGTTGGACTCCACCGAGCGCGAAAACAGGAAACTGTCCTGCGGAACGAAGCCGATGGCCGACCGGAGCTCCGCGAGCTTGATTTCCAGGACGTCGACACCGTCGACGAAGAGGGTGTCCGGCGGGGGGTCGTAAATCCTCTCCAGGAGGGAGACGAGGGTCGACTTGCCGCTGCCGGTCCGGCCCACGACGCCCAGCACCTGGCCGGCTGCCAGGTCGAGATCGATGCCGGACAGGACCGGACGGCGATCGGGGGAATAGGCGAACGTGAGGTTGCGGATCGTGATGGCGCCAACCGGATCGGGGAGATCGATGGCTCCGGGAGCATCGGCGACGTCGGGAGGCGTCCGGAGGAGGTCCTGAAGGCGGCTCATGGAGGCACTTGCGCGCTGCAGCAGGTTGTAGGCCGATCCGATCGCAAGCATCGGCCAGACCAGCATGTTGAGGTACCCGAAGAAGCTCACCAGCTGACCCAGGGTGAGACTGCCGGACTGGACCATCCGCCCCCCCAGCAGGAGGGCGATGGCCGAGCTGGATCCGGCCAGCAAGCCGATGATGGGATCGAAGCCGGCGACGAATCGCTCCATCCCCATGAACCGCCGGCGGTAGGAGTCCGCCACGCCCACGAACTGCTGCCGGATGGCGTCTTCCTGCACGAATCCCTTGACCACGCGGATGCCGCTGGCGGCCTCCTGGGTGCGGTCCGAGAGATCCGAGAAGCTGCCCTGGACGACCTTGTACCGGCTGTATACCTGGCGGCCGATCGCCGAGATGATCAGCGTCAGGAAGGGCAGCGGCAAGAGGCTCGGCAAGGTCAGGCGCCAGCCGACCGTGAAGAGCATGACGCCCACGGTGCTGGCGACGTAGAACAGCGGGTCCAGGAACTCGAGCACGCCTTCTCCGCACATGCCGCGCACCGTCAGCACGTCGTTCGTGGCGTGGGCCATCAGGTCGCCGATCTTGTGGTGGCTGTAGAACGACGCCGAGAGGGACTGGAGATGGCTGTACAGGCGCTGGCGGAGATCGCGCTCGACCATCCGGGCGGTCCCGAAGACGTAGTGCCTCCAGCCATAGCGCCCGGCCGCGACCATGACCGCGAAGCCCAGCAGGGTCAGCACGTCGATTCCCAGTCGGTGGATCGACAGTCGCCCGGAGCGCAGCCCGTCGATGATCACGCCGACCAGCCAGGGCGCCACCAGCTGCCCCAGGTCGCAGCCAAGGAGGATCACGCCGCCGAGGAGATATCGGCGGCGGTAGGGGCGCAACAGGCCCCACAGGGCCTTGATGGGATCGGTCATTCGGGCCAGAACCCAGCGCGGCCCCCGGGGCGGCATCCGAGAGGGGCAGCGGCCCCTCTCGAGGCACTGCCGGCGCAGCCGGAGGCTAGAATTTTCACGTCAGGCAAGATTCCATTTTAGCATCGCGGCTCGCTCGGGCGGATGGCGTCAAGAAACGCTCGAGACAGCGGCGTTGCGGGGGTGAACCGGATCAGGACCGCGTTCGTCGCGCCGGCCGAGGGTCGTTGGTCCGGCCCGGCTGGGAAGGTGGCCCGGCCAGCCCAGCCGCGGGCCACCGCTCGAGTAGCCGATCTGGCCGATGGCTTCGCTGAGGTTACCGGCGTCGATGCGCGCGGCAACCGGTGCCCGTCAGGAATTTCGCCCGAACCGTCCCCGGCCGACCGAGGGTCAGCCGGCCGTCACGACGATGCCTTCGATCGCGATCGTGGGGAAGCGCGTCGATCCGAAGAGCTGCAGGCGATCGCTCGACAGAGCCACGATGTGTTTGAGCGCTTCGTAGAGGTTGCCCGCGATCATGGTCTCGGCCACGGGCATGCGCTCCCCGTTTTCGAGGAGGAACCCACCCTTGACCACGCCCGAGAAATCCCCCGTCGCCATCTCGACCCGCCCCGAAAAGCGCGGGACCAGTAGCGCGAGCCCCAGGTCGCGTTCCAGGACCGCCGCGGGCTCGCTGCCCGGGAGTACCTCGATCATCCCCGCACCGGGCCGCGGCGGGCTGGTCGCTCCGCCTTGCGCGTGACCGGTAGAGCTGCGGCCGGCGACGCGAGCTTCGTAGGAGTCGTAAAGGAAGGTGTGGAGCGCACCCTGGCCGATGAGGTCCAGGGGGCGGATCGGGAGTCCCTCCCGGTCGAAGGTCCGGCCGCCGAAGCAGCCCAGCCGGTGGCCCGGGTCGCGAAGCGTGAAAGCCGGTGCGGCAACGAGGTCGCCCAGGCGGCCCGCCAGCGGACTGCGACCCTTGCGCACCGCATCTGCCCCCAGTGCCTCGAGCAGTGGACCGACCAGGATCTCTCCGACGGCATCCGGGGTGAGCAGGACGGTCCCCTGGAAGCTCCGGCCCTTGCGTGGGCGCAGGGCTCCGACGGCCTTCTCGACAAAGCGATCGACTCCCCGCCAGAGCTCATCCGTGACGGCGGATCGCACGTTGCCGGCGGCCCCATCGTAGGTGAACGATCCGACCTCTTCGCCCTCCTTGACCATCCCCATGACGAAGCCCGAAAGGTACGTCGCCTCGGACTGGCCGCGGGCTCCGCTCGAGGATGCGATCGCCTCGAAGACCTCCTCGACCGACAAGCGCACCTGATCGATGGCCACCCTGGCATCCCTTCGAGCGATCCCGTCCACCACCGCTGCCGTGAGCCGGGTCAGATCCTCTGGCTCGATCTGGGCGACCGCGGGATCGTAGAGTTCGCCATCGGTCGGATCGACGGCCGCGCCCTCGGGCAGGGCGTTGTGGTCGTCCGGGGGGGAGATGCGGGCGATCGCCACGGCCTGGCGGGCGGCCTCGGCCAAGGCCGCGGGCTCGTTGGTGCTCACGAAGGCCATGCTCTTGCCCGCGAGCACCCGGATACCGATGGCGAGTTCTTCGTCGGCACGGGCGAGGTTGAGGTCGTTCTTCTCGTAGACGACCTCGCGGGTCCTGCGGCGGGTCGCAAACGCCTCGGCGCCGTCCGCACCTGCCTTCCGCGCCGCGGCGACGGCCTGGGTGCAAAGGTCCATGATCTCGGTGTTCATCGTTCTTTCCGTGAAGTAGACATGCTCCGGGTTCGGGCCCACGCCGGGATCAGCCGAGCTGCTGCCCGCCCAGGAGGACCTCGCAGCGGAGGTAAGGACCGCCGGCATCCACCTTCATCCGCTGGCCCTTACCGCAGTAGCCAGCCCCCATGTCCCACTTGAACTCGCGGGACACGGCGTCGACCGAGCGGAGCACGTCGAAGGCGATTCCGGAGACCGTCGCGCCTCGGACCACCTCGGCGAGCTTGCCAGCCTTGATGCGCTGGGCCCGGGCCACGGCGAACATGAACTCGCCCGTCGCATCGGCCTGGCCGTTGAGCGGGCCATCGAGCAGGAAGCCGTCGTCGATGCCGGCGATCATCTCCTCCAGGCTCGTATCGCCCGGCTCGATGTAGGTGTTCCGCATGCGGATGAGTGGTTCGTCGGCGTAGGCCCAGGCCCTGGCATTGCCGGTGGGCGCCACGCCGAAGTGGGCGGCGGACTCGCGGCTGTGCAGGTAGCTCTCGAGGATCCCCTCGCGGATGATGACGGTCCGCCCGGCCAGGATGCCCTCGTCGTCCACGGGGATGCTGCCCCCCGCGCCCGCGTAGTACTCGGAAGCGCCCGAATCGCACAGCGTGACGAACTCGCTGCCGACGCGCTGGCCGAGCTTTCCCTGGGCAATCGATCCGGCCATGACGAAGTCGGCCTCGACCGTGTGGCCGATCGCCTCGTGGACGAGGAGACCGACGATGCTGGGCGCCAGGATCACCTTGAACCGGCCCCCGGGGGCATACGGAGCCTGCGCGAGGTCCACCGCCTTGCGCGAGGCGCGGACCGCGAGCTCCTGGCTACTGGCATCCCGGAAAGCACAGTCCCAGCCACCGGTCACGCCGACCATCTCCGAGAAGGTCGCCCGGTCGCCGTTCTTCACGGCCACGGCGTTGACCCGGAATTCCGGCCGCACGAGCCTGAGATCGCACGAGGCTCCGTCGCTGGTGACGATCGTCTTCTCCTCGAACAGTTCGCGATAGGTGCTGCGGGCCGTCTCGATCAGCGGGGAGGCAGCCCGGGCGGCGCGCTCGGCCTCCTCGGCCAGCTGGATCTTGGCTTCCAGGGGTTGGCGGTAGAGGTCGTCGTAGCCCGGCTCGGAAAACCTTCCCCGGGCCATCGTCGCGGCGGGGAGGCCCAAGAGCTTGGCCTTGCGGAAGGTCGCCGATGCCCTGGCGGCGTTGCGCGCCTGTTCCACGGCCCGAGCGATCGCCTTCTCGCTGGCGTCGCTGGTGGCGGCAAAGCCCCAGGTGCCTTGTTCCAGCACCCGCACGCCGACCCCGCTCCGCTGGGACAGGATGGAGTTCTCGACCCGCCCCTTCTCGACCTCGAAGGCCCGGGTCTCCTGCCGGTGGAACCTGAGCTCGACGAATCCGTCGGCGTTGTGCACCAGCCGTTCAAGAATTTCGCGCATAGATCTTCCGATACCATCCTCCCGGTCGCCGCGGCGGCGGCGATCCTCGAAGTATAGCGCGTCGAGGCCCGAGCGACACGCCCTGAGCCGAGTTCGCGCGTCATGCGCAGGCTCGAGTCCGTCCGGATGCGTTGACTCGCGTCGTGCATGGGTTAAGTTGATTTTGGTGCAGGTATCGACCTTGGGGTCGATCGAGACGACGCCGAGCCGGCCGGTGCGCTCGCTCCCGGGGGCGTGACCGCACAGCTTTCGAGCAAGGAGAGACCCGATGGACCCCTTGAACCCCGCCGTTTCCCTGGTCCTCGACCGTACCCTCGAGGGGACCCTGGGTATCGAGCTGATCGAGGTCACCGAGGATCGTGTGGTGGCCCGGCTTCCGGTGACCGATCGCGTCCGCCAACCCTACGGAGCGGTTCATGGCGGGGCGATCCTGGCCATGGCGGAGGGGCTGGCCTCCATGGGCACGCTGCGGGGGATCGCTTATCCGGCCGAGGTGTGCTTCGGCCAGGAGATCAACGGATCGCTGCTGCGGACGGTTTTCGACGGCCATGTCGAGGCCACGGCGACGATATTGCACCGGGGCCGGACGACCTGGGTCTGGGATGTCCGTGCCCTCGATTCCGAGGGGAGACTGGTTGCGGTCGCCCGGTGTTCGATAGCCGTCCGGCCCAACCGGCAGCATGCTCCCGACCCTGCCTGAGCGGATGCCGCGTCGGGGGCAGGGGCTCAGATGGCTCGTTTCAGCCTGCCAAGAGCGCCGAGAGGGCGGCTCACTTCGCGTCGGTGAGCTTGCTGGCGTTGATGAAGCTGAAGACGATGTCCGAGACCCGTTGTGCGGCTCCCGGGACCTTGTCTTCTTCGGGGCTGAGCATCGCATGGGGCACGTGCAGCTTGGAGCTGAACGTGAACCAGCCATCGCGCGCCAGACCGCCGGAATTCTGGATCAACGGTGCGATATGGGTTGAACCCGAGAGCGTGTCGCCCGGGGTCGACAGGTACTGCACGGGGCAGGGGATCTTGGTGAGCTTGCGCCCGACCTCGAGCATCGCGAGCGCCTGACCCAGAGAGCCCTCGGTGTGCGGCGTGGGATCGCCGGGCACGCGGATGTTCTTGCCTTCAGGGATGAGGTCGAGAATCCGGCCGGCGAGGCCGAACGTGAGCTTGTTCAGCACGGGCATGATGTCGAAGATCCAGCCCTCGGGACCATTGCCCCCGAGGTAGGGCGACATGGCGGCCACGCTCTTGACCTGGGGGTGCCGGGAGGCCATGTCGAGGGCGAGGTCCGCTCCCCCCGAGAGACCGACCGCGCAGACCGGACCCCCGAGGGCGGAAGCGTCCGCAAAGGCCTGGTCCACGAAGGTGTCGTACTGCTGGCCCTGGTAGGACTTGGGGATCTCGGCCCCGGTGGGCGTGCCGTCTGCCGTCTCCATGCCGTGGCCGGGCAGGCGCGGGATGTAAACGTTGTAGCCAGCCTGGTAGAAGCGCTGGGCCATCTCGGTGTACTGCCATGGACCGGCCGTGTAGCCGTGGAACATGACCACCGTGCCCTTGTCGGTGGGGGTCTTCTGGGGAAGAAAAACGCTCTCCATGCCGGGGCGCAGCTTGAGACCGTTGGCGTCGGGCACCTGCTGGAGCTGGCGATCGGCCTGGATGCGGCCCTGGAGCTGCGCGACCCCGCGGGCGAAGCGGGACGAAGCCAGGCTGGCCGCGGCGGCAGTCGGCCGGACCGGCACAGCGCTAGCCTGGGCCGGATTTCGTGGGCCTCCAGCTGGCGCGAGCTGACGTCGATCGACCGTGCTGGCGATGGGACCCATTCCTCGTCCTCCTCTATCTCTGGAGCTGCTATCGGGAGGTGGAGGCCGGGCCTTGCTCGATTTAACTGGACCCCGACAGTCTTCTTAACTTTGCGGCCCCTCGGCCTCAGGGGCGGCCGTGGGGAGTTCGAACCAGAACGTGACGCGCCCATCGGGGCTCTCGACGCCCATCTGGCCGTTCATCTTCTTGATGGCGGCTTGCGATGCGAAAAGGCCGATGCCCGAGCCGGATATCCCCTTGTGGCGCGGCAAGCGGCTGAATCGCTGGAACAGGTGCGCCGCATCGTCGGCCGAGATCGGCTCGCCGAGGTTGGTGACCTGGATGCGGAGCATGCCGGGATTCGCGGCCGGGCGCCACCCGATCTCGGGCCGCCCCTGGGCGGGACCGTACTTGAAGGCATTGTCCAGGAGATTGAGGAGGACGCGCTCGAGGGCCACCGGATCGGCCACGACCATGGCGTCATCCCCCTGGGAGACCGGATCGCGGTGGGGATAGCGCTCCGCGAGGAGGGGCAGGACGTCGTCGAGCGCTGCCAGGACCGAGATGGCCTGGAGGTCGAGTTCGAGGTTGCCGGACTCGAGGCGGGACAGGTCGAGAAGGTCCTCGACGAGGGTGCCCAGCCGCTCGACGGCATCGCAGACCCGCCGGGAAAAGGTCTGGCGCTCGGCATCGTTGAGCGAGAACTCCGGCGAGGACAGCATCTTGGCGTATCCGCGAGCCACCGCGACCGGGGTGCGGAGTTCGTGAGAGGCGATCGCCACGAACTCGCTCTTGAGGCGGGCCAGATCCTCGAGGGCACGAACCGCCTCGATGTTGGCCAGCGCGACGCCGACCTGGGCCGCCAGGAGGTCGAGCAGGGCCGCGGCCTCGGGCCGAAATGCCCCGGGCGCGTGGGATGAGAGCACCAGGAACCCGTAGCGCTGCTCCCGGATGAAAAGGGGGACGAACATGAGGCTGCGGACTGCGGCGTCGAAGATTTCCGTGCGCTCCTGGGCGATGGTCTGCACCCGTTCGGGGTCGAGAATGAGCGGCTGGGTGAGTTCGAGGAGGTAGGTGCGGTCGGGGGCGGGGGGCGGGATGCTCTTGCCGACGAGCGCGCTGGATGCGTCCGGCCAGTTGGCCTCCACGCAGAGGTCGCCGGCCGCGGCGTGCTTGAGCACCGTCACGGCGTGCAGGGGGAACAACGAGCCGAGTTCGCGGCCCAAGGTGGCGAGCAGATCGCCCAGGGAAAGATTGGCGCTGATCGCCTGATTGATGGCCTGGATCAGAGCGAGCTGTCGGTTTTGCCGCTCTAGCCTGGCCCGATCCTGCCCGAGCTGGCGTTCGGCCCGGATACGCTCCGTGACATCGTGTCCGATCACGCACAGCGCCTGTTGCTTGCCATGAGGAATCAGCGTGATGAAGATGTCCATGAAGCGAATATGTCCATCTTTGCACCGCCAGCGCCTCACGCCGAGGTCCAGGGCTCCGGTGGCGCGGCAAATTTCGATGTTACTCCGGATGCCCTCCGGATCGTGGGCGACGAAATCCGAGAGCGCGAGCCCCGGCAGGTCTTCCTCGCTGAAACCGCAAAGTCGCGTGAAGGCTGGGTTGGTCGAGAGTAGACGCCAGGTGTCCAGATCGGCGATGTAGATGGCCTCGCTGGAGCGCTCGAAGACAGCGCGGTAGCCGGCTTCGCGTTCGAACTCGGCAACTTGGGGACCGACCGCCGAGAGGGAGTAGGCACCTGGATCATGCGGCATGCGATTCAGTCTAATCCCTTTTGAGGCCAAACGCACGACCACCCGAAGACGTCGAGCAAGAGCATCGAACGCATATCAGGCCGGCCTTGCGGGGGCGGTGGACCTGGGGCCCGCAGACGGCGTCGGTTCGGGCAATAAGCTCGCCGCCGCCGAAGAACCAAGCGCGTTCGGTTCAGCGATCTCGACGAACAAAGCCTTCCGATTTCGAGAGTCAACGCGGCCCGGAGCCGTCCATGCTGGGCCAGGGCGAGAAGCGGCATGCCATGCGAGACGAACAGGCGCATTCGAGACGAGTGGCATCCGGTCGATCCGGTTGCCTGGCTCCACCGAGCCGTTCTTTTCCGGGCCGGCCGCGAAGGGCTGCCCTGGAGCTGGCGAAGGCCGGCGCGATCGTCCTCCTGGCACTGCTGGTCCAGGGTGGGCCCGTCGAGGGGACCGGGCGCTCGGATTTTGTGGCTCGGGCGCTTCTGGACGCCCAGGCGCTGGCTCGGCGGCATCTTCCCGACCGGGCGGCGTTGCGGTTGCAGGCCGCCCGGCAGCTGGTGGGCGACGACCCCGAGCTCCTGCTGGCGTTGGCCCGGATGGACGAGGACCTCGAAAACTATGCAGAAGCCGAGCGTCTGTGCCGCGACGCGCTATCCCGGCGTCCTGAGGATCTCGATGCCGCCTTCAACCTTGCCGAGGTCCTGGTGTGCGAGGGGAAGGCCGAGCTGGCGAGTGAGATGGTCCGGAAGCTCTCGCGGCACGATGGCTTGCCAGCGCGCCTGGTCGGTCGCCTGCGGTTCCTGGAACTGGAGATCAAGGGCCTGGGGATCCAGAAGCGCGGCCTCCTCGCTCTGCTGGCGTACGGGGCATCGGTCCTGCCAACCTTGCGCGGGGCCGTCAGGCTGGCTCCGGATTCAGCGGATATCCGCTACGCCCTCGGCCGCTTTTATCTGCTGGCCCCCGTGCTGATGGGGGGGGACCTGCGCCAGGCGCGCAGCGAACTCGGCAAGGCGTGTCAGCTCGACCCGGCGAGCTTCGAGTTCCGGGCCTGGGCGATCGCCGCCGACTCCCGGGCTGGCCTCGACACTTCCTTCGAGCAGCGGGAGTATCGGGCCGATTTCGGGCATCTGGTCGGGGCGGGCAAGGCCCTGGCCAGGGCCCTTGCCTTCAAGCTGGGAGCTTAGGGACGTGGCGGCCTGGCCGACCTGGCTGGATCCGCGTCGACTGCGCCAGGGCCCGGCCCGCATCATCGTCCCGGCCATTTTCAGCGCGGGCCTGGTGGCTTTTCTGCTGGGGGTCGCCGATCTCAAGACGCTGCGGATCGCGATCGTCCTTCCGGGACTGGCCATTGCCGAGATGGTCGGCTTGACGGCCGTGTTCCTCGTGGCCAAGGGGATGGTCTGGTACTGGCTGGTCCGGAAAGCCGGGATCACCGCGAGCCCGATGGCCATCTTTTTTGCCTACCTCGGGGGCGAGACCACCAAGGTGCTCCCCGGCGGCATCTACTTCCAGAATTACCTGCTGGGGAAGTTTTCGGGGCACCGGGCGGAAAAGGGCGTCGCCACGTCCCTGGTCATGGTGGGGATGGAGGCCGCCGTCTGCATGGGGCTGGTACTTGGCTTTGGCATAGCTGGCTGGACCTGGCTTCGCCCCGCGCTCCTGGGGGTCTCCGGAGCCTGGGTCGTGATCCTGCTGGTGCTCTGGAGATCGGGCCTGGTCGGTCAACTGGAGGCCTGGTCGCGCGGACGCCACCCGCTGCTATGCCAGGTCCTGCGCGAGCTCGAGCTGCTCTACGAGGGGCTCCGCTCGGTCTGGCATCCCGTACTCTGGATCGAGCTGCTGGGCCTCACCGCCGTCTATCTCCTGGCCCACTGCCTCGAGCTATGGGTCGTCTCCCGGGGAAGTCCGGCGAACTTCCCCTTGGCCCTGGTCGAGTCGATTCCGATCGCGGCGATCTCGATCCTCTTGCCCCTCATGCTACCGGTCCCCGTGCAGCTGGGGTTCGCCGAGCTCTCGGGAGCCGGCGCCCTGGCCGCCACCGGGATGCCCTACGCCAAGGCCATCAGCTTGATGTTCGCGCTGAGGCTGTGGGGGACGGGCCTGATCTTCGTCCTGGCGCTTCCGGCGATGGCCTTCATGCGTGGCGAATGGCGTCTCGCGATGGGCCCCTGGCCCGAGCAGACCGGCTCCGGGCGAGCCGATCTGCCGCCCTGTGATGGATCCTCGACAGCCGAGGCGGAGCCGCGGCTGCCGAGGTGATCAGAGCCCTGCCTGCGCGACCGGTCACGCCCGCAGGTGGATGGGGCCGGGCTTCGGTTCTGCGAGTTTTTCGAGCAATCCCAGGGAGCGCTGGCTCATTTCGGGAATCGCGATCGCCGTCAGCACGGCTCCAGCCAGGGAGACGAGGGCGAGCATGCCCATCGTGGTCGGCAATCCCACGGCCTGCAGGACCAGCGGCATCATGAAGGCTCCGAGCGCTGCGCCGATCTTGCCCGAGGCTGCCGAGATGCCATGCCCCATACCCCGCACGCTGGTCGGGAAGGCCTCGGTCGGAAGCAGGAAGGTCGTCGTGTTGGGACCGAACTCGATGAAGAAGAAGCTGAGCATGTAGAGACCCACGAAGAGCGGCAGATCCCCGAGGATTCCCGGTGCCATGAACATCGCGCCGTAGGCCAGGGCCATGACGACGAATCCCAGGCTCTGGATGGCCTTGCGACCCATCTTGTCCATCAAGAAGGCCGCGACGAAGTAGCCTGGAACCGCCGCGATGGCGAAGATTCCAGCAGAGATCAAGGTCGTGCCGAGGAGACTCGCGTGCGGGAGCATCTGGCGCAAGATGAGCTGCTGCGAGACGCCGTTGCCGTAGAACGCCACGTCGACGAGGAACCAGCAGCCCGCCGTACCCACGAGCCGGAGCAGGAAGGGCTGCCGGAGCAGGCTCTGGCGAGCGAACGAGCCGTCTTCCGCGACATCCTTGCCCGTGAGACCCGTGACGACGGTGCGAGCTTCCGCGGCGCGCCCGCTGGCCACCAGATAGCGCGGGGGCTCCGGCAGCGTGCGCCGGAGGTAGAAGACCGAGGCCGCGGGAAGGGCGCCCAGACCGAGCATGAGCCGCCAGATCATCTCGTGGGGAAGCCCCGAAGCCAGGAAGGCCGAGGCCACCAGGGGACCGGCGAGCAGGCCCAGCCCTTGCATCGCGAAGACCATCGTGACCAGGAAGCCGCGCCGCGAGCGGTTGGCGTACTCGGACATGATGACGGCGCTGGTTGGATAGTCACCACCCACGCCGATTCCCACGATGATCCGGGCCAGGAGCAGGAGGCCGAACGAGGGGGCGAATGCCGAGAGAATCGCGCCGCTGACCAGCAGCAGGAGCTCCGTCCCGTAGATCGGCTTGCGGCCGAAGCGATCCATGAGGCGGCCGAAGAGCAGCGCTCCCAGGACCGAAGCCGCCAGGGCCGTTGCGTTGAGAACCGAGAGCTCGACGGTCGAAAGATGCCACAGGGGCGCGAGGATGGCGGTGACCGTTCCGATGATGAAGAGGTCGTAGGCGTCGGTAAAGAAGCCCATTCCCGACGTCAGGACTGCCTTCCAGTGAAACCGGGCGACCCCGGCCTCGTCGAAAGCCTCCAGGGCGGTCGAGCGAGACGGGGGCGGGACGACATCGCGCACGACTGCGCGACGGGGTTCTGCGAGTGAAGGGACTGACATGCGGATGAGTATCCTCTCGAAGGGAGACATCCTCAGCCTACGGACCTTCGGTGACGATCCTGTGACAGCCCGTTCAGTTCAGCGGTTTTCACCAACCTCGTTCTCTCCGATACCGAGGGCCGGAGGCTTGCCGGTCGGGGTGTCGGACGCCCGGGAAAGCGCGGGGCGCGCATCTCCTGGGACCTCGCGCGGCAGCGTGAACCGGAAGGTGCTGCCCCTACCCACCGTGCTCTCCACGCTCGTCGTGCCTCCCATGGCCTCGACGAGGTGCTTGACGATCGCCAGCCCGAGGCCCGTCCCCCCCACCTCGCGCGAGCGACCCGCATCCACCCGGTAGAACCTTTCGAAGAGGCGGGGCAGGTGCCTCGCCTCGATGCCGGGCCCCGAGTCCGAGATCGAGACCTGGACCATGCGTCCCTCCGGGTGGGCTCTCACGGCGATCGCTCCGCCTTCGGAGCTGTACTTTACGGCGTTCTCCAGGAGATTGGAAAGAACCTGTTCGAGGGCGCCCGCGTCGGCCAGTGCCGGCGGGAGGAACGGCGAGGGCTCGGCCTTGATCGCGATCCCCTTGGCGGCGGCCATCTCCTTGAACTGGGCCGCCACGCGGCGGATCTCTCCCGCCAGTTCGATGCGCGAGACCGGCAGCCGATGCTGCCGGGATTCGATACGGGAAAGGTCGAGCAAGTCCTCCACGAGCCGCTCCATGCGCTTGGCATTGCGACCGATGGCGTCGGCCAGCGTGACGGCCATCTCGGGATCGCGGCCCAGGGCCTGGTCCAGCGTCTCCGTCGCCGAAAGAATGGTTGCCAGGGGGGTTCTGAGTTCGTGCGAGACGTTGGCGACGAAATCCCGGCGTACGACCTCCAGCCGGCGCAACTCCGAGACGTCCACGCACACGGCGACCAACCCGCGCCCGGCCAGGCCGGTCGCGTGGACGAGGAGGCGCCGGCAGGGGCCGGAGGGGAGGATGAGCTCGATTTCCCCCGAGACCGCCGCCTGGGCCCCCCACCCGCGGGCGAGCAGCTCTTCGAAGCCCGGGTGGGACACGGCCTCGATCGGGAGGCGCTCGGAGGGCTCTCCGGTGATGTCGAACATCTCCCGGAATGCCCGGTTGGCCAGCACGATCCGGCCGCCGGCATCCAGGGCGAGAATGCCCTCTTGCATGGCCGCAAGAATGTCGCGAAGGCGGTCGCGTTCCGGCTCGAGCCGGGCGCAGGCATCCTTGAGCGCGCCGACCTCGGCGTGCAGTCGGGCGATCTCCCGGGCCTGCGCGCGGTGGCGCTGCCCCCCGAGCGAGCCCGCGAGCAGGCCACCGGCCAGGAGACCCGCCAGGGCCGGTACGAGCGTCAAGACGGCGGCCACCAGCTAGAGGTCCGGCGACGCGACGAACCGGTATCCGACCCCGCGGACCGTCTGGACGTAATCGCAGGCCGGTCCGAGCTTCTCGCGGAGCCGCTTGATGTGCGTGTCCACCGTGCGGAGCGTCATCTCGCCCTGAAAGCCCCAGACGTCGTCGAGGAGCCTCTCGCGGGTCTGGACGCGATCCCTGCGGTCGAAGAGCGTGCAGAGCAGCCGGAACTCGAGCGCCGTGAGTTCGATCTCATCGCGGTCGACCCAGACCCGGTGGGCTTCGGCGTCGATCGCCAGGAGGCCGAAAGGCACGAAGCTCGCCGTACGGGCCTCCGGCAGGGGCTGCCGCTTGAGAATGACGCCGATTCGCAAGAGGAGTTCCTTGACGCTGAACGGCTTGACGACGTAGTCCTCGGCTCCGAGCTCGAAGCCCGCGATCCGGTCGGCTTCCTGGCCCCTGGCGGTGAGCATCAGGATCGGGATCCCGGCCGTCGTGCCGTCCAGCTTGAGGCGCTGGCAGACCTCGGCGCCGTCGAGATCGGGGAGCATCAGGTCGAGCAAGATGGCGTCCGGATGGGATTGTATGGCCAGGCGTAAACCCTCGTGGCCACCCGTCGCCGTCAGCACCTCGTGGCCCTCCTGGCGCAGGTTGTAAGCAAGAACGAGCAGCAGGTCCTTTTCGTCCTCGACGACCAGGATTCGAGCCAAACGTACCTCAGTAGGACATCCGGGAGACCTTCAAGAGGTTACCCGTGCCGGCACATCGCGGCAAGCGCCCGCAAGCCGGGCCCGCCGTCAGCTCGCGGATGCCGTGAGGTTCTGTAGGTCCCAGCTTCCAGGGGGGGTGGTCCAGAAGCTGCTGGACACGGTTTCCTCGACCACCGGAGCCGTCACGATCCGCAGCGTGGGAGCGGGCTGACGCCTCCAGCTGCGACCGAGCAGGCGCAAGCTGGCGGCAGCTCCGGCAAGGAACGCCAGGCCGTCGAGGCCCGTCCAGCCGAGGCTCCGGTGCGGCCCTGGCGCGCTGGCCGGCCCCGGTACCGAGAGGACCGGCTGTAGCTGGAAGTCGTTCGCCGCGGACGTGTCGCGGCTCGGCGACGTCGGGCGAACCTGCGCGGGAAGTTCGGCCTGCGATCTCCCGGGCAGACGCTCGACCACCACTCCGGCCGGGACGATCTCGACGGGAAACCGGGAGGCGGCCGCCGCTGGCCCGGCGGCCCGACCCAAAGACGTTGCGCCGGCGCTCAGGGCCGGCAGCTGCAAAACCTGACCCACCATGATGCGCGCAGGATCGGTCAGGTGGTTCAGTCGGGCGATCTCCGGCCACCGACTCCCCGAGCCGAGATCCCTGGCTGCGATGCGATACAGGGATTCCCCTGCCACGACGACGTGCTGGGCTTGCTCGGCGAGGGCCTGGCCAGCGGATCCCACGATCACCGCGACCGCAGCGGCAACAGGCAACACCGGGAGCTCCCGCTTCGGCTCGGGCTCCAGGGCCGCGAGCAGAACGGCGATCTCGGCGTGGATGTCAGGCTGGTCTGCAAACGAGGCCTGAAGTCTGGCGAACCTGCGGGCATTCATGCGTGTCTCTCCGGGGCGGCGCGACCGGGGCCAATGATAACAAGCGGTGGATCCCGCCCGAGGTGGCCGCGCTCACAATTAGCAACACTTCCCGGGTACAAGGCCTGCGTCCCATGTCGCGATCCCTTTTCTTCGCCACCGCGCTCGTCGTGCTGGCCGCTGCCTGCAGCGTCCGGTCACCGGCCGCTGCGCCGAATCGACCCGCGCTCGCACCGTCAGCGACGCCGCAGCCTTCGGACCTGGTCACCCGTACCGGCATCACCCATCCCCTGCACGCCGACTGGAACGCGGGCGTTTTCTTCCACACCTACAACTTCGACTTCCCCACCGGGACCTTCGAGGACCTGCCGGCCACCTCCGACTTCGGGCAGGTCGACTTCGAGGCCGATGGCGCTGGCGGCGGCGGTGCGGGCAACTACTTCGTCGCCCAGCGCACGTCCCTGTCCCGGCCCGTCGTCGTGTACTTCCAGGACGAGACCGCGGTGGGTTACGCCGCGCTTGCGGTCGCGCCGACGTCCGGCTGGGGATTTCCGGGCGGCCCCCAGCCCTATCTGGCGATCGCCTCCGGAAGCGTCGTCGCCTTCCAGGTCACGGTTCCGCCGGCAACGGCCAGTTGCTACGGGAAGCTCCGCGTCACCTCGACAGGTCCCAGTGCCCAGGGGCCCGAGATCGGGTTCGACTACACCTACCAGATGGCTACCGGCAGCACGATCCTCGAGTGATGGCCGTGCCGTCCCCGGCATGGTCGCTCGCATCTTGGCGGAAAAGTCACGGGCCCCGTTTGCCGCCTCGGGGCCGATCCCTGCAAACCGGGTGCGCCCTGTATGGGTTCAGCCGGGATGGTGAATGGTCTTGACCACCCGATGGGCTCGCTTCACCTCGGTGCCGGTGGGAACGATGCTGATCGAGCCGTCGAGTTCGAGGACCGCGAGCTTGACCCCGGAGGGATCGTCCACGCCATGCTCGCGCATCGCCTGCTTGATCTCCTCCACGTTCACGCGCTCTCGCCTCATATTCTCGTGGAGCCAGTTGCCGTCGTGGATGAGGAGGACGGGGCTACCCTCGAGCAGCCGCCGTGCCCGCGCCGAGCGGGACTCGATCAGCGAAACGATCCAGTTGACGATGATCAGCGTCAGGGCGGCGATCAAGCCCCCGCTCAGGCTCGTGTCCGGGCCCACCATCGCGTTCTGGACGGCGTTGGAAATCACCAGGATGAGGGCCAGATCGAAGACGTTCATCTGCCCCATCGAACGGCGGCCGAGGAGCCGGAAAACCGCGATGAGGAAGCCGTACACGACGAGCGTCCGGAAGACGATCTGGAGCAGCGGCGTCCCGGGGATCCAGGCCGGAGCGACCAGGCTCCAGAGATGCTGCGGCACGGACATGTGCAAAGCATACAACGGGCCAGGCATGGAAGGCAGGACCGGCCTCGCCGGTACCCGGGCCGAAACCCGCATCCTGCCGCGTAGTGGGGGAGGGGGGACTTGAACCCCCACGCCTTGCGGCGCCTGATTTTGAGTCAGGTGCGTCTGCCATTCCGCCACTCCCCCGGAGTGAGGAGCTTCAGTCTACCAGACTTCCCGGCGCCGGTGGCCGGTGTCCAAGCACAGGTGCGGCCGGTCGGGCGAGCCCCCCGGATCTTGCCCGAGATGTTGCCACTTCTGCGTGATGCGTTGTACCGGATCGGTCACGACAACGCCCGGGTCGCCGATGCATCGGGGCCTGGGCGGGATGCGCGAGGTTGTCGTGAGCCTATGGTGAAAGATTTAATGAAACTTCTTCGGTCGTGGCGTGGTCTTCCAGTAGTTTCCCTCGGTAGTATGATGCTAGATTGTTACGCGCCGTAGTTATGCAAGTCGTTGAACGGGAGGGGACGATGCCTATAAACGCGCCCATTATCGATGTCCAGATCGCGATCGACGTCATCGGGCAGATCGAGGCCAAAGCGGAGCTTTCGCATCTACGGGTAAAGAAGTACCGGAATTTCCTCACGATCTACAGCTTCGAAGGCAAGTCCTCCAAGCGGCACGCTCGCCTGGCCTTGGGCGAGGATTCGAGCTGGCAGCTGCACCTTCCGATCGGCAACGATGACTGGGAGATGACCCGGCTCTGCCGGACCCTGGAGGACGTGATGCAAACCCTGCTTGGCGATTGTCTGAACGGACTGGCCCAGGGGCCAGATGCACTCAGGTTGGACGTGATCCGCATCGGGTACCTCGGATAGAGGGACGAGCCGATCTCCGTGCGGCTATCTCGGGGCCGACAAGCCTGGGTGCAAGCATGTCGATCGCCAGACTTTTCGTGAAAAACCCACGATCGTCTGGCGGTCAATTGTGACGTCAAACTTAACGATCATTTGTTCCGCCCGGCGCATAGTCGGGATAGTGGACGGGTATAA
This sequence comes from bacterium, assembly GCA_021781555.1. GTDB lineage: Bacteria > Cyanobacteriota > Sericytochromatia > S15B-MN24 > VGJW01 > JAJXWQ01. The sequence goes on from JAJXWQ010000027.1 coordinate 21,617, forward strand.
GGCCTGTGCCGGGAGGCTTGGAACACTCTGATTACGCCGTGGGAGCTACTAGTAGAGTCTGCTAAGGCTTATCAGGTGAGCCTTTCGGTAGAACAGGTCGAGAGTTTTCGGCGCTATCACGAGCTTCTGCTCGAGGGCAACGAGGCTTTCAATCTGACTCGGATCACCGGGGAGCGTGAAGTTGTCGTCAAGCACTTCGTCGATTCCCTGGCTACCCTTCAAGGCGTTCCCTTGCCCTGGCGAGAGCGGGCCGTCACCCTGCTGGATGTCGGTTCCGGCGCCGGGTTCCCCGGGATTCCGGTTCTACTTGCCTGTCCTCGCTGGCACGGAATACTGCTCGAGGCCCGGCGGAAGAAGGCCGAGTTCCTGGCCCACGCGATCGTGCAGCTCGGTCTTGCCGAGCGGGTCCAGGCCCGGTGGGGGCGCGCCGAGGAGGCTCCACGGGATGAACTTGGTCGGTATGATGTGGTGACGGCAAGGGCGGTGGCGGATCTGGGGCGGCTGGCGGGCTGGACGCTCCCGTTCGTGAAGCCGGGGGGGCGGGCGGTTCTACCGAAGGGTCCCCGGGCCGACGAAGAGGTCGAAGCTGCCCAGATCGCGATGGCGCGGTCGGGCGGGGCCCGGCCCGAGGCGGTCGGCTTCGAGCTCCCGGAGGGGCACGGTAGCAGGTCCCTGGTGGTCATCGAGAAGCAACATACGGAAAAGTAGATTTATCAACTTCCTGATATAGGTTTCCGTTTCGCAGGGTACATGGGGTTGGGTAGCGGTCCCGTCCGCGGGGGGCGGGGTCGCAAGTCGAAGAGGTTGGCTATGAAGAACTTCTCGGTCGTTCAGGAGCACTTCAAGAAGCTGCGCTGCGCTCATTGCAATGAGGCTTTCACCCCGGATGGAGTCAAGCTCTTGCGAGAGGAGAAGGACTACTGGGTCGTCAAGGTCCACTGCACGGCTTGCAACCAGCCCGCCGGTGTGGCGATCGTCGGCGTGGAGTACGAGAGCGTCGAGGCGCAGGCCGGGCGCGATCGCGGTGAGCTGCCCGCTCCGGCCCAGGGCTACAACACCCGTAGCCGGTCGATCTTCTCGTCCCGGCGGGAAGAAGAGCGCTTTGCCGGCCTTCCCGCCATCTCGCCGGACGAGGTCCTGGACGCGCACAAGTTCTTTTCGGATCTGGGATCCAACTGGGCCGACCTCCTTCCCAAGCGCAAGTAACCAGGCGACCTTCAGCCAGGGGCCCGGGGCGATACCTTCGCCTTTCGGGCCTCTCTCGCATCCAGGGGCCGGGGCGTATCCGGAGCTGACGGCAACCTGGCGCTTCAGGCAAAGAAACTCATGGCCGCGAAGGTGACGCGGCTGTCTTCTTGATCCATCACGGCATGGTTGTAATCGAGCAGCGTCCCCCCCTTGGGCCCGACGAGCTGGAGCATGGACCAGACGCTCGAGTGCCCGCAGATGCGCGTCGAGTTGCCGTCGGCGTGAATGGCGCTCCAGAAGCCGGCGTCGTCTGCCAGGACCAGGCGGTCGATGGCCGAGCGGTCGCGGTCTTCGATGCGATCCAGCATGGGCCCGGCGGCCTGGCGATCGCCGTACATGGGCCCGATATGCGAGAAATCGACGCTGGCCACGACCGTGACGCGCTTTCCCGATTCGGCGAGCACGTCGCGGAGGATCTTCAGGACCGGGCGAAGGCGCTGCACGGAGTCGGGGCCGAAGGCCGTCAAGAGGGGCACCATGGTGAAGGGCGCCCGCGCCAGGTGGCGGAGGAAGACGGCCTGAAACTCGACGCTGTGCTCGCGCTGCTGGACCAGTTGATCCGCCAGGATCCAGTCGCCCAGTCGGCCGACGAGCTCAGCGCAGATCTCTCGATCAGCCGGCACGGGGCCCAGCGGGGTGGCGAAATCGACGGGCGCCAGGGAGAGCCCGTGCTTGAGACCGGCGTGGCCGATGCCCAGCACGACGTAGACATCCGCGGGCGCGGCGTCCACCAGGGAACGGTAGCCATGAGCATAGGTGGCGCCGCCCAGGCGCGGATCGATGTGCGGGAGCACGAATCCGGCTAGCTGCTCGCTGCGTCGAGATGGGGCGGTTACCTGCGCGAGGAGTCCGTCGATCCAGCGGGCCGTTTCCAGACCTACCTCCGGATAGCACTTCCCGGCCAGCCGCGCTGGCCGGGGTTCCGAGAGCGCCCGGCGTTCCAGGAGCCCGATCTTCTCGAGGACCCGGGCGTCTGCCAGGAGCTGGAACTCGGCCAGCTGCTCGGCCACGAGCGTCACCGTCTGCGCCGAGACGGCCTGGCCCTCTCGGCCAAGGCTCCTGGCGATAGCTTCGACCGTACTGACGCCGTCGAAATGCCGGGCTATGGCGAGGAAAGCGAGCGGTACGGCAACGGGGTCGGGCTGCAGTTCCAGGGGGTCGATGACGACGAGCCGAGCGGGATCCTCGGGGAAGGGGCGAATGTCGAGCGGGCGGAGGGCTGACGGAACCATGACGACAGCGTAGCGGATCCGGCCGCGATCGGATGTCCGCAGCCTCCGGTCGCAAGGTGTTGGTCGGCACTCGGGTACCCGACGCCAGGATCCCGGCCAGTGCTGGTCTCCGGGGCTCGGCAAAATGGCGTAGCCCGATTTCGCCGATCGGCTGGTCATGGCAGGGGCCTGGCGCGGTAGAATAGGGCCAGGAGCGCGTCGTGGTTTGCGTCTCCCCCTGGGGAGCTCCGATGATCCGAGTTCTCGTCGTCGACGATCACCCGATAGTCCGTCGCGGGACCTGCGAAATTCTCGCAGATGCGCCGGACCTCGAGGTCGTGGGCGAGGGATCCAACGGCGCCGAGGCGATCGAGCTGTCGGACCGGTTGAGGCCTGACGTGCTGATCATGGACGTATCCATGCCCGTGCTGGACGGCGTCGAGGCTACCCGCCGCCTTTCGGCCGTGCCCGGTGGCCCCGGGGTCCTGATCCTGTCTGCGGGTGGCGAGGACGATCAGATCCTCGGCGCCTTGCGCGCGGGCGCACTGGGATACCTCCTCAAGACGGCCCCGGACGAGTTGCTCATCGAGGCGGTCCGGTTGGTCGAGCAGCGCAAGCCTGCGGTCTTGCAGCCCGAGGTCACGCGAGTTCTCGTCGGCGGGGTTTCCGAGACTTCCGGAGCCCGCGAGGTTCTGGACCTTCAGGAGTCCCTGTCGGAACGTGAGATCGAGGTTCTGAAGGAAGTAGCCAAGGATCTTGCCAACAAGCAGATCGCGACTCGGCTTGCCATCTCGGACCGCACCGTGCAGCAGCACCTGGCCAATGTCTATGGCAAGCTCGGGGTTTCATCTCGTACCGGGGCCGTGCTGAAAGCCTTGCAGCTTCGGCTCCTGGCTCTCGAAGACTGCAAGCTCTGAGGGGAGACGGTGGCGATGAGCGAATCGATTCTCAGGCGGACGGCGAGCGTTTGCGGCCGGGGGCCTGGCGGCTGGCGCCAGGTCCGCCCCGCAGTCCTGGCGATCGCCGGGCTGCTGGCCACGGCTCCGGTGGCTCGCGCGGCGGATTTTGCCCAGGTGTTGCGGGTCGTCGGTCCGGTCGAGTACCGACATGCCAGGGTCTGGAGCCCGGCGAAGGTCGGCACCGAGCTGGACCCGGGCGATGCCATTCGAACCGGCGACAAGGCCTACGCCACGATCCGGGACCGGGGGGCCGTCACGAAGCTTTACCCCCTGACCACGCTCGACATCACGAGCGATTCCCAGCTTTCGGTCACCGCCGGCCGGATCTGGTCGCACTTCCTGCACGTGCTCGGTTTGCCCCGCGAGATCCGGGCACCCGACGCGGTGGCCATGATCCGGGGGACGACCCTGTCGGTCGGGGTTTCGTCGGCCGAGAGCAACGTGACGGTCCTCGAGGGCCATGTGGTGGTCCAGGCCCTCTCCGGGGCGAGTGCGATGGTCAACGGCGGCTTCTCGGTGGGCGTCGACCACGGGATGCTGGGGTCGGTGCTGCAGGCCAATCCCGTTTTGCTGGATCAAGGTCGGGCGTTCCTCGAGCGAGCGCTCCCGCTCATGAAGGGGATGAGCGCAGCTCCGGGCCGGCCGCTCGGCCGAGATGAGGCCCGCAACGCCAGGCGCGCTCCGGGCGAGGCTCCGGGGATGGTCCGGGCCGATCGATCGGGCGGCCCGGCACCCTCCGGTGGCGCTCCGGTTGCACGAGCCTCCGAGGCCCTCGGCGGGACTGACGCGGCGCGGGATACGGTGGGCGGGCCCGGACAGCTCCGGCCACCAGCGGGCGGGGCCAGCCCTGGGCTTGCCGGCCAGATGCCGGCGCGTCCGGGCATTCCCGGAGCTGGAACGACCCGTCCGGGAGCCGGGCCGATCGGTCCGCATGCGCTGCAGTGGCACCGCCCGGACGCCGAGCAGCGATCCGAAGCGGAGTGGGACGCGGGCAGGCTCGGCGCGATGGACCTGCAGCGGGGCTCCAACCCGTTGGTGTTCCGGCGGGCCGGGCCTGGCCGCGGCATGGTCGGCCGCCGTGGCTTCCCTGCCCAGAATGCGCCGATGGGCCTCTTCCGGACCGGGCCCGGGCCGTCGATGATGGGAGGTCCGGGGCCCGTTGGCGATCTTTCCGTCGAGCGGATGGAGCGTCCGGCTGGCGTGGTCCTTCCGAATGGCCGGCCGATGGCGAGAGTGCCGGTCCAGGGCGGTGCAACATCCGGGCTGCCTGGCCCCGTGCAGGCCACGGAGCCGCGCGACGGCGCCACCAGTCCACTCACCGGCGCTACCAGTCCACTCACCGGAACGAGCCCGTCCCAGGTGGAGCCGGTGTCGAGTCAAGGCGAGCATACGGAGTCACTGCCGCAGGGGACCGGTGTCCGCCAAACCAGATAAGTTCGGGCCGGGGCCAGCTGACGCAGCCACGCTCGCCGTCGTCATGGCGTGGCTGCTTTCTGCCGGCCCCTGCCAGGCCGCGGATGTCCAGCCTTTCACCCAGGTGGCCGCCGTCGGTGCATACGATGGGAACATCTCGGGCCACTCCGATGTGGCGATCTCGCCCTGGAACACGGTCTACACGAAGGGGCCGGCGGACTGGCACGGCGGGCTGGTTGCCGGTGGGGGCGTCAATCTGGATGTCGACGACTGGCTTTCGGCACTCTGTGTCGTCGACGTGGCGGGTCAGCGATATGTCGACTACCCGGCCCTTAGCGGGTTCTTCGGGTCGGCCTCGTTCCAGGGTAAGGCCGTGGATCTTCCCGGCGATATCGATGCCATTCTGACGTACAGCTTCCGGGAGGATTTCCAGGGCGACTCCGGGCACGATGTCTCGGGCGGAATCGAACGGCCGCTGCCCTTTGCGGTCGTGGGCGCTTCGGATATCGGCTACGACTGGAGCCTGGCGGCCGACAGCTCCCTGGGCTACCAGGGCCCGTACGTCGATATCGGAGCCAACCGCCGATTTCGGGCCACGGGTACCTGGCTCATGGCCCGGGTGACCGGCTTGGTCGAAGGGTATTCTGGCCGCACCGACGGGATCGTTTCGACTTCGGCCGAGGTCTCGCAGGACCTGGGCGAGCAGACGGCCATCTTCGGCCGGGTGAGCTACGACTGGGTTTACAGCACCGAGGCCGGCCGCTCGCTTTCGAGCCCGGAGTTTCTCGTGGGGACCGTCTGGACCTATCCATAGACGGTTTGCAGTTGAACGGGTCCCTCTGCGCGGTCGCTACGCTGCGCAACCGGGCCCCGTATCTTTTTCAGTGTGAATGGGTCCCTCTGCGCGGTCGCTACGCTGCGCAACCGGGCCCCGTATCTTTTTCAGTGTGAATGGGTCCCTCTGCGCGGTCGCTACGCTGCGCAACCGGGCCCCGTTTGACTCCTTAGGCTCGAGCCCTGCCAGCCGGGAGTACTCTACTCGGGATCGGGCTGTCGGTCGCCCGCGGTTCGCGCACGATTCACGCTGGCGGCCAGGCGGGCATTGGCGTGAACCTCGGCGAGGCTTTCCATCCCGACCAGAACGCAGTGGATGAAGGGGCGTTCGAGATTCCACCGGATGCTTTCCTCGGCCACGTGGGCCAGCCGTCCCTCGCCCACGGCCTTCATCACGGCAACTCCGGCCCCTGCTGCATGGTGGGCTTCCAGGGCCCGGGTGTAATCCTTGAGGCTGGCATCCATGTGGTCCTCGAACCGGTTGAAGTTGGTCATGACGACGTCGATCTCGGGCCGGCCCACCAAGGCCTCGAGCGTGTCGATGTTGTGCGTCGAGAGGCCGATGGCCCGCACGAGGCCCTGGGCCTTGGCCTTCAGGAGGGTCTCGAGGGCTCCCCTGCGACCCTCGAGTTCCTCGGGGGAGTCCAGGTCATGAAGGAAGAAGAGATCGATGCAGGAGACGCGGAGCTCCTGCAGCGCGAGTGCGATCGATCGCCCGGCCTGGTCGGCGGTCCGAGCGTGAGTCTTCGTGGAGACGCGCACGCTCTCCCGGCCGACGACGCCGAGGGCCATGGCCAGATGGGGGTGGGTTCCGTAGTCGTCGGAAGTATCCCACCACGACACCCCCAGCTCGTGCGCGGCAAGCAAGATCCGGGAAAGCTCCTCGGGTCGCTGTCCCGATTGGCGGCTCTGGCAGGCGAATCCGCTGGTCCCCGTCCCGATGCCCAGGCGCGGAAACACCAGGCCCGATCGGCCGAGAACTACCGTTCCTGGACCGACCTCGGTCGAGCGGGCCTCGCGAACCTGCCCGGATTCCGTGCCACCGGACGCTGGCACCTGTTGCGGTTCGATCAATCGGCGAACTGGGGCAGCGGAGTCTGCCAGAAGCGTTCGAACTCCCGCTGATGCGCGAGCCGGGTCATGTCGTCCATGCGATCGAGAAAGAGCTGGCCGTCCAGGTGATCCGTCTCGTGCTGCACGATGACCGCGGCCAGGCCGTCGAGGTCGAGCGTGCGTTCATCGCCCTGACGGTCGGAATACTGGACCGTGATGGCCGAGGGACGGCGCACGAGGCCGCGAAGGTTGTCCACCGAAAGGCAGCCTTCCCAGACCGCGAGGGTGTTTTCGGAGCGGATGGTGATCTCCGGGTTGATCATCACCTTGAGCGGGAGCGCAGGAGCCCCCGGTGTGCGGGGGGTGGGCCGGAGCTCGACGATCAAGATCCGCTTGGAGACGAAGACCTGCGGGGCGGCAAGGCCGATGCCTTCATGGTCGCGCATGGTGGCGATCATATCGTCGATCAGACGGGAGATGTCGGGGTCCCGGAGTTCGTCGAGGGTCAAGGGCTCGGCGATGCGGCGCAGGATGGGGTGGCCGAGCTTGGCGATCTGCAGCAACATCAGCAGTCATTCTCCTGCCATCGTGAAGTTCCGTCGGCGTAGTGCTCGTGCTTCCAGATCGGCACGTCTCGCTTGACGGCGTCGATGCCATAACGGCAGGCCTCGAAGGCCTCGGCGCGGTGCAAGCTGGCCACGCCGACCACGACCGCGGTCTCGCCGACCAGCAGCCGGCCGATGCGGTGAACGATCGCCACGCGCCGGATCGGCCAGCGGGCGGTCATCGTCGCGGCGATCGCCCGGAGCTGCTCGCCAGCCATCTCGGCATAGGCCTCGTATTCCAGTGCGAGGACCTGGCGATCGTGGTGCCGATCCCGGACCACCCCCTCGAACAGAACACGCCCGCCGCTGGCGGGATCCTCCAGGTGCCGGTCGATGGCGGTCGGGTCGATGGCTTCCAGCGTGACGTGAACCCAGGAGAGCATCTCTATACCTTTTGCAGTTTGAATCGGTCCCTCTGCGCGCTCGCTGCGCTGCGCAATCGAGCCCCGTTTGACTCCTCGGGCCCGCTTCCTTCAAAGCGGAGCACTCTAGACCTTTTGCAGTTTGAACGGGGCCCTCTGCGCGCTCGCTTCGCTGCGCAACCGGGCCCCGTTTGACTCATCGGGCTCGATCCATTCAAAGCGGAGCACCCTAGCCGCCACTTACCGGGGGGATCACCGCAACCTCGTCGCCGACGCGTATCGGGGTGTCCGCATCGGCGAAGGCCCGGTTGATCGCGATCCGGGCAGACGGCATGAGCGGTGCGACGAGGGGGAACCGCTCCACGATGGCCGAGGCGACATCCGCGGCGCGAGCATCGTCCGGGAGCTCCAGCTGGATCGCGGAGGTCCCGGCGAGCTCCCGGACCTGCGCGAAGAGCCTGACAACCACCATGCTTGAGATTCTACCCCGGCGGGTCGGTGAGCAGGCCCGCAAAAGCCCGCATGCTGCCTTGGGCTGTTGCAGTTTGAACGGGTCCGAACCCGGGCCCTCCACAAAGAATCGGAGCCCCTTGTAGGGGGCTCCGATCGAGGAGGAGGAGGAGGATGAGGAGGGGGTTGGGGATAAAAACTTGCAGCGGGGCCGCGTCGGCCTACAGGCCGTGGAAGATCGAGCTGATGGCGTTCCAGAGCCCTCCGAGCAGAGGCCCGAGGAACTGGTCCCACAAGTTGGAGAATACGCTCTTGACCGTGACCACGCCCGAGGAGGTGCTGGCGGCCGGGGCGACGGAAGCCGCGCCGTAGCTGTCCTGGCCGAGCGAGCTGCCCGAGGCAGCCTGGGCCGAGGGACCCGAAGCTTCGATCTGGGGAGGATTCCAGGGCAGCACCTGCGGCAACTGGAAAGCCGGACCAGCGGTAACCATTGCCATGCAGGGCTCCTTATCCGGCGAACCGCCTCCGGAGACCTCTCCGGAGCGGCTCGCAAAACCACCGTTCACCACGTGTCCCAGGGGGCCTTTCCCGCCGGGGCTGATGTCTTTTACTTCGGGCGTTAGGCGGGTGTTAAGAGTAAAGCGACGCCTAAGCCTTGTCTAAATTTCGCTATGCCAAAGGTTAACGTACGGCCGTGTGGCAAGAGAGTCGCGCATCCGGGCTGGTTGGCGTCGGGTTTCGGAGCCCCCGCATGGCCGGAGCATCGAGCAGGCGCATGCCGTTGAGCACGACCAGCAGGGTCGTGCCGACATCGCCCAGCACCGCCACGCTCAGGGTGAGCACATGGGCAAAGGCCAGGGCCACGAGCGCGGCCTTGACGAGGAGCGCCAGGGCGATGTTCTGGCCGATGATCGCCACGGTCTGCCGGCCGAGCTTGATGGCCGGAGCCAGCAGACCGAGGTCGTCGCGCACGAGGGCCACGTCCGCCGTCTCCACCGCTGCCGCGGTTCCGCGCTCCCCCATGGCCACGCCGACCGTGGCCGTGGCGAGCGCCGGTGCGTCGTTGATGCCATCGCCGACCATGACGACCGCATCGCCGTGGCGGGCGATCAGGTTTCGTACGGCGAGGACCTTGGCGTCGGGCAAGAGCTCCGCGAAGCTCCCGTCCGCCCCGAGGCTCCGGGCGAGCGGGTCCGCGACGCCCTGGCGATCGCCCGTCAAGATGGCGATGTGAGCGATGCCGGCTTCCCGCAGGCCGGCGATCGCCCGGCGGGCTTCCGGCCGGAGCTCGTCCGCCAGGGCCAACGCGCCCAGGAGCCGACCGGCGCCAGCCGGCTGCTGCGCGCCACCGGTGGGAGCCCCCGGTACAACCTCGCCGATCAGCACGGCGGTCTTGCCCTCCTGCTGCCAGGCTTCCAGGCGCTCGCTGACCCACGGGGCGACGACGCCGCGGTCGGCCATGAGCTGAGGATTGCCGATGCAGAAGGCCTGGCCGCCGATCGTTCCGCAGACGCCCCGTCCCGGGATCGCGATGAAGTCCTCGACCGGCCGGAGGCGATCGTGATGGCAGAGCCCTGCATGCTCGTGAGCGTCGTGACTCCCGTGCTCGGGCTCGTCGTGCCCGGCATCCGAGCTCGCGCAGCGGGAGTCCAGGTCGTGCCCGAGCCTGTGGTGTTCGCGCACGATCGCCTCGCCGTAGGGATGCTCCGAGCGACGCTCCAGCGCCGCGGCGAGGGCCAGGAGGTCCAGCGGTTCGACGCCGTCGGCCGTGACGACGTCCGTGACGGTCGGACGGCCGCGGGTGAGGGTTCCGGTCTTGTCGAAAACGACGACCCGGGCCCGGCCAAGGGCCTCGAGGAACGCCCCTCCCTTGATCAGCAGGCCCTTGCGGCTGGCCCTGGCGATGGCCGCGGCGACCGCGACCGGCGTGGCCGCTGCCAGCGCGCATGGGCAGCTCACGATCAGGAGGGCCAGAGCCTGGTAGGCCCAGGCGCGAGCGTCCGGCCGCCCCAGGAGGGCGGGGATCAGGGCCAGCGAGCCCGCCAGGGCCAGGACCGCCGGCGTGTACACGGCGGAGAATCGGTCCACCCGCAACTCGATGGGGGTCCGCCTGGCCTGGGCGTCCTCGACGAGCCTGACGATGCGAGCCATGGCCGAGTCCTCGGCACGCTGGGTTGCCAGGATCGTCAAGGTGCCGTTGCCGTTGATCGTGCCGGCCAGGACCGCATCCCCGGGCTGCCGGGACAGGGGCATCGATTCTCCGGTAAGCGCTGACGGGTCGACGGTCGAGGTTCCCTCCGTCACCTCGCCGTCCACGGGGATGCGCTCACCCGGGCGCACCAGGACGATCGTTCCCGGCAACACGTCTGCGAGCGGCCTCTTGAACTCGCGATCACCCTGGCGAACCGTGGCGTGCGACGGGGCGAGCGCGAGGAGGGCGCGCAGGGCCGAGCGGGTCCGGTCCATCGTCGCCCCGGATAGCAGGTTGCCCGCGTTGAACAGGAAGACGACCTCCGCGGCTTCTTCCCAGTGACCCAGCCAGAGGGCACCGATGACAGCCAGCGTCATCAAGAGGTTGATCTCGAAGCTGCGGGAGGTCTTGAGGGCGGTCGCGGCGGCCCTGGCCATGTAGTAACCCCCCGCCAGGATCGCGATGGCGAACAGCGCGAGAGCTGCCTGCGGAGAGAAGGGGATCCGGGTCCCGAACGGGCCGCCAAGAGCGTGCACCGCCAGCCCTGCACCGTAGGCCAGGCCCGACGCCAGGGTCAGGAAGGTCTTGCTGCCGCCGAGCTGGATCCATCGTGAGCGCGCCTGAAGCGAGCCGGTCCTGGCATCGCCGTCAGGATCGGATACGGTTGCGATGCCATATCCGAGCTTGCCGATGGTCGCTCCGATCGCCTGTTCGTCGGTCGCCCCGGGGGTGTAGGCGACCTTGAGCCGGGCGGTCGAGAACGCCAGATTCACGTCGATCACGCCGGGAAGGGCCGCAAGTGCCCGCTCGAGCGAGACGGCACAGTCTGCGCACTCGAGGCCCGTCAGGGTGAGTGTGGACACGCGCGGCCGGGGCGAGCCGCCGTCCAAGGGCAGGTCGGCTGCTCGCTCAACCATGCTCGGCGTGCCGCACCGCTTGCTCCAGGAGGGCGGTCACGTGGTGGTCGTCGACGGCATAGCGGATGGATTTGCCCTCCCGCCGCGTGCGCACGACGCCGGCCTGTCGCAGAACCCGCAGCTGATGGGACACGGCAGAAAGCGACATGCCCAGCAGTTGCGCGAGGTCGGTCACCGAGATCTCGCCTTGCTCCATGGCCAGCAGGAGCTGCAATCGGGTGGGGTCGGCCAGCACCTTGAAGAGATCGGCGACCGCCATCCGCGTGGAGGCGGACAGGAGCTTGGGCGCTGAAAGCGAGAGATTCATGGAATCGAATACCACCACCGCCGCGAATCCGGCCATTCAATTGAATGATTGTTCAAATGATATGCTTTTCAAGTGATGGGCGTCAAGGGAACAGAGTTTCAACGTTCCTTTCTCGAAACTTAGACCTCCTTTAAGAAGATCAAGGTCAGCATCGCCGACAAGGCTAGGACAGGAGGCGTCGAGCTTGGTCACCTGCTTCTATCATCCCAAGCGCGAGGCGATCACCGCGTGCAAGCGCTGCATGATCCCGATCTGCGAGGATTGCCACGAGGATCGCTATTGTCCCGAATGCCGGGAGATCGTGCGCTACATGCGGACCGGAATCAGCGGCTCCCGGCCGCCGCGCCTGGTCGAGGACGACAACCGGCGGCGCGGATCCATCACGCGTGAGCTGATGATCAACCGCCTGTCGGAGGCCGTCCTTGCGGAGCAGGCCCGGCGGGAACCCGCCAGGTCCAGAGGCGCTGGCCCGAAGCCGGCCCGTCGACGGGCTTCAGCCGGGTCGGAGGCGCGTCGGCAGGGGCAGCCTGCTGGATCTGCGGCTGCCGTCGCAAGCGTTCTGGCGCTGATCGGAGCCTTCGGGCTCGGCACCCTGACCAGCCACCGGGCAGTTCAGGCTGCCCCGGCGACACCGGCGCACACGGTCCAGGCCTCTTCGGTTGCGCCCGCCCCCGGGGCCGAAGCGATGCGGTCCGGCTTCGCGGTGCAGCCGCGGTCGCTCCTGCAGCGCACGAATGAGCAGCCAGCATTGCCGAGCCTGCCGCCCCCGGTGGATACCCGGCCCTTGCCCGCAGAGCTTTCCCGCCCGGCGCTTCCTGCCGAGAGTTCGCAGGCTGCGCTTGCTCGCTTCGTTCCGGTCAAGCAGCAGAGCTCGTGGGTCGTCCAGCCCGCCGGGCACTTCACGCCCGTCACGCAGCAAAGCGGTTGGGTGGTTGCAAGTGCGCCCCGGGCCCACCGCATGCCGCCGGTTCCGCCTCAAAGCGGCTGGGTGATGGTCGGATCCGCGCCCGTGGGCCCAGCCCAGGTCGTGGCGCAAGGCCCCACGCCCCACGTTGCCATCGCCTACCCGAGTGCTGGCAACACGTTGCGCCTTACCAGCTACATCAAGGTGCGGGTCCAGGATCCGGGCGCGGTCTCGGTTCTCAGTGTCGCCGTCGATGGCAAGACCGTGGGCAAGACCGATACCGTGCGGGGACAAACCGAGATCCCGGTCGATACGACGACCCTGGCCAATGGCAACCACGAGCTTCAGGTTCTGGCGATGACCCAGTCGGGAGGCATGATCCCGGCCGCTGGCGTGCCCATTTCGGTCTTCAACTAGCACGCTTGCGCCCGGACGGGATCGGGCCAAAGGAGTCAAACGGGGCCCGGTTGCGCAGCGCAGCGACCGCCTGAAAACTCCTCCCCGGCCCCCGAAAAGCCGCTACAGATTTTCCTTGGAGGAACCGGAATCATTGCGCTGACGGCCCTTGGCCGCCTTTGGGATTGTTATGTTCGTCACGGAGGGTGCGATCTTCACGCGGTAGCCTGAGACCAGGCCGGCGATCGGATGCCGGCGCTCGTACTTCGAAAGGCTCCGGCTTGAACATCTCCGCAGCAGCAGAGGCGCTGGACTCCTCACCGGAAACCCTGCGCAACCCGGCGGGCCGTCGGGGACTCGAGGACCCGCACCAGGAGCTGCTCCAGGCCATCCATCGGCTGAGAGGGTACGGGCGGAGCTCCGAGTGCATCCGGGTGAGTCTCGAGCCGTCTTTGCCCGAGCTCATGGCCGTCGCTCCCGTCGACGTGCACACCGATCCACGCGGGCGCTGGCTCAGGGCAACCCTGCTCGCCGCCGGCGAGGCGGCCCAGAGCCGGGCGCAGGCGCTCGAGGGCGCCCGGTGCGAGATCACTCGGCTCACGGCTGCCGTCGAGGCCCTCGACGCCCGCCTGGCGGGCCTTCAGGTGGACAACAACCACCTGCAAGAGGCTCTCGAGGCCTCCGAGGATCGACTGCAACGAACCGAGCTCATTCACGCCGTGCGTCAGATCCGGCCCGAACGCTCCTGGTGGCGATTCTGGTAGCTGGCGACTGACCGGGCGATCTGCACTCGACCGGCATTCCAGGTCGCGCCGGGCCATGCGTTCCGGTTCACGGTCGCGCGGATGGATCGCCCTTCAGAGCGCCACATCCTCGTCGAGGCTGGGACGCTTGCGCTTGCGTACCGCCTGGCCGGGGGCGGCGTTGGAACCGCCGTTTCCGCTGCCTTCGCGGTCGGTAGAGCCCCCTTGCGATCCGGACTTCTGGCCCAGCACCACCTTGAGCTCGCCCGTCTGCAGTTGATGCTGGCCCAGGATGTTGCGAATGGCCCCGAGCTGCAGATCGAGGTGCTCCTTGGCCTGCGCCGTGGCCGCGATGATGTTGACCGACACCTTCTCCTGGGCGTAGGTGAACGCCAGATCGAGCTTGCCGAGGTCCGGCGGATCGAGCTGGACGCGAATCTGGGTCGCGGGAATGCCGTCGGTCTGGAGCCGCTGGACTTGGGCCGCGATGAGCTGAGGAACAGCCGCGGGCGTGACGGTGCGGGATTCGTCGTCAGCGACCGGTGCAACCGGCGCGAGCATGACAGGCTGTGGCTGGATGGATCCGAGGCTCGCCAGCACGTCGCGATTGGCATCGCGGGAATCGGCCAGCCGGGGCTCGGGCCGCCGGGGGGATGCCGTCGGGAGGGTCGCCAGGGCATCGATGCGCTCGCCCGGCATGGGATCGGGCGCCGGGGCATGGGGCTGCGGCACCAGTCCCGGGACAAACTGTGCAAGGTAATGGATGAAAGGGTGGGATTCCTCGTCCTTGGCCGCTTGCTGGGCCTTGGCCTCCGGACTCTGGTCGGGTCGGGTCGGCGTGTCATAGGGCGTCAGCTTGTGCGTGACGGGAGCAGCTTGCAGCCCCCCGCTCTGGGCCATCGAATCCAAGCCTTGACCCCTCCTGTTTTTGTATCACGCAAATCTACCTGACGTATCCCCCGGATCGTCTTTCTTGAAACCCCTGAACGGATCCCTCTGCGCGGTCGCTACGCTGCGCAACCGGGCCCCGCTCGCCTCCCCGGGGCCCGATCCTTCCCGGGCGAAAGCGATTTAGAGCTCTGGGCCCGGGCGTTCTGGCTTGCGGCGCCGGTCAGCCTCGGCCTCGGCGGCCGCCATCAGACCGGTGATCCACGCCGATCCGCCATCGGCGGCGAGCTGCGCCTCGTGCTCCGCCTCCTCGGCCTCGTCCTCGAGGCGGCGTCGCTCCCGCTTGAGGTAGCCCTGCACCGCGAGCTCGTTGATCCAGTTGGCTTCCTTGCGGTTCTCCTCGAGCTGCCAGCGCTCCTTGCTCTTGTCCTTGTGCTTCTCGAGGATCTTGACGTCCCGGGTCGCGAGCTTGACGGCCTTCTCGAGCTCGGCGATCCGATCCTCGGCTGCTTTCACCCTCTTCGCTTGTTCGGCGATCTTCGTCCCGAGCGCTGCCGAGTACTCGTTGCCCATCTGGACGTTGGCGGTCTGGCCGCTGGCCAGCGAGTTGCCCACGGCTTTTTGAGATGCCGACAGGCGCGCCTGCAGCGCGTCGAGGAGATCGCGTTCGCGATCGCGTTCCCGCTCGGCCGTCGCGAGTTCACGCTTGGTGCGGTCCTCCTTGAGGACACGCACGTCGAGGACCTTACCCAGCCGGTATCGGAACTTGTCTGGCAATCCCGGGACCTCCCTTGTACCGTTTTCGGTTTGAACCGGTCCTCTGCGCGGTCGCTACGCTGCGCAACCGGGCCCCGTTTGACTCTTAGACCTTTTGCAGTTTGAACGGGGCCCTCTGCGCGGTCGCTACGCTGCGCAACCGGGCCCCGTTTGACTCATCGGGCTCGATCCATTCAAACCGGGAGCACTCTAAGGTCCGATCCCCGCCAGGCCAAACTGCTCTGTCACCCCGGTGGGGCCGAGTACCTCATTCCCTCCCGAAGCGGCCAAGTAGCTTGCCCAGCAAGGTCGCCCAGAAACCGGCGCGCTTCTTGCGAAACCGCTGCGTGCCCTTGAGGGCGGCGGCCTTGGCCGACCTGGTCGACTTGGCCTTTCCGCGTTTGCCCTTTTTCTTTCTCTTGCCCTTGGTCTGGGTCTTGCCTGAGCGGGCTTCGTGCTCTGCCTGCTCGGACGGGACGCCGACGACCTTCTGGTAGAGCTTCTTGGCCACCGGATCTGCCGGGGCCAGCCGCAAGGCGGCTTCCAGCTCGGCCTTGGCGTAGCTGTGCCAACCACGCTTGTCGTAGAGCGCCCCCAGGAGCGTGTGGTACTGGGCGACGTTGGGACAGAGTTCGGCGGCTTCTTTGACGGCCTCGATCGCATGCTGCAGGTCGCCCTCGGTCTGGAGCTGCAGGGCCTCGCGGTACTTGCGATCGCCGACCTCCCGCTTGTACCCGGTCTCCTCGACCGGGGCGTCGACGACCTCGATGCCGTCGTCGAGGCCGCGCTGGCGCTGCATCTTGCGCTCGAAGTCGTACTCGGACCGGGCGGTCCGATCCTTGAGCACGTTGTAGGCGTTGGAAACCTTGGCGAACCGTTCCTGCGCCTCTTCCTGGGCCTCGGCATCCCCGATGAAGCGATCGGGGTGTAGCTCCTTGGCCAAACGCTTGTAGCTGCGCCGGATCTCGTCGTCAGCGGCATCCTCCGAGATTCCGAGGATGGTGTATAGATCGTCGGTGGCGGTGCTAGTCACTTGGCTTGCATGCAATCAAATTCCGTTACTTGCTCTCTTATTCCCGGCCTTGGCGCCAACAACAATCCGCCAGGCCAAGCTGGCCGACCAGGGGGCTGGCAAAGGTTCGGTGCACTTCCCGGGTGCGCGGCACGGGCCTACCGGAGCAAGCTGGT
The DNA here is from genome assembly GCA_021781555.1 of bacterium. GTDB lineage: Bacteria > Cyanobacteriota > Sericytochromatia > S15B-MN24 > VGJW01 > JAJXWQ01. Next base: position 38,042 of record JAJXWQ010000027.1, read on the forward strand.
CGCGGTGTCGATGCGGGTGAGGTAATCGCTCGAGAACAGGATCTCGCGGTAGTTGTCGTCGATCTCGCGGCTCTCCACGGCGGACTCGAGGCAGGAGATGACGGTACGGGTGACGGGATGGATCGTGAGTGCGGGGGTGGCCTCGGGTCGCAGGCGAATGGCTTGCTCCCAGTAGGTCCTGGCCGCGGCGTAGTAGTCGATGCCGTCGCGATCGGCCAGGGCCACGCAAACATGGCCGGCCAGCTCGAAGGTGACGCCGAGACTCCAAAGATCTTGGTTGTCGCTGGTCCGCACGGAGTCGACACTCCGTAGGGACTCCTCGACGAAGATGAGCGCCCTCCGGAATACCGTTGCCGCCGTGCGGGGGCGACGGGAGCGGGTGTACAGTGCTCCGGCGCGCAAGAGGATGTAGATCGCCGCGTGAAACGCCCCGAACCCGGAACGAGCGGGGTTGATCACGGCCTCGGCGGGAGCCTCGAGGCCCAGTCGCTCCTGCGCCACGACCTCGAGGCAGCGGCCTGCCTGATAGTGCTGGCCAGCATCGCAGAGGTGCCCGACCACGCGCGCGACGTCCTCGTCCGAGAGCTTGGCGACGTTCAGGATCGCATGGTGGAGGAGGAGCGGATCCGAGAGATCGAGATCCGTGGCATCCGGATCTGGAAGCCAGAGTTCACCTCGGTCGTCGCCCATCGATCGGAACATCCTCCCTGTGGGTCTGCGGCGAGCGCTCGCAGGTAAGCGCGATCCCATGCATTCTACCCAGGTTGCCCAGATGCCTTGCCGGGCGCTAGAATGCGCCGTGCCGAAGATCCACCGGCTCTCGGACCAGCTGGCCAACCAGATCGCGGCCGGCGAGGTCATCGAACGCCCCGGCTCGGCCGCCAAGGAGCTGGTCGAGAACGCCCTCGATGCTGGCGCCACGCGGATTGACGTCGTCATCGCCGAAGGCGGACGCTCGCTGCGTGTGACCGACGACGGCGAGGGCATGGGGCCTGATGACGCCCTGCTGGCCTTCGATCGCTTCGCCACCAGCAAGGTGAGCCAGATCGACGACCTTTTTTCCCTGCGGACGATGGGATTCCGCGGCGAAGCCCTGGCTTCGATCGCGGCGGTCGCGCGGGTGGAGCTCCGTACGCGCAGACGCTCGGACGATGCGGGGACGCTGGTTCGGATCGAGGGCGGCGAGATCGTCGCCAGCAGGCCATGCGGCACCGCCGAGGGCACGACGCTGGCCGTTCAGGATCTCTTCTTCAACACGCCGGCTCGCCTCAAGTTCATGAAGGCTCCGGCGACCGAGGCCGCCCACGTCGTCGAGGCCGTGACGGCCCTGGCCCTGGCCCATCCAGAGGTTGCGATGAGGGCCACCAGCGGGAACCGGGTGGTCCTCGATACTACCGGGGCGCGCGATCTGGCGGAGGCCGCGGCCCTGGTGCTGGGGGCCGAGATCGGTCCGGCGCTGTTGCGATGCCAGGCCGACGGCGAGGCCGGGCATGTCCATGGGCTCATCGCCCCGCCCGAGCTGATCCGCGGGGATCGCGCCAAACAGTGGCTGTTCGTCAACGGTCGGCCGGTTCGCAACCCGGCTCTGGCCCGAGCGGTAGACGAGGCCTTCTCGGGGCACATTCCGGCCTCGCGCCATCCGATCTACGCGATCGCGGTCACGATCGATCCCGAGGCGGTGGACTTCAACGTCCATCCGACGAAGAAAGAGATCCGGCTGCGCGATGGTGCGACGCTTTATGCACTGGTCCGCGACGCCGTGAGCCGCGGCTTGCGTCAGCTCCCTCCGGGCGACAGCGGGCTGGCGCGGCGCTGGCCCGACGCGACGAGGGCGCCAGATCGGCCTGGCTTCGCCGAGCCCCACTTGAGCCATCTGGCGCGGGGCGTGCCGGATCCGGCCAGGCGCGGGAGGGCTATCGAACTCGGATCGGTGGGCGCGCAGCAGGCGCTCGATCTCTACCGGCCGGCACTGAAGGAGGCTACGAGCTCGTATGACCCGGGTTCGACGGCGGCCTCCGGCGCATCCCTCACGGCTTCGACCCACGCCGAGTCGGCTGCCGACGCCGGGGGCCGGGATTTCCCGTGGGATGCGTTGACCGTGCTGGGCCAGCTGCACGACACCTACCTGGTGCTGGAGCACCCCGACGGCCTGCTCCTGGTCGACCAGCACAACTCGCACGAGCGCTTCCTCTACGAGCAGCTCGGGGCGGAGCGGGTGGCTTCCCAGGAGCTGCTGATCCCCAGGATCGTCGACCTGCCCGCCGCGTCAGCCGAGGCGCTCGAGGCTCAGCTGGGGCCATTGGCCGAGCTGGGCTTCGCCCTCGAGCGACTCGGTGAGGGGTGCTGGCAGCTGCGCGCCGCGCCTGCAGTGCTTGCCGCCGAGGAAGCCGAGCGCACGCTGCTGGCCTTGCTCTTCGAGGCTGCCGATGGGGGACTGACCCCTGGTCGGCAACTCTCGGACCGCTGGCGGGTGACCCTGGCCTGTCATTCTGCAACCAAGGCGGGCGATCGCCTGGCACCTGGAGCGATCTCCCGCCTGATCGCCCAGTGGCGCACCTGCCAGCAGCCGTTCACCTGCCCCCACGGTCGTCCCACGTCCATCTTGATCCCGCTGGGCGAGTTGCACCGCCGGTGCATGAGGGGAATGCAGACGCGGTAAGGCCTCCGGAATCCAGGGCTTGGTTTCGCTTCGCATTTGCATTCCCTGGCCGGGCACAATCTCCCATCAAGACGCCCTGCCGCACGTAGCCCCTGCTGGACGGGCCACTGGGGGCGGCTCTCCGGCGATGGCCGTCGCTCCTCTAACCTTCCGGGAGGGCGTTGCCCCACCCCCCCGTGGCCTCCTAGAGTTGGACCGCCTGATCGAGGTTCTTGACATGGCCGTGGGGAGCTCGGCCTTGCGGACAGCTGAGGTCGGGGGGAGAGGAGGTTCGGATGAAGCGCCTTGGATCCGTCCTTGTCGGCGTAGGCTGCCTGGCCGGCCTGGTTGGCTGCGGGCAGGCGGCACCGACGATTCCGATCAAGACGCAGCAATGCTGCGGTGCGCCCGCTGCGGCCGTCGCGGTGCCGGTACCCCAGCCCGTGGCGGTCCCGCAGCCAGTACCTGTGATCCAGCAGGTTGGCGTTCCGGTTCCACAGCCGGTGCCGGTGATCCAGCGGGTGGGCGTTCCCATCCCGCAGCCGGTCGCGGTTCCGCAACCCTTCGCGGTGCCACAGCCGGTGGCCGTTCCGGTACCACAGCCGGTCGCGGTGCCGGAGCCGGTGCCGGTGATCCAGCGGGTGGGCGTTCCCATCCCGCAGCCGGTCGCGGTTCCGCAACCCTTCGCGGTGCCACAGCCGGTGGCCGTTCCGGTTCCGCAGCCGGTCGCGGTGCCGGAGCCGGTGCCGGTGATCCAGCGGGTGGGCGTTCCCATCCCGCAGCCAGTGCCGGTACCACAGCCGGTCGCGGTGCCGGAGCCGGTGCCGGTGATCCAGCGGGTGGGCATTCCCATCCCGCAGGCGGTTCCCGTTCCGGTGCCGCAGCCTATCATCGTGCAGAAGCTCGTGCCCGTCGTCGTGACGCGGACCGTAGCGGTTCCGGTGCCCGAGCCAGTGCCGGTGATCCAGCGGGTGGGCATTCCCATCCCGCAGCCCGTGCCGGTTCCGCAGCCGGTTGCAGTGCCCGAGCCAGTGCCGGTGATCCAGCG
>JAJXWQ010000116.1 GCA_021781555.1 bacterium
CGGATGACGGTGCCGAGACCGATCTGGATCTCGGGCATTACGAGCGGTTCATCGACGTCCCGCTGTCCCGCGAGAATAGCTGCACCGCAGGCGCCATCTATCTCAACGTCATCACGAAGGAGCGCCGGGGGGATTACCTGTCGGGCACGGTCCAGGTGATTCCGCACATCACCAACGAGATCAAGGAACGCATCCGGCAGGTGGGGATGTCGTGCGAGATCGCCATCGTCGAGGTCGGGGGGACCGTCGGCGACATCGAGGGCCTCGCTTTTCTCGAGGCCATCCGCCAGTTCCGCAAGGATGCCGGGCGCGACAATGCCATCTACATCCACGTGTCGCTCGTGCCCACCCTCCGCCTGGCGGGCGAGATGAAGACCAAGCCCACCCAACACTCCGTCAAGGAGCTGCGGAGCATCGGCATCACCCCGGACATCTTGATCTGCCGCGCCGAGCGCGCGATTCCCAAGGGCGTTCGCGAGAAGCTGGCGCTGTTCTGCGACATCGACAAGGAGGCCTGCATCGAGTCTCGCGATGCCCGGTCCATCTACGAAGTTCCGGGCAATCTCGAGCGCGAGGGGCTGGCCTACCAGGTGCTGTCCCGCCTGCACCTCCCGACCGATCGCCCCGCCGAGACCGCGGGCTGGGAGCCCTTCCTGGCCGGGGTTCAACGCCCTCCCCGCAAGATCCGCATCGCCATCGTCGGCAAGTACGTCAAGCTTGCCGACGCCTACCTTTCGGTCATCGAGTCGCTCCGGCATGCGGCCGCCCACGCCGAGACCGAGGTCGAGATCAAGTGGGTCCACGCCGACGGCGAGATCGAGGAGGATGGCGCCGAACGCCACCTGTCCGATGTGGATGGCATCATCGTGCCGGGGGGCTTCGGTCACCGCGGCATCGAGGGCAAGATCGCCGCAGCGCGTTTCGCTCGCGAGCGGCGCGTTCCTTACCTCGGCCTTTGCCTCGGCTTGCAGGTCGCGGTCGTGGAATACGCCCGCAACGTCTGCGGGCTGGACGGGGCCAACAGCACCGAGTTCGATCCGGCCACGACCTATCCTGTGATCGACATCCTGCCGGATCAGCGCGCCATCTCGGACAAGGGCGGGACGATGCGCCTGGGCAGCTACCCCTGCGAGCTCGTCGCCGGGACCAAGGCCCAGAAGGCCTATGGCTCCGACCGTATCGACGAGCGTCACCGGCATCGGTTCGAAGTCAATCCTCACTACCTTCCGATGCTCGAGGACGGGGGCCTCGTCGTATCGGGGGCCTCGCCGGATCGCCGCCTGGTCGAGATCGTCGAGCTTTCCGATCATCCCTGGTTCGTCGCCAGCCAGTTCCACCCCGAGTTCAAGAGCCGCCCACACCGACCCCATCCGCTCTTCGTCGGTCTGGTACAGGCGGCGATCGCCACGAACGCCATGCGCGCCCCCATCACCGAACGGATGGTGCGGGATCGCGAGGGCGACTCCCAGAAACGTGACCCGGCTGCCACGGGGAGGTCCGCATGACTGCCAAGATCGATCCCTCTGCCCTGCTGGCGCAGGCGCGCTCAGCGATGACCGGCGCCTACGCGCCCTATAGCTCTTTTTGCGTGGGAGCGGCCTTGCTGCTGTCGGACGGCCAGGTCGTCACGGGGGCCAACGTCGAGAACGCTTCGTACGGGCTGGCGATGTGCGCCGAGCGGGTGGCCATCGGGACCGCCGTCGCGGCGGGCAAGCAGCATTTCGTCGCCATCGCGATCGCAGCCAACGAGGCTTCTCCCTGCACCCCGTGTGGAGCCTGCCGGCAGGTCCTGGCCGAGTTCGCCCCCGACGTGGAGGTGATCCTCGAGAGCGCGGACGGCTCGCCCTGGGTGCTGGGCCTGCAGGAACTGCTGCCCCACCAGTTCGCCTTCGACTCCCTTGTCGCCCGCAAGGGCTGAGGCGATGGAGGCCGGGCGCCGTTGAAGGGCGCTGACATTCCCTTTCGCTCCGGATTCGTGGCGATCGTCGGCAGACCCAATGTCGGCAAGTCGACCCTGCTCAACCGGTTTGCGGGCCAGAAGGTGGCCATCGTGTCGGCCAAACCGCAGACCACGCGGCACAACATCCGCGGCATCGTCAACCGCGAGGCCGCGCAGATCGTCTTCGTGGACACCCCGGGGATCCACCGGCCGCTTCACCTGCTCGGCCAGTCCCTGCTCCGGCAAGCCGAGACGGCGCTCCAGGAGGTGGACGTCGTGGTCATGATGGCGGACGGCAGTGAGCCGCCCGGGCCGGGGGACCGCATCGTGGCCGAGCTCGCGCTGGCTGCCGGTAAGCCCGTGATCCTCGCGCTCAACAAGGTGGATCGCGGCCATGTCACGCAGACTCGCGCCGAGACTTACGCCCGGCTCGGCAGCTTTGCCGACACCCTGGTAATCTCGGCCCAGCGCGGCACGGGGTGTCAGAAGCTGCTGGAGGCGATCGAATCCAGGCTTCCCGAGGGGCCGCACTACTACGACACGGAGGAAGTGACCGATCAGACCCTGCGCCAGCTCGCCGGGGAGTTCATCCGCGAGCAGGTGCTTCGCCAGACCGAGGAAGAGGTCCCGCACTCGGTCGCAGTGCGGATCGACACCTGGACCGAGCGTGCCGATGGGCTGGTGGCGATCGAGGCGACGATCTTCGTCGAGCGCACGTCGCAGAAGGGCATCCTGATCGGGCAAGCCGGGGCGCGCCTCAAGGAGATCGGCATCCGGAGCAGGGAGGCGATCGAGAAGGCTACGGGACAGAAGGTCTTCCTCAAGCTCTGGGTCAAGGTATTGCCCAACTGGCGGCGGCAAAAGGCCGTGCTGGCCAGGCTCGGCTATGTCGTCGAGTGATTCGAGCCGCGGCCTGACCAGCTAAGCTCGACTTGCCGAGCCGGATCCGTCGCGTATGCTTCCCCCTGAGCGACGACTCTGACACGGGAGGCAATGATGGAGACGATCCAGGTTCTTTTCCTGGCTGACTACCTCAACGAGCTGCTGGCCACCGAGCGGACGCTGGCCGCTCTTTACCGGGCCGCGCTCTTCCGCACGACCGAGGAGTCCCTGCGGGTGCGGTTGCGGGAATTCCGGGGCGATGCCGAGCAGCACGAGGATGTCCTCTGCAACTTGATCGCGGATCTTGGCGGCGAGGTGGGACGTGCCTCGGCCGGCGCGCAGGGGATCCTCGACTCCATGGTGGCGAGGATGGCTTCGCCCTCGGAACCGGAGCTCCGGCAGTGGCAGGATCTCGAGGTTCTGCTCGGCGCCGAGTTGATGTGCCAGCGCAACTGGCAGGTCCTCGAGGCCATCGGAGAGGGGAACGGAGATCCGCAGATCCAGAAGGCGGTCAGGAAGGTCATCCACGAGGAGGACAAGCACGTGGCACGGCTGAAGGAGCTCGTGCTGGACCGGGCGCCGACCGCCGTGCTGGCCGGCTGAGTTCTGCCTTTTGCAGTTTGAACGGGGCCCTCTGCGCGGTCGCTTCGCTGCGCAACCGGGCCCCGTTTGACTCATCGGGCTCGATCCCTTCAAACCGGGAGCACTCTAGATTCCGGAAACGATCCGGTAGGCTCCCGGCGCCCCCGCCAGCCGGATCGTGCGGTAGAATCTGGGGGTGGATGGGGAACTGGGACGCATCTTCGAGCTCGAGCGCGAGCGCGAGCGCATCGTGCGGACGGTCGTCGAGCGCGAGGCCGCCCGTAAGATGGCCGCGCCGGGCCTTCTCGAACTCATCCTCAACGACGCCGCCTTCTTCGAGATCGCCCGCCTTGAAGATTCGGGATCGTCCGAACTGGCGCGATGGCGGTCCCTCTATCGCAGGCTGGGCCGGATGGACGAGGAGCAGCGGCGTGCGGAGCTGCTCGGGTTGCTCGAGCGCTATGCGGGCGACGTGGTGGGGAACTTCCGTCCGGGGGTCTACCGGTTTGCCACGCGGGTCGTTCCGGTCGGTCTGTCGCTGTTGATGCGTCCCCAGCTCAATCTCGATCGCCTGCTCAATCTCTCGACCGTGCGCGAGCGCATCCTCGTGCAGGGGGAGATCCCCCTGGTTCGCCAGCTCGCCCGCCGGGGCACGCTCATCCTGGCGCCGACCCACCTGTCCAACCTGGACAGCATCGTGATCGGCTGGTCGCTTCTGTCGAACGACCTGCCGCCCTTCACCTACGGCGCAGGCAAGAATCTGTTCTTCAACCCGCTCATCAGCTTCTTCATGCACAATCTCGGGGCGTACAAGGTGGACCGGCGGCTCAAGTTCACCCTCTACAAGGATGTCCTCAAGGCGTACTCGCAGGTCCTGCTCGAGGAGGGCTACCACAGCCTGTTCTTCCCGGGAGGCACCCGCTCGCGCAGTGGAGCGGTCGAGAACAAGCTCAAGCTAGGCCTGCTCGGCACCGGCATCGCAGCGGCGATCGCCAATCCGGAGCGGCCGATCTTCGTGGTGCCTTGCACGCTCAACTACCACCTCGTGCTCGAGGCCGAGACCTTGATCGACGACTACCTCAAGGAGCAGGGCACCAGCCGTTACATCATCGAGGACGACGAGTCGAGCCGCCTGTCGCGGGTGCTCGCTTACGCCCGCAAGTCCCTGGCGCTCGACGCCTCGATGGTCATCCACTACGGCGCTCCGATGGACCTCTGGGGCAACCGCGTGGACCCGCAGGGCGTGAGCTTCGACGATCGCGGACGTCCGGTGGACACCCGCCGCTACCTGATGGTCGGCGACCGGCTGGAGGCCAGTCCCCAGCGCGATGCCGAGTACGTGGTCGAGCTCGGCGCGAAGCTAGCGGCGGCCTTTCACCGCAACACGGTCGCCCTGTCGACCCACCTGGTGGCCTATGCGCTCTTCTCCTACCTCCGCCGCCAGCGGCCCGAGGTCGACCTCTATGCCTTCGTGCGGATGCCGCCCGCCGAACCGCTCGCCCTTGTGACCGTGATGCAGGAGTCCGAGCGGGTCCGCAACGCGCTGTTGCAGCTGGCCGATCGCGGGCGGATCCTGCTGGGCAGCCAGGTGCGCAAGGGGCCCGTCGAGGCGATCGTTGCGGGTGCCCTGCGGTACTTCGGCATGTATCACAAGCGTCCGGTGATGGTCCGTGAAGGGGATGGGATTCGCATCAACGACATGAAGCTCCTGTTGTACTACCACAACCGGCTTGCGGACTTCGACCTCGAGCGCGTCCTCGCACGGGATCTCGTGGCCGCCCTGCCGGCCTCCACGAGCCCGCTGCGGGCGGCATCGGCTTCGCTTGACCCGGGCTTTGCGGCGACGCCCGACGGAGTCCGCACCGCGAGGGTTGCCGGCGGGTACGCCGACCGCCAACCCGAGGCTGGAAGCTCGGAAGCTTCGAATTCGACGGGGGGGCCGAGGTGAGCGTGCGGGTTGGCGTCGTGGGCGGCGGGAGCTGGGGAACGGCGCTCGCCCAGCTCCTGGCGGACAACGGCAACGACGTCTTGTTCTGGATGCGCCATGGCGAGGCCGCCGAGGCGATCAACCGGACCCGGCACAATCCGCGCTACCTGCCCGAGGTCGAGCTCGGCCCCGGGGTCCAGGCAACTACGGAGCTGGCCCGCATCGGCAGCGAATGCCGCGTGGTCCTGATGGTCGTTCCCTCGCACGGCCTGCGGGCAGTCGCCAGGGAGCTGGGCGATCAGCTGGATGGGGGCCACGTCCTGATCCACGGGGTCAAGGGGATCGAGCCCGTGACCTACAAGCGTATGACGCAGATCCTCCGCGAGGAGACGTGCTGCCGGAAGATCGGAGTGCTCTCGGGGCCGAATCTCGCCAAGGAAGTTGCGCTCCGCCAGCCTTCGGCCGCCGTCATCGCGTCGCACTTCGACGAGGTGGTGCAGACCGGCCGGGAGCTCCTGTGGAGCTCCTCGTTTCGCGTCTACGGTTCGAGCGACGTCGTGGGTGTCGAGTTTGCCGGTGCGGTGAAGAATGTCATGGCGATCGCTGCTGGCCTGGCGCAGGGGTTGGGCTTCGGCATGAACACGATGGCGCTGCTCGTCACCCGTGGCCTGGCGGAGATCGCCCGGCTGGGGATGGCCGAGGGGGCTCGACTCGAGTCCTTCCAGGGCCTGGCTGGCATCGGCGACCTGATGGCCACCTGCTTCTCCCCGCTATCCCGCAACCACCGCGTCGGCGAGCGCCTGGCGAGTGGCCAGACGCTCGACGAGATCGTGCGCTCGATGGACCAGGTGGCCGAGGGGATCAAGACGACCCGCACCGTCCACGAGCTGGCCAGCGAGCTGGGCGTCTACATGCCGATCACTGCGGGCGTGCACCGGATCCTCTTCGAAGCGGTCTCGCCGCGCGAGGTGCTGGCCGATCTCATGGACATCACGCGGTACGTGTACGAGTTCGCGCCCTGAGCTCTGTCCGTGGCAGCCCCGTCCGAGACTCCTCGGGCCGGGGCATTTTCGTGGCAGTCAGGGCGCTGCCTGCGGGCCCGCTACAGCCCGATGCGGCGGGCGATGACGAGGCGCTGGACCTGCGAGGTGCCCTCGCCGATCTCGCAGAGCTTGGCATCGCGCATCATGCGCTCGACCGGGAACTCGCGGACGTAGCCGTAGCCGCCGAGCACCTGGACCGCGTCGGTCGTGACCTTCATTGCCATCTCGCTGGCAAAGAGCTTGGCCTGGGCGCCCGCCAGCGAGTGCTCGAGCCCGGCGTCCTTGAGGCGAGCGGCCTGGTAGATGAGCAGACGAGCCGCCTCGATCTGCGTGGACATGTTGGCCAGGATGTCGCCGATCGCCTGGAACTTGCCGATCGGCTGGCCGAACTGGACCCGCTCCTTGGCGTAGGCCAGGGCGGTTTCGAAGGCTCCCTGAGCGATACCCAGGGCCAGGGCGCCGATGGAGATCCGGCCGCCGTCGAGGGTCTTCATGGCCTGCTTGAATCCCGTACCCTCCTCGCCGAGGCGCAGCGCGGCGGGAATGCGGACGTTGTTGAAGATGATCTCGCACGTGGGCGATCCACGCATGCCCATCTTGCGCTCGTGCTTGCCGATCGAGAATCCCTCGGAATTGGTGGGCACGATGAAGCTCGAGATGCCGTGCGTGCCCTTGCTCTTGTCGGTCATCGCCATGACGACGACCGCTTCGGCAAAAGGTGGGTTGGTGATGAACTGCTTGGCGCCGTTGAGGACGTAGTCGTCACCATCGCGCACGGCCACGGTTTGCTGGCCGGCTGCGTCGGAGCCGGCCTGGGGCTCGGTGAGGGCCCAGGCTCCGACGGACCGACCACTGCAAAGCGGCGGGAGCCAGCGGGACTTCTGCTCGGGGGTGCCGAAGTAGACGATCGGCGCGGTTCCCAGAGACGTGTGCGCGGCATAGGACAGCCCGGTCGAGCCGCAGACGCGGGCGATCTCCTCGACGGCGATGGCGTAGGAGAGGTAATCCGCCCCGCCGCCACCGTACTCCTCCGGCCACGGCAAGCCCATCAGCCCGAGCTCGCCCATCTTGTCGAAGGTCTGCCGGGGGTAGACCTCTTTCTCGTCGATCTCCGCGGCGAGCGGCTTGACCTCGCGCTCGGCAAACTCGCGAACCATGTCGCGCAGTGCGAGCTGATCCTCGGAAAGACCGTAGGGATTGCCCTGAGCGGGGGGCGCAATGGAGATCATCGTGAGGTCCTCATATCCGACTCGATGCAGCGGAACGCCCCATTATACGGCCAAACAGGCAGCTCCACGGGGGGCATCGTCGCCGTAGCCAGAGTCGGCGCGGCCAGATCCCCGTTCAGGGGAGGCCCCCTGGCCGGCGCGTCGTCACCCGGCTGGCGCGGCCTGCCCAAGCAAGGCATCGATCTTGGCGGCCAGGATGAAGTCGTTCTCGGACAGGCCGCCGATCGAATGCGTCCAGAGGCTGAAGTCGATCACCCGGTAGTGGACGCAGAAGTCCGGGTGGTGACCCTCGGCCTCCGCCACGTCGGCCACACGCTCGAGGAAGGCCATGGCAGCCCTGAAGTCGGCGAGCTCGAAGGTCCGACCCAGCCGGCCGTCGCGGATCTCCCAAGCTGGAACCTGCTGGCGCAGGAGGGCAAGCCTGGTTCCGGTCACAGGAGGGGTCCCGTCCGCGCAGGGTTCGCAGCGACGCCCGAGCAGCTCCCGCTCCATCCCTCACCTCCCCGGCTCATGGGCGGTCGTGCGTGCGGCACGACCGCGCATGAGAGACCTCTTCAAACTACAAAAGGTATAGCGCGAGGAATCCCGCGGCGGAAGTGTCCGCGAGCTCGCCGCCGCCGGGGTTGTACTGATTGCTGTCGGGAGCCGAACGCCGCCCGGGGGGGGGCGGTCTGTGGGCCGGGGCCGGGGTAGACACGCCGGGCCTTCTTGACGCGCCTTATTTAGACTGATATAGAATTAGCCTGTTATCGAAATTTGGGATTTCAGGTCCAGAGGCTTCCAGATGTCTCTCAGCGAGGTCCTCAAGGCGCTCTCCGATCCCACGCGGCGGCGGATCATCCGCCTCCTGCGGGAGCGCCCGCGGCCTGCAGGTGAGATCGCGTCGTTCTTTGACATCAGCAAGCCATCGGTTTCGTTTCATCTCAACCAGCTCAAGGACGCTGGCCTGATCTTCGGCGAGCGGAACGGGACCACGATCACGTACCACCTGAACCTGTCGGTCATCGAGGATCTGATGCTCTTCGTGACCGACCTCTGGCAAGGAGAGCACGATGGAAACCGCCCCGAAGCTTCCTCGTCTGACGCTCAAGAATGAGTGGCTACCCCTGCTATTCCTCGTGGCCTGCTGGGCTCTGGCTGGTTGGTACTGGCCGCAGTTGCCACGGCGAATTCCGACGCACTGGGGAATCAACGGCCAACCGAACGGCTGGATGGATAAACCCTGGGGGGTGATCCTCGGGCCCACCGTGGCCACCTTCGTGTACGTGCTTCTGACGGCGATCCCGTACCTCGATCCGCGCCGCCGCAACTGGCCCATCACGTTGCAAATGTATCCCGTGCTCAAGAACGCGATGGCCGCGCTTCTCTTGCTGATCACCTACCTGGCGCTGTCCGCTGCCGCCAGGCCGACCCAGCAGCTGCACGAGAACCTCTTGATCCTGGCCACGGGACTTTTCTTCATGGTCCTGGGCAACTACTTGCCGAAGGTCAGATCGAACTTCTTCATCGGTGTCCGCACCCCGTGGACGCTATCGAGCGACGTCGTTTGGGAAAGGACGCACCGGATCGTCGGCCGACTCTTTGTCCTCGGCGGCGCGCTGATGGCCGGATCGGCTGCA
>JAJXWQ010000028.1 GCA_021781555.1 bacterium
GCCATTCCGGCCGACCGCTCCTGGTTTTCAAGGTGCCCCCAAAGACAGTAGCCGGTTGCCGGCCAGATGGCCATGCGGGCAAGGGCGAGTTTGTTCCAGGAATCCGGTCAGCTCGAGGAGGCCGAGGCCCTGTACAAGGAGGCGATCGCCCTTGGCGAGCGTGCGTTCGGAACTGGCCACCCTGATCTGGCCGTCTGCTACAACAACCTCGCGGCCCTTCTGAAGACGAAGGGACAGCTCGACCGTGCGGAACCCTACCTTTTGCGTTCGCTGCAGATCTGCGAGCGGTCATTAGACAAGAGCCATGAAGGTTTCCGAGTCGTCCTATCGGCCCTTGTCGATCTCGAAATCAAGCGGGGCCGGCCAGTCCATGCAAGGAGATGGGCGAAAACGCTGATCCCGCTGCTGGAGCGCTTCGAGGGTACAGAGGCGGCATACCACTGGCGCCAGCGGATCGAAGAGGGAACCCGACAAGGCGGATTGGGGCAAAATTGCACCAGATGAAACTTGGCCAGGCGACCTCGGAGGCAAGCTACGTTTCGAAGAGGCAAGCGGGCAGTGGCAAACCTTCTTCTCGCAAGGGGAAGAGTTGTCCTGCCCAGAAGATGGAGAGGATGAGGTGGTGACGACGGGACGTGGATATGCGAGATCGGCTGGCCTTCTCGGATCGGCAGGGCGCGGTCTCTTGATGAAGATGGCCCTGCCAGCCCTGGCGCTGTTCACGGGATGTGCGACCGTCATAAACGGGGACCCGCAAGTGGCGGCCAACCGTGAGCTTGCGGCGAGCGTGCTTGGATTGCCTGGCCGGTTCTGCCATCCTGAAGATGGCCAGGCCGATCGCCGCGCAGCTGCTGCGGCGAGCTGACGATCGAGCCGGGTCGGCACCTTGAGAATCTGACCGGCGCTGCCGAAGACGCGCTATCCCGCGGATCCCGCGGATCCCGCCGTGGCCTCTGCCGCCTCGTAGTTCCACGGCATCCACTCCTCCGGGTTTGCCGCCACGAGGTCGGCGTTGCGAAGTAGGGCGACCAGGTAGGCGAAGGGGTTTGCGCCAGCAAGCTCGGCGGTGTGGATCAGGCTCATGTAGATGTCGCCCACCCGTGCGCCGTTGGCCGTCTTGTAGAAGTAGGCGTTCCTGCGATGCAGGACCGCCCTCTTTAGGATCTGCTCGCACCGCATGCGTGTCCGCTTAAGGGCGTGAGGATCGGCTGAAACCATTGCAAATAGCCACGATCCAGGAGATCCTTTGGTTGTTTAAAACTGAAGGAGGCACCTGGACCATGGCCACCATCAAGGGTAGTGACCCGCCGCCGTGTTGCAAGCGGCTTTCCCCCGCGAGTTGATCGAGGCGACCGCCCGCGAGACGGGCTTCGTGCGGCGGGGCCGAGACTTCGACCCGGTCACCTTCTTCTGGGCGCTGCGCCCGATGTCCTCGAGAATGGCCGGGTCCTGGGTCTCGATCCACTGCTCGTAGGCCACGATCGAGGCACTGGCGTTCTTGACCTCTGCCTCGCGGGCGGCCATGTAGAAGACCTCGAGCTTCTTGATGGAGTAGCTCGGCTGGCTGATCCGGAGGCCCTGGCGCACCACGCGGTAGAGGTCTACCAGCACCTGGCCGCGGAGCAGGTCGTCGACGGCGTCTTCGCGGGTGCCGTGCAGGCTGGCCAGCCGCTTGAGGGCGGTCTCCTCGTAAGCAGCGTAATGGTTGACGTGCATGTCGGGATAACGCTTGTGCCGCTCGGTCACGCTGTCCACGAACCGCTCGAAGGCCTGCTTTTCGGCCGCGCGGTCGTGCGCCCACAGCCCCTCGAACCGCGCCTGGCCCGAATCATCGCGGTAGACGTAACCGAAGAGGTACTCGAGCCCGCCATCCTGGTAAGGATCTCCCTCCATGTCGAAGAAGATGTCGCCAGGACTGGGCTTGGGGAGGAGCCCCAGGCCGCGGACTGGCTGGAACGGCAGCAGGACGGCCTCGTGCACACCAGTCTGCCGGTGGCGTGCCTGGAGCTGCGCCTGCTGCCGGAGCGTCCCGAACGATGCCATCGCCATGCCGTCCGGGCGGCGTTCGTCGCTCGCATCCGCCAGAGCCGTGAGGGTGTCGATGCCTGCGCTCCGCAACTTGGTGGCCTGATCCGATCGCATCCAGGCCACCAGGCTCAGGTGCTCGTCCGCCTCCCGGCGGGCCTGGCACCGGCTGGCCCAGCGGCAGACGCCGCAGTGCTCGACCGGTTCGGGATACGTCGCGGCCTCACCGCGCTCGATGTGGTCCACAAAGCGCTGCCGGACACGCCGGAAGTAAGCCATGAAGTCGTCGGCTGCCAGGCTCACCCGCTCGCCGTTGCCGAGGACGACATGGAATCGCCGCGGTTCAACCTGTTCGATGGCTGCCAGGAGTTCGGCATAGAAGCAAAGCTGGAGGACGAAGTACGGTTTGACCCTTCGTGCCAGCTTGGTATCGGCGACCTCGTAGCTCCAGGATCCCAGAGCCGAAGGCTCGTCGACGCGCAGCAAGAAGTCCGCGTACCCGCGCCAGGGCGGGTCCAGGAAGGCCGCCTGGCAGATGACATCCGGCCCGGCCCGCAGGGCGGCGATGGTGGGCGCGACGCAGTCCTGCCGCGAGGCCCGGGCGACCGGAATCTCGACGATGGACTTGCCCTCTGCCCGGAGCCGCTCGAGGTGAGCCCGCTCGTGGAGCAGGCCGCGGTCGGCGGCAAGCTGGGCCGCCGGGTCCCGTTCATCTGGCGGCTCGAGGCGTCCCTCGGCCACGGCCCGCTCCAGCCCGACCAGATGCAGGCATGACGCATAGGAGATGATGTCGGAGGCCGAAAACAGTGGGCCCGCTCCGGTCAGCTGCACCCGCGCCTCCCGGTGGCCCTCGGCCGCAGGTCTGCGCAGGCGCCCCTCACGCTTGCCGCCCCCGGGGGCTCGATCTGTCGCGGCGGTGGGCCATCGTGGACGGGCGCGGCCTCGCAAGTCGGGTCTTCAGCACGGTGGTTCCCCCTGGTTCTGCTCCCATAGAGTGCTCCCGGTTTGAATGGATCGAGCCCGATGAGTCAAACGGGGCCCGGTTGCGCAGCGAAGCGACCGCGCAGAGGACCCCGTTCAAACTGCAAAAGGCCTAGAAACCGGCATCCGGATGTAGCCTACACTTCTTCACGAAGGTTCTACCGGGCCCTCGACTCAGGCCTTGTCGCGCGGGAACGGCGGAGAAAAGGTGGCCACGGCCATCGCCAAGAACGCATCCGATGGACGCTGCTCCGGGAATCCATGGGTCCTTCCAGAGCGGGCATGCCTTCCCGCCTGCGGTCGGGCCGGGCCTCTCCCTGGCGCGCTGGCGTCGAGCGACAACCGTGCGCGACTGCCATCCAGGACCCTGCAACTCGCTCCCGTTAGAAGCAACCTGACGGGGGCATGATCTCGAGGTCATGCCGCAACTTGCCAACCGCTACGAGGTCCTCGAGACCTTGGGCGAAGGCGGCATGGGCCAGGTGCTCAAGGTCCGGGATCTGGCGACCGATCGTCTGGTCGCCCTGAAGCTCCTGCGCCCCGGCGTGGGCACGGTCCAGCACCTGCAACAGGAATTCTGGACCATGACCCGCCTGCGCCACCCGCGCACGGTCGAGGTCTTCGATTACGGCACCCTGCCCGACCAGACGCCGTACTTCACGATGGAACTGGTCGAGGGCAAGGCGCTCGCGGACCTTCCCGCGATGCCGGCCGAACCGCTCACGGTGGCGATCGCCCAGATCTGCGACGCTCTGGCCTACATCCACGCGCAGGGCCTGGTGCACGGCGACCTCAAGCCCGCCAACATCAAGCTCACGCCCGCAGGCGAGATCAAGCTCATCGACTACGGCCTCATGCGACGGAGCGGTCAGGCGGCGGACTCCATTCGCGGAACTCCGCACTACCTGGCCCCCGAGGTCATTCGCGGCGGGCCGATCGATCGCCGGGCCGATCTCTACTCCCTCGGCGCCCTGGCATACCACCTCCTGACGGGCCGGCCGCCTTTCGACGGCCCGACCCTCGTCGAGATCCTCAAGCAGCACCTCGACAAAGAGCCGGCCCCGCCCGGCGCCCTGGCCCCGTGCCCGGTCGAACTCGAGGGCGTTTTGCTGCGCCTGCTCGCCAAGGATCCGCTCTCGCGTTTCCAGTCCGCCGGCGAGGTCACCATGGCCCTCGGGCGCGAATCACCGGCCCAGACGCCCGGCCACTCCTTGCTCGCACCCGTCTTCGTGGGGCGGTCCTCGGAACTCGATGCGCTGGCGACGGAATTCGGCAGGCAGCAGTCAACCGCCGTGCTTGTCGCGGGCGAGCCCGGCATCGGCAAGAGCCGGATCCTGGGCGAGTTCCGGGTCAAGGTGCAGCTGGCGGAGGTGCCCTCGGCGATCGCCATTTGCCACGAGCAGACCGAACTCCCCTACGATCCCTGGATCTCTCTGCTGCGCCAGCTCCTGCCCCAGGCCCAGCTGGCCGCGCCACGTCTGGTCGAAGCCCACGCCCCGATCCTCGCGGCCATCCTGCCCGAGCTGGCGACCGCAGCCGCCCTCAGTCCCGGCACCCAGGGACCGGGCGAAGCTGGCAACAAGGGGCACCCTGACCGCAGCGAGGGCGAGCCGACCGGCGGCTCAGGGCGCGCGATCGTCAAGCTGGGGCCGCGCGAGGACGCGCTGCGGCTCGCCGCCGCCGTCTCGGAGATCCTGTACGCGATCGCCGATGCCAGGGCACTGGTGCTGTTCTTCGAGGATCTGCACTGGCTGGACGAGGCCAGTGGCGAGTTGCTGGGCTACCTTCGGCGCGGCGCCGTCGACCACCCGCTGATGATCGTGGGGACCAGCCGGCGGGCCGATCTGGCCACCTTTGCCGATGCCAGGCTCCTGCTGCTCGGTCCCCTGCCGGGCGAAGACATCGCGGTGATGATCGCCTCCATCCTCGGCGGGGGGTACGTCCCGATGCCCTTCGTCGAGACGGTCTCTCGCCTGGGCGGCGGCAATCCCCTGCAGGTCGAGGGCCTGCTCCGCCACATGGCCGACACCGGAGTGTTGCAGCCCGAGGGCGATCGCTGGATCCCTGCGGGCGAGCCGGATCCGAGCAGCCTTCCTTCTGCCCTCCAGGATCTGGTCGCCGCCCGGCTCGACCGGGTCCCGGCCGGCGCCAGGGACCTGGCGAGCATCCTGGCCGTCGCGGGTCGGCAGGCGCCGATCGACCTGCTCGCCGAGGTGTGGCAGCAAGACGCCGAGGCTCTGTTCAAGGCCCTCGCCGAGCTCCAGGCCGAAGGGCTGGTCACCGGCGTCGGCGGCGAGTTCGACTTCGCCCAGCCCACGACCCGCCAGATCGTGTACGAGGGCCTGTCCGGATCCGGGCGCAAGGAGCTGCACGGCCGCCTGGCGCAAATTCTCGAGAATCGCCTGGCCGCCGCAGATCCTGACCGCGCCCTGGTCCTGGCGCACCATCACCTCGCCTCGGCAGCTCCCGAGTCCGCGCTGCCGTTTGCCCTGCCTGCCCTCGAGAGGGCCTTCGAACTGCACGCGCACGGGCAAGTCCAGCACATCGCCGCAGCGACCCTGGCCCTTCCTGTTGCCGGCACGGCCCGATTCCGGGCGGATGCGAGCCGCACCTCGGGCCCCCTGCCCATGGCCCCGACCGATGCCCGGAGCCGCGCCCGCACCCTGCTCTTGCTGGGCGACGCCCAGCGCCTGCTCGGCGAGACCCAGCAGGCCCTGGCGGCTTTCGACGAGGCCGCCGAGATCGCCGGGCAATACGACTTATCGGCGCAGGCGGCCCGGGCGCACGTCGGCGCGGGCCGGTCGCTGCAGATCCGCGGGGAGCTGACGGCGGCCGCTTCGCGCATACGCCAGGGCCTCGATCTCGCAGGCGACGATGCCCAGCTGACCTGCCGGGCCCTGTGCCAGCTGGGGCGCATCGCGTACTTCGCCTCGGATCTCGAGACCGCGACCGGCCACTACCAGCGGGCGCTCGCCGTGGCCCGAGAGCACGGCCTGGTCGCCGCCACCGCCGAGGCCCTCTCCTTCATCGGCTTCGCCTTCGTCACCGGTCATCCAGATCGCATCGAGGAAGGCCTGGCTCTGCTGCGGGAATCCCTGGCACTGCGGGCGGAGATCGGCGATCGCCTCGGCCTCCTGGATACCCAGATGATGCTGGGAAATTCCTTTCTGGCCCTCGGCTGGTACCCCGACGCAGCCGAGTGCTTCACCCAGGCCCAGCGGCTCGCCTACCTCGCAGGTCACAAGGACGAGGAGGTCTTCACCTACCTCAACCTCGCCATCGTCGCCCTCGAGCGCGGCGATTTCGCCGCCTGCGACGAACATGCCCGCCTGGGGGAGCAAGGGAGCGCGATCACCCACGACCGTTACACCTCGGCCATTGCTCGGATCCTCAGGGCCATGGCCCACCTCTACCGCGGCGAGCTCACGGATGCCCTGGCCATGGTCAAGGACGCCAGGGAGCAGGCCAGCCAGATCGAGCACCGGTACCTGTCGACCGTCCTCGGGACCTACGAGGCAGAATTCTGGTTGGCGCTCTGGCAGCTCACCGACGCCAGGCAGAGTGCCGCGGCGGCCCTGGCGGAGGCCGAGAAGACCGGCAGCGGCGACCTGGTGGGCCCCCTCTTGATCCTGGTGGGTACCCTCGGCGCCCTGGCAGGGGACCGCGCAGCGGCCAAGGAACATCTCGAGCGCGCCCACCAGGCCGCCACATCGGCGCATGCCAAGGGCCTCCTGGCCAAGACCGAACGCGGCCTGGCGATCTACGAGGCGGCCGACCACCGACCGGAAGCGGCCCGCGACCATGCGCTGGTCGGGCTGGTCCTGGCCCGCGAGATCGGAGCGCGGTACCTCGAGGGCGAGCTCGACCTGCTCCTTGGCGACGCCTGCAACGCCATGGCGCGTCCGGCGGAGGCCATCGAAGCCTTCCGGGAGGCGCTTGCACTCGGAACCGAGATGGCCACCCCCGAGCTGGTCGCCCGGGCCCACCTGGGACTGGCCCAGGCCGATCCACCCCAGCAGGCCGCCAGCGCCCGCCTGGCCCGCGAGCAGCTGTTGCGGCTGGCCGGCGACCTGCCGGCTCCCCTTGGCGCCGCCTACCGCGAGCGCTGGAATCAAGATCTGGGGCCGGATACCGGGGCTGCGACACGACCCACGACCGGCGGCCCGGAGACCGAAGACCTGCGGCGGCTGCAGCACGAGAAGGCATTGCTGCAGGTCTCGGCCCGCCGCCTGCAGCAGCTCGTAGACTTTTCCCTCGACGTCGGGCAAATCCACGATCTCGGTGTGCTGCTCGATCAGGCCCTCGATCTCGTCATCGAGGCTGCCGGTGCCGAGCGCGGTTTCCTGCTCCTTTTCGAGGGCGGGGTCCTCAGCTGCCAGGCCTACCGCAATCTCGACCCCAAGACGACCTTCGACTTCCACATCTCCCGCTCGATCGCGCAGGAGGTGCTCGATACGGCCAGACCGCTGTGCCTGGTCGACGCCCTGAACGACGATCGCTTCAAGAACCAAGAGAGCATCTTGGCCCTGCGACTCCGCACGGTCATCTGCGTCCCCCTCAAGATCCGCGACGTCGTCGTCGGCGTCATCTACGTCGATCGCCAGAGCATCAACGCCGAGTTCACCGGCTCGGATCTCGATTTCGTACTCTCGCTCGCAGCATTGACATCCAACGCCATCGAGAACGCCAACCTCGTCGCCGAGTGGCAGGACGAGCACGACAAGCTCTCGCGCCTCGACCGACTGGCCCGGGAGATCGGCGTCCCGGTCGACGCCGAGGAGATTCTCGTGGTCGCCCTCGGCGCGGCCCTCGATCTCGCCAGGGCCGATCGAGCGGTCTTGCTGTTCTGGGAGAACGAGCGGCTCGATCCCAGGGTGGCGCTGGATCGCGACGGCCCCATGGTCGCCAGTCCCGAAATCTCGATGTCGACCTGCCTGTCGGCCGTCGAGACCGGCCAGCCCGTCTGCATCACCGATCCGCAGCAGGACCCGGATCTCGATGCCGACCCTGCCGGCCCCTCCGCCACGAGCCACGCCCCCCCCCCTGCCGTCCTGGCGGGCGCCCGTACGACCCGCATCGCGATGCCGCTGCTATCCCACGGAACTCTGCAGGGAGTGCTCTACGTCGAGGCACCGTCGCCCCCGCTGGTCTTCACCTCCCGCGACGTCGAGATCCTCGAGTCCGTGGCTGCCCATGCGGCCTGGGGCATCGAGAACGCCAGGATCCTTGGCCAGCTTGCCCGCCGGACTTCGGAGCTCGAGCGCACCATGCGCCTGTACGAGGAAGCCAGCTTGCGCGCTGCCACCGACGTCCTGACCGGCCTCTCCAACCGGCGCGCCTTCCAGGACGAACTCGACCGGGAGATGGTCACCGCCCGGCGCCGGCATCGCGACCTGGCCGTCTTGCTGATCGACATCGATCATTTTCGCAGCTTCAACGAGACCTACGGGCACCACGTGGGCGACGCGGTGCTGGTGGCGATCGGCCAGGTGCTGCTGAAGCTCATCCGCGCCAGCGATCGGGTGGCCCGGTACGGCCCCGAGGAGTTCGCCGTGGTGCTCCCCGAGACGGATCTCGCCGGGGCCCGGATCGTTGCCGAGCGCGTCCGTCAGGCCGTCGCGGAGCTGCAGTTCACCGAGAGCGTCCGGCCCGTGACGGTTTCCATCGGCGTGGCCAACCTCGAGGCCCAGGACGAGCGTTTCGCCGAGCTCCTCGAGCGCGCCGACCAGGCGCTCTTCGAAGCCAAGAACCGCGGCCGCAACTGCGTCCAGGAGCCCTCCCAAGCCCCGGATTAACAGGGTTTCGCCGAGTCCGGGCGCTCCTCGCTCTTTTCCGCGAACAGGGCCTCTACGAATACCGCGGGATCGAAGTCCCTCAGATCCTCGAGGCTCTCGCCGAAGCCGGCCAGCTTGACCGGCAGGCCCAGCTCGTCGCGGATCGAGAAAACGACGCCGCCCTTGGCCGTCCCGTCGAGCTTGGTCAGGATGCAGCCGGTCAACTGGGTCGCATCCTTGAAGACCTCGGCCTGGCGCAAGCCATTCTGTCCGGTGGTGGCGTCGAGCACCAGGAGCGACTCGATGGGCACCCCCTGGGCCTCCCGGTCGACGATCTTGCGTATCTTCTGCAATTCGGCCATCAGGTTGGCCTTGTTGTGCAGCCGGCCTGCGGTGTCGATGAGGACCACGTCGGCATTGCGCGAGCGCGCCGCGGACAGGGCATCGAATACCACCGCCGCAGCGTCGCCGCCCTCGGCATGACGAACGAGCGGGACACCGGCCCGCTCTGCCCAGACCTCGAGCTGGTCGATCGCCGCGGCGCGGAAGGTATCCGCGGCAGCCATGATGACGTCCAGGCCCTCCAGGGTGAGCCGATGGGCCAGCTTACCCAGCGTCGTCGTCTTGCCCGTGCCGTTGACTCCCACCAGCATGATCACCTTGAGCTGGCCCTTCTCGAAGGCAAGCGGCCTGGCCTCGCCGAGCTTGCCGACGAGGTAGGAAGCCAGCGCCCCGGTGACGCCCTCCGGCTGGAGGCCCTCCGTGCGGGCCAGCTGCCGGATCTCCTCGAGCGCGGCCTCGGTGGTCTTCACCCCCATGTCGGCCTCGATGAGCAACTCCTCGAGCTCCTCGAGAAGCTCGTCATCGATCCGGGTCCTGCCCCGGACCAGATTCTTGACGCGATCGACCAGGATCTTGCGCGTGGCGGACAGACGCTCGGAGAGCTGGCCGAGCACCTGGCGATCCATGCCGAAGGACGACGTTCCCGGGATGGGGGTGTTGAGCACATCCCAGGCCCGTTTCCAGAACCCCTTCTTTGCCTCCGGCTCGATCTCTCCCCCTGCCGCGGGCTCGCTCCCCGACGATCCGGAACCGACCTCGACCGGGAGCGCAGGAGCTCCGCCTGGAACCGCGCCGACGCTCGAGCTTGCCTCCGCGCTGCCCCCCTCGGCTGCGACGCCGGCGTGCCCCTGATCGCCGCCCTCGGGCGCCGCTGGCGGCGGGAACTCGACCGTGGTCGGGGGCCCGGCCGGTGCGGGGGATGCGGGCGAAGCCTCGGGCTCGGCTGGGGGCTTGCGGTTGAACCAGAGCATCCTAGGATCTTATCCTGGCCGCATCGGACGCAAAACGAGAGAGCACTCCGTTCACGAAACGTCCCGACTCCTCGGTGCCGTAATTCTTGGCCAGCTCGACCGCCTCGTTGATGGCGACCTCCACCGGAACCGTCGGGTCGTACCGGAGCTCGGCCGTAGCCAGGCGCAGGATATCCCGATCCAGGGCGGCCATACGCTCGATCGACCAGTGCTCGGCAGCCTCGTCGATGGCCTGGTCGACTTCCTCGGCGTGCTCCTGGTACCGGGAAATCATCGCGATCGCGAACGCCCGCACGGCTTCGCTTTCGGCGAGGGCCGCCTTGGCGGGCCAATCGAGCGCCTCGGCCAGCATCTCGATGGCGTCCTCGAGCTCCCCGATGGCCCCGATGGCCTGCGTGACCAGCTCCTGTGCGCCGGCCATGCGCTCGAGCTCGTCGGCTGCCAGGTCCCGAGCATTGCGCCAGAAAGCCGTCACCACGCGCTCGAGGGCCTTGTCGTCGAGCTTGGCGCTCCGAGCCGAACCCTTGACGATCTCGTAAAGCATGGCGGCAGATAACTCGCCTTCGCCGATGCCCGCGAGCAGACCGCGAATCTGCTGCAGACGCGCGGTGGCCGTGACGATGCGCTCGCGAGCCTCGCTGGCCAGCGTGTCAGCGGCCCTTGCGACCAGCTCGGCCAGCGCGGGCCTGCCGGAGTCGGCCAGAGGACCGAGCTGGGAGGTGGTAAGGAGCGCCAGTTCCCTGGCGACGCGCCGGGTATTGAGGGCCATCGGCTGTATCCTGTGCGTTCTCGTTCAAGGTGCAAGCACCAGGATAGCCGATTTCGCCTCCGTCCGCCCGCTTTGCGCGCCCGGAAGCGCAAGACGGGGTCGTCCTCGCCGCGGGCTGCCCTGTGCCCGAGGCTACAGGATGCGTCGGTGGAGGAAGTTGGTGTAGGCCTCGCCCTTCTGGAAGAAGGCGTTATCCAGGATTCGCTGGTGAATCGGGATCGTGGTGCGCACCCCGGTGATGGCGAACTCACCCAGCGCACGCTGCATCCTTGCGATCGCCCGTGACCGATCCGGCGCCCAGACGATCAGCTTGGCGATCATCGAGTCGTAGTAAGGCGGGATCGTGTAGCCCGGGTAGCAATGCGAATCCACCCGGACGCCGGGGCCCCCCGGAGGCATGTAGGCGTCGATCGTGCCTGGCGACGGGCGGAAGTCCCGGGCCGGGTCCTCGGCGTTGATGCGGCACTCGATGGAATGGCCCTCCCAGCGGATGTCCTCCTGCCGCAGGTCGAGAGGCTCGCCCGCGGCGATGGCGATCTGGCGAGCGACCAGGTCCGTCCGGGTGACGAATTCGGTCACGGGATGCTCGACCTGGATCCGGGTGTTCATCTCCATGAAGTAGAAATTTCCGTGGCGGTCGAGGAGGAACTCCATCGTTCCCACCCCTTCGTAGCCCAGGGCCTTGACCACCTTGAGCGCGGCGTCGCCCATCCTGGTGCGCAATCGCGGGGTCAGGGCCGGGCTGGGAGACTCCTCGAGCAGCTTTTGATGGCGCCGCTGGATGGAGCAATCGCGCTCGCCCAGGTGGATCGCCCGACCATGCTGGTCGGCGAGGATCTGGATCTCGATGTGACGGGGTTCCTCCAGGTACTTCTCGAGGTAAACCTCGCCGTTGCCGAAGGCCGCAATCGCCTCCTGCTGCGCCATGGCGAGTTCGTCGAGGAGGCGCCTGGGGTTGTGCACGACCCGCATGCCCCGCCCGCCGCCGCCGGCCGCGGCCTTGACGATGACGGGAAATCCCAGCTCCCTGGCGATCTTGACCGGGTCCTGGCCACCGTCGATCGGGCCGTCCGATCCCGGAATCGTCGGAACCCCGAGGCGCTTCATCAGCGTAAGTGCCTGGATCTTGTCTCCCATCTGGCCGATCGCCCGGGCCGACGGCCCGATGAACTTGAGCCCGTGATCCGCGCAGATCTCGGCAAAGCGGGCATTCTCCGACAGGAGGCCGTAGCCGGGGTGCACCGCGTCGGCGCCCGTGAGCATGGCCGCGGAGACGATGTTGGGGATGTTGAGGTAGCTCTGCGTGGTCGGCCCCGGCCCGATGCAGACCGCCTGGTCGGCGAGGCGCACGGGGAGGCTATCCTTGTCGGCCTCCGAGTGCACGATGACCGTCTTGATCCCGAGCTCGACACACGCCCGGTGGATCCTGAGGGCGATCTCGCCCCGGTTTGCGATCAGGACCTTGTGAAACATGGCGTTGCGGGGTTAGCGCTCGACTTCCATGAGGACCTGGCCGAAATCCACGGGCTCGCCGTTGTTCACCAGGATCCTGCGGACCCGGCCTCCGTTCTCGGCCTCGATCTGGTTCATGAGCTTCATCGCTTCGATGATGCAGAGCGTCTGCCCGGGTTCGATCGAGGTACCGACCTCGACAAAGGGCGGCGAGTCCGGCGAGGGGGCACGGTAGAAGGTCCCCACCATCGGAGCGCGGACCTTGTAGATGGAGTCGTCCGTCCGCTCGGCAGGCGTCACAGGGGTCGCCTCGGCCGGCGCCGGCGGAGGGACCGGCAGCAGGGTCTGCGCCGCAACGGCTCCCGACGTCACCAGGAGCGGCGAACCCTTCTTGATCGCGATCTTGACGTCGCCCGCTTCGACCGTGAGCTCCGAAAGATCCGAGCCCGTGATCAGGCTCACCAGCTGCCGGATTTCGTCGAGTCCGATGTCCATGACACTACACCCGATCCAGGTACTGCCCGGTGCGCGTGTCGATCCGCACCACGTCGTCGACGTTGACGAAGAAGGGGACGCTCACCACGGCGCCCGTCTCCAGCGTTGCCGGCTTGCCGCCGCCCGACGCCGTATCGCCCTTGACGCCCGGGGGGGTGTCGACGATCTTGAGCTCGACGAAGTTGGGAAGGTCGATGCCGATGATCGTCCCCTGGTACATGACGACCTCGATCACCATGCTTTCCTTGAGCCACTTGGTGGCCTCGCCGAGCTTCTCGGCGGTGATCGCCACCTGGTCGTAGGTCTCCTGGTCCATGAAGTGGTACTCATCCCCCGAGCCGTACATGTACTGCATCTCTTTCTTCTCGAGATTGGCCCGGGGCACCTTTTCACCGGCACGGAAGGTCCGCTCCACCACGTTGCCCGTCTTGACGTTCTTGAGCCGCGTCCGGACGAACGCCGCACCTTTGCCGGGTTTGACGTGCTGGAACTCGACCACGGCCATCACGTCGCCGTCGAGTTCGATCGTGACCCCCGTACGCAGGTCGTTGGTGGAAATCATCTGCCAGAACCCCTCTTGCGAAAATCGAGTGCGATGGATGCAGCACGCCAAGCCGGCCGCTCGAACTGATTGTAGTCAGCGCATTCTACCAAGCCCCTTCGAGCGAGCGCCAACTTTGCCCCTTCCTCGGGCCGGTCCGGAGGCGCACCCGACCGCTCGGGCCCGGCGCGACAGGGTCGAACCTCACGCCAGGCGAAGCGTCGGGCCGATCAACCGGCCGCCACATTCAGGCTCACCGGAAGGTGCGTGAGCCGACAGGCGCCCTGCGCCGTGACCAGCACCAGCTCTTCCAGACGCACGCCGCCCCAGCCCGCGACGTACAGGCCGGGCTCGATCGCCAGCACCATCCCGGGAGCCAGCACCTCGGTCGAGTCCTGGGCCAGCCGTGGAGACTCGTGAACATCGAGGCCGACCCCGTGGCCGACATCGTGCCGCAGCGGATAGCCGTGCGATTCCAGGACCCGCCGGGCAGCATCCTCCACCTGGCTGGCGGGGTCGCCCGGTCTGGCCGCGGCGATCGCAGCATCGAGCGCTTCCCGAACGGCGGCAAAGGCCCGCGCCTGGAGCCCATCTTGAGGGTCTCCCACCACGATCGTCCGGCACATGTCGGCCGCCAGGCCGGACGCGGTGGCCCCTGCATCCACCAGCAACAGGTCGCCCGCTTCCATCCGGCGCGCGCTCGGCCGGGCATGAAGGATCGCGGTTCGTGGTCCCGAGGAAACGAGCGGCTCGAACGCGGGCGGCCCATCGCTGTGGCGCCGGAGGTCGGCAGCCAGGATCGCAGCGAGCTCCCGCTCGGCGACCCCGGGTTCGGCCACGGCGAGAACATGGGTCAGCGCCATCTCGGTCGCCGCGACCGCGGATCGAATGGCAGCGATCTCGAGATCATCCTTGATGCGCCGCAGCTCCTCGACCTGACCGCCGGCGGCGAGCAGCCGGGAGCGCCGGGAAAGGCAAGCCTCGAGGGCCCGCAACTCCCACCAGGAGATCGCCCCGGGCTCGAATCCCAGCCTGCGGGATCCCGACAGCAGGATCGCTTCACGCTCGGCCTCGATGTACCGGGCCCCGCTCGCGACGACCAGATCGTAGACCGGAGGTTCTTCCGGTGCGCTTTCCGCATAGCGTCTGTCGGTCACCAGGAAGACCCCGACCGGCCCGATCACCAGCCGGCAGAAAGAGCCGGAGAATCCCGTCAGATACCGGACGTTGGCAGGATCCGAGATCAGGAGGCCGTCCTGGCCGGCAGCGTCGAATTGCTCGCGCAGGCACTCCAGGCGTGCCAGAAAACGGGACCGGACCATCGCGTAGCCTCGCTTCCCCCGAACGAGGACACGCCACCCGACCTTGCCATCCTAAGCCGGCGCGCGGGTCGGGGGAATCCCGGTCCTGATGGACCTCTTTGGAGAATCCCGCGATCGGCTGCCGTCAGCCGAACCGCAACGCAGCGGGGCCGGTCCTGCCGCCTCAGCGGGTAGGCGCTCGAAGCCCTTCCGAAGGCAAGGCGCAAGAAGCCGTCGTGCCGATCGAGGCAAGCCAGGCCCCCGAGGACGCCACCGGACCCGAGATGCCCGCAGCGCTCGGACCCGCAGGAAGCACACTGCAGCTTGCCGTCATGAGGGCTGCCGCCAGGATCGGTGCAACCGCCGCGAGATCGAATCGCCGCCTCCGGCCTCCGCCGGCCTTGACCAGACCGGCCCTGGCCACGAGCGTGAAGCCGAACTCGGGGGCCATGCCGAAGCCCCCCTCCACCCGCCACCTGGTGCCCGGCGATAGCAAGAAACCGGGCCCGAAGGTCAGATCGTTGCGCATGTTTGCTTCCCCCTTTCCTGTGGCTCGAGCGTCCCGGGCCCGAGGCCGCGAGACTTACTCGAGCAGCCGGATCCGCTGGTTGTCGGGATCGGCGATCGCCTCTTTTCCTCCCGACAGCACCGCGATCGCGCTCACTTCCCCGAACTGGGCCGTCGCGACAGGCCCGTCGACCATCCCGGACGTGCCGTTACCCGCTAGCGTCACGACCTTGCCCTGCGCGATCTCGCGGATCGCCTCGTTCCCCCCATCGGCGACCAGGATCGTGCCATCGGGCTCGACCGCGACCCCTGCAGGGGCCTTGAACTGCGCCGAGGCGACGGGACCGTCGGTGTATCCAGCCTGCCCGGTTCCGGCGAGGGTCGTGACGGAACCGTCGAGGTTCACGCGCCGGATGCGGTTGTTGCCGGAATCTGCCACCACCAGGTACCCGGCGGGATCCCAGGCCAGGCGTTCGGGCAGATCGAAGGCCGCCAGATTGCCCGTGCCGTCGGCGAATCCCGCCTGGTCGGATCCGGCCAGCGTCCGCACGACGCCGTCGGTGCCGAGCCGATCGATGCGGTGCAAGGTCGAGAGATCGATCGCCCCGCCCGGCTCGACCGCCACCCCGAAGATCTGAACATAGGGCACGGGCTTGCCGTCAGGGCCATCAAGGGCGATCGTCGTCACCACGCCCGTGGGGCTCACTCGCCGCAGGGTGTCGCCATCTGCGACGACCAGGCTTCCATCTGGAGCCGCCGCGACATCGGACGCTCCCCAGAACTGCGCGGCCGCCCCCGTTCCGTCCTTGCGGCCAAAGCTTCCGCCGGCCAGCAGGGTCATGCTGCCGCTGGCATCCACGGTCCAGATGCTGAGCGTGCCGTGGTCGGCGACCGCCAGGGATCCGCTTGCCATCGCGGCGATCCCCTCGGGCTGGAACAACGTCGCCATGGCCCCCCCGCCCACCAGGGTGCTGACCGTGAGGCCCGGCGTTCCCGAGCGCACGATGACCGGAGTCGGTGCCGCCGAGGGCGTATTCGGATCGGAAGGCACGGGAAGGTCGGACGATCCGGACGAACCCGGCAAGGTCGGCCCCGCGGGCGCCTTGACCATGGCCGGGGACGTCCTGCAGCCGGCCATCAAGCCCGCAGTTCCCAGGACGGCGACCAGGTGGCGGGCTCTGCGGGGCACGGCGTCAACCTCCTCGGGCCAGGACAACCAGATGGAGAGGGATCGCCTCGAGCTTGGCAGGCGCGGGTCGCGCCCTCATCTCCGCCAGGTTAAGCGAGCCTGAAGCCGGCCCCGGAGACCGCCGCCCGGCAAGACCTCAGGTCTCGGCCGGCGCCATGGGCCCTACCGGCTCGGCGTGGAAAGCGAGTCGAGAAGGTCCTGGATCTTGCCCTTGAGGACCGGATCGTGGGTGAGCTCGAGGGCCCGGCGCCAGGCGTCGAGCGCCTTGCCCTGCCGACCGAGGGAGCTGTACACGATCCCCATGTTCACGTAGGCCTTGACGAACCGGGGATGGCCCGCCAGCGCCTCCTTGAACGCGGCGATCGCCGCGGCTGGCTGCCGCTCGTAATAGAGGCACGTGCCGAGGTTGACGCGCACGTCCGGGTTGGCCGAATCGAGCGCCAGGACCTTGCGGTAGCGCTCCGCCGCCGCCGCATAGTTCTCCCCGTCGTACTCGAGGTTGGCCAGCGCAAGGTTCATGCCCTCGTCGTTGGGATGCTGCTGCACCAGGGCCTCGAGCTTCTGGATGTCGCTGTTCAGCGGCTGGCCAGCGGTGTCGCTCTGGGGCTGCTTGGGACGGTGGGAGAAGAAGGGCGCGGCCTGCATCGCGGTCATGGCCACGAAGGCGAGCAAGAGGATCGAGAGAACGATCCAGGAAAAGATCCGCTTGCGCCGCTCGGCTCTCTGAATGTGGCTTTCGAGGTCGTCGTCACGCTGACTGGTTGCGGCCTGCACGGGCCTCTTGGTGGATTTGGGGCTCATGGCCCCCATGTTCCCATGGATCCGGAAGTTGGGAGCGCGGCGATCGCTCGGGCCAGAGCCCGGCGCCCCGCGGTTGGCTCGTCGACGACCCCCACGAACCACCAGGCAGCCTCGGCGCCCGAAAATCATCTGCTAGAATGCTACATCTCAGATTGTTTATTTCTTTACTACACCAAGGAGGAGGAAGCGTTCCTTGAACAAGACTCATGTACGCCGTGCCGTGGCCGGGGTCGCCCTCGCGATGCCCGTGCTGGCCCTCGCGGGCTGCCCGATGCCCAACACCACCTCGCCGACCGCGATCTTCACGGGGACCAACGCCTACACCGGCCAGGTGACCCAGTTCGGCAAGGCCTACCCCGGCGCCACCAGCATCCAGCTCCGGTTCCCGACCAACTCCACGTCGGGGGTCCGCAGCACGGTCATGACGACCGACGCGAGCGGCGATTTCATGGTGCCGACCGCGACGGCCACCGAGAGTTCCTATCAGTTCGTGTGGGATCTCGGCGGAGCCACCGCCAGCGCCAACACGACGAGCTTCGGCGATCTGGTCGTCACGGATCCGATCACCAAGCCCGTGGTCGGCAAGGATAACGTGACGCCAGGTTTCACGATCGAGACCGGCTGGCACCTCGATCCCGGCTTTGCCATCAATGCCACGATGAGCGTCACCAGCGGAGCCACGTTCAGCTTCAGCACCTTCGCCCCGCAGGGCGCTCCCGCGGCCGCCGGTCCCTTCGAGTACCAGGTCTTCCTGCAAGACGCCGCGGGCGATCAGTGGTCGTCAGCGACCCACGCCTTCGGCACGACGGCGGCTTCCGCCAGCATCCCCTGGAACGGCAACATCGGCTCGAATTCCGATAGCCCGTCCGGTAACCCCTTCCCGGCCGGATCTGCCGCCTACATGATCAAGTGGGAAACCCAGGGTGTAACCGACGGCTCCAAGGCCTTCGGGCAGTCGCTCTGGATCCCGGTCACGATCCAGTAGCCGGGTGGAGCGGGGAACGACCGATTTCCCGCGCAGCTTCAAGGGGCGCCTCAGGGCGCCCCTTTAGCTCGTGCGTCCGCGCGGTCCGCGACCCGGCAGGGGCCGCCAACCGCGGCAAGGCTACTTGAGAAAGTACGCCGACAGCGGGGGTGGGGTGGTCCCGGGCACCTGCGCGTAGCGCGAGAAATCGGTCACACCCTCGGCCCTCAGAACGTCCTCGTCGAGGAACGCGTTGCCCGTGCAGCTGGCCGGATCGCGACCGAGGATCGCCAGCGTGGCCTCCACCAGGATGTCGGGGCTGCGCCAGTCCTCCGGGCGGCCCAGGTTGAAGTGGCGGGTCGCCTGGGTCTCGATCGCCGTCACCGGCCACAGGGCGTTGACGCCGATCCCGGCGCCGCGCAGTTCCTCGGCCAGAGACAAGGCGATCAGCGTCATCCCGAACTTGGATACCGAGTAGGCGGCCTTGCCGGGTTGAGGCGAGATCGAAAGCGGCGGGCTCATCATCAAGATGTGCCCGAAGCCTTGCTTGCGCATGATCGGGATGACCGCCTGGCTGCCGGCATAGGCGGCCCGCACGTTGACTCCCATGACCAGGTCGAAGCGCTTGATCGGCATCTGCTCGACCGGCGCCAAGAAGATGGCGCCGGCGTTGTGGATCATGAAATCGATCCGACCGAAGGTCGACACGGTCCTGTCCACCATGGCCTGGATCTCGTCCTCGAACCGCACATCGACCTTGAGCGGGAGGGCCCGCCGGCCCTGAGCCACGACCTCCGCGGCGGTCTCGCCGATGGTGCCCGGCAGTTTCGGATCCGGTTCATCCGTCTTGGAGGCCACGACGACGTCGCAGCCCTCCTTCGCCAGTGCCACGGCAATCGCCTTGCCGATGCCGCGACTGGCCCCCGTGATGATCGCGACCTTGTCCTGGAAGCGCATGGGCCGGCTTCAGACCATCGTCGCGACGACGGCGCAGGTACCCTTGAACGGCGGCTTGCCAGCCTGGCAACGCGGCTGCTGCTCGCAGTCCTCGCAGGCCGCCTCGCGTCCGAAGGAGCTGCGCTCGATCCGGTAGCAGGCCAGGCAGAGCGCCCGGTGAAGGTCAGACCAGTGCTCCTCCGGACCGCCGGAAGGAAAGAACACCGGGATCTCCAGGATGGGATTCGTTCCCGTCCCGAGGGATTGCTCCGAGCAGCGCGTGCAAGGAGCCTCGATCCAAGGCCAAAGCTGTCCTGTCGACATTGACACCCTCCTCGCGTCTCATACCCGATAAGTCCAGCGGATTGCGGCCGTCCGAGCCATGGCTTGCACCCCCCCGGGAGACTCGCCTGGCTTGGACGGGCCAGCGAACCTGCCCTGAGCTCCGGAGAACCGCGGCACAGCCTCCCGCGTGCCGGCCCACCTGAGGAAAAACACCCTCCTGCGATCCGGCTAAAATCACGCGACCGAAGCTTGGCGTGATTGCGGCGAGGGGCTTCCTGCGCTAGCATGTGCGGTCGCCCTGCAAGGAGAAGCTCGTGACGCTCACCGACACCGTCGCCCTGATCAAGGATCGCATCCGCGATGTCCCCGACTTTCCGCGGCCCGGAATCATGTTCAAGGACATCACCCCCTTGATGAAGGATCAGGCGGTTTTCCGGCTGGCCATCGAGCAGATCATCGAGCACTTCCGGAAGGAAGAGATCGACTACGTGGTCGGGATCGAGTCCCGCGGCTTCATCATGGGCGCGCCGATCGCCTACGGCCTCCAGACCGGCTTCGTCCCCGTTCGCAAGCCGGGCAAGCTTCCCTACGACACGCTGCGGCAGGAATACCAGCTCGAGTACGGCAGCGATGCCCTCGAGATCCACAACGACGCCATCGAGGCCGGACGCCGCGTCCTCATCGTCGACGATCTGCTGGCCACGGGCGGGACGGTCCTGGCCACGGCGGACCTCGTTCGCAAGCTTGGCGCCGAGGTCGTGGCGGCGGCCTTCCTGGTCGAGCTCAGCTTCCTCGGCGGCCGGGAGCGCGTGGCCGCCCGCGACCTCGAGATCTTCCCGCTCGTGACCTTCTAGGGCCATTTCCGGAATCCGCACCGGGAACCCGCGCTCTGGGACAACACTTCTTGCAATTTGAACGGGCCCCTCGGCGCGGTCGCTGCGCTCTCCTGGATGCCGCCTTCGCGGAGCTGCGGAAGTACCTCGCCAGTCCCGGTGGCTGGCCCGGTCCCTCGTGTTCATGGCCCCGTTCGATGGGGTATAGTGAAACGGCGTGGGAATTCAAAGGCGAGTCCCCTGTGACTTTACCCTGGCACCCGTGAGCGGACCCGTGGGGACGTGCCCGACGATCTAATCAGAACGCTCAGCGTCTATGCTCCCGCCGATATCGACTTGATCGAGCGGGCGTCGCGCTTTGCCCGAGAGCAGCACGAGGGCCAGCTGCGCAAATCCGGCGAGCCCTACATCATCCATCCCTACGAGGTCGCCCTCATCCTCGCCAAGCTCGAGGCCGACCCCAAGACCGTCGCTGCCGGCCTTCTCCACGACGTCCTGGAAGATACCGAGGTCACCGCGGAGGAACTCGAGGCGCTCTTCGGCAAGGATGTCGTGCGCATCGTCGAGGGCGTCACCAAGGTCGGCAAGCTCTCGTTCTCCAGCAAGCAGGAGCGCCAGGCCGAGAACTTCCGGCGCATGTTCCTCGCCATGGCCGAGGACCCCCGCGTGATCGTGGTCAAGCTGGCCGATCGCCTGCACAACATGCGCACGCTGCACCACATGACGGCGGACAAGCAGCGCGAGATCGCCCAGGAGACCCTCGATATCTTCGCCCCCATCGCCCACCGGCTGGGTATGGGGAAGATCAAGTGGGAGCTCGAGGATCTTTGCCTGCGTTACCTCCAGCCCACCGAGTTCCGCAAGATCCAGGAGCTCGTCGCCGAGAATCGCGAGAAGCGCGAGGCCTACATCCAGGAGATCGTCTCACGAATCCGCTCGGAGCTCGATTCGGCGAGTCTCAAGGGCGAGGTCTACGGAAGGCCCAAGCACTTTTACAGCATCTGGGTCAAGATGCAGACCCAGAACAAGGATTTTGAGGATCTCTTCGACGTCACGGCGGTTCGCGTGCTGGTCGACTCCATTCCCGACTGCTACCACGTCCTCGGCATCGTCCATAGTGTCTGGCGTCCCATCCCGGGGCGCTTCAAGGACTACATCGCGATGCCCAAGCCCAACCAGTATCAGTCCTTGCATACCAGCGTCGTGGGGCCGAGGGGTACGCCCTTCGAAATCCAGATCCGGACCCACGAGATGCACCGCGTGGCCGAACTCGGTATCGCGGCCCACTGGCGCTACAAGGACGGCGGAGCGACCTCCTCGGCCGACGAGAAGTTGACCTGGCTGCGCCAGTTCCTCGACTGGCAGTCCGACATGCGCGACGCCGAGGAGTACCTCAACACGGTCAAGGAGGACCTCTTCAGCGACGAGGTCTTCGTCTTCACGCCCCGCGGCGACGTCCTCGACCTGCGGCGCGGAGCCACGCCGATCGATTTCGCCTACCGGGTCCACTCGAGCGTCGGCCATCGCTGCGCGGGCGCACGGGTCAACCAGCGCATCGTTCCCCTGGACACTCCGTTGCAAAACGGCGACATCGTCGAGGTCGTCACCAGCAAGATCGAGCGCCCGAGCCTCGACTGGCTATCCTTCGTCGTCACCAGCACGGCCAAGCAGCGGATCCGCCAGTGGTTCAAGCGCCAGCGCCGCGAGGAGAACATCGCCCTGGGCCGCGAGGCCCTCGAGCGCGAGCTCGATCGCCTGCGCCTGGCCCACCTCAACAAGGCCGAGCAGCTCCTGGAGATCGCCCCCAAGCTCAAGTTTGCCAGCACGGACGACCTGTTCGCGGCGATCGGCTATGGCGAGAAGACCGCCGCCGCCGTGGCCCAGGCCCTGCGGGACGCCTTTGCCCCCAAGGAGCCCGAGCTGCCCCGCATGGCACCGTCGGTCGAGCCGCGGCATCGCAACGGCACGGGCATCCTGGTCGAGGGCGGCGCGGGCATGCTGCTGAGCCTGTCCCGCTGCTGCTCGCCGGTGCCCGGCGAGCCCATCGTCGGGGTCGTCACCCGGGGGCGGGGTATCAGCGTGCATTCGGCCGAATGCGCCAACCTCGAAGGCGTGGAACCCGGCCGCAAGGTCCAGGTCGACTGGGGCGAGGCCGAGAAAGCGGCCTTTCCGGTCGAGATCGCCGTCGAGGTCATCGACCGGGTGGGCCTTCTCAAGGACATCACGGCCAAGATGGCCGACCTCAAGATCAACATCCGCAACGTCGAGGTCCGACCCGCTCGCGACAAGATCGTGGTCGTCCATCTGGTCATCGACGTCGCCGACCTGCCGCACCTGCAGCGGGTCCTGGCCGCCATCGGCCGCATCTCGGACGTCATCCGGGCCTATCGCGTCGCCAAGAGCCAGCGCGTTCGGCGCTAGCGCAGATCCACCCGCTTGGCCCCTGACCTTGGGGGAGGGGATGTTTGCAATTTGAACGGGTCCCTCTGCGCGGTCGCTTCGCTGCGCAACCGGGCCCCGTTTGACTCCTTCGGCCTGAACCCCGCCAGGCGAAACCGCTACTAGCCTTCGGCCACGGCCTCGTCATCGGCACCCTCCTCGGGCGGCAAGAGCGGCTCGAGGGCCTGGACGACCACGCGGCTCGAGGGATTGAGCAACAGCGCGTTGGTGGTGCCGCCGCGGGGGTTGGGAACCTGCCTGGGAACGAAGGTGCGCAAGTAGCAAAGCAGGTTGATCCAGAAGTGCACCTGCTCGCCCGGCGTGGGGCCTGCGGGCACTGCGGCCGTCTCGGGTTCGACCACCGCGATCATCGTGCCCGCCTCGCCCGCCAGCACCTCGGCTCCCGAGCACACCGCCGGGGCATCGGAGCGCGTCCCGAGCGGGGGGATCTCGGCTGCGGCATCGGATTCCGCTCGTTCGGCCCCCGGCTCGACGGTCGGAACGCCGAACAGCCGCGCCACCTCTCTCTGGTAGGTGCTGCGGGCGATCCAGGCCCGACCTCGGAGCTCCTCGTGCATCAAGCGGATCATGGCGTCGCGCAGTTCGAGGATCTCGCAGCAGCGCGCGTGCTCGCGCTCGAGATAGACCTGGCTGGCCGGTGGTGCCGAGAGCGGGATCTGCCCCTCCTCGACGTCTTCCTCACCCGAGGGGGACAGCGGCTTGGCGACGCGCACCATCTGTGAACCCTTGGCGGCGTCGAGAATCTCCTTGGCCTCGCGGCGAGCCTCGGCGGGCGGGCGGCCATCCGAGGTGAGCTTGTCGGCGATGCGCTCGAGAAGCTTGCTGGCCGCCATCCAGGCGTGGCCGTGCTCGATCAGGTGGGCATCGACCGCGCAGATGAGGAGCTCCTCGGGGCCGGAGTACGACCCCGCCGCCAGGTGCTTGACGATGAAGTGTTCCGGATTGAGTCGCACGAGCTTGACCTTGATGGCAGGGTCCCGCTTGTGCGGAACCTCCTTGGTCAGCAGGACATTCGTCTCCTTGAGCCAGGAAAGCCAGTTGTGGACGCGATCCAGGGCAAGATCCGGAAACACCGACTGGAGCTGATCGCGCAGCTTGCTGAAGCTGGGGTTGAAGGGCCCCGTCAAGGTGTCCGCGAGGATCTTCAGGACGTTGTCGATGACGGCGCGTGCCTCCTGCACGCGAGCGTGGTCTTCGGCCAGGCGGAAGCGCCGTATGGTCTTGGCCTCTCCCGTGTGGTGGTCGTTCAACCGGACCTCTTCGCTGGTGAAGAGCTCGGAATTGACGGCGCTCTTGAGCCACGTCTCCCGCTCCTCCTCGCTGAGGCCGGCCAGGTTCTTTTGGTTGAGGAAATCGAGGAACTTGGCGAAGGTCACGAAGCCGAAGTTGTTGGCTTTCATGTAGTAGTCGCAGTACACGACCAGGGCGTCCAGAGTCGAGAGCGTGCCGGGCCGATCGCGCAGCTCCACCGTGGGCGTCGGCTGGCGCGGCTCGATGGGAGCCGTACCCGATCGCGAAGCGGCCGCGCCTCGCAAGGAGAGCGGAGCCGACCGCGAGGTCTGCCGGACGGGAAACGACGGGGCAGAGCGCAGCAGATCTGCCAGCAGGTCGTCCAGATGGGCGAAGTCCGAGCCGTAGGTCTGCAGGGTGTGGTTGGTCGCCCCCCGCACGCCCCAGATGATGGCTCGCTTCTGGTTGAACATCAGACGCTGAACGATCGGCTGGTAGCCTCGATCGCCCGTCGCGATGATGTAAGTCGAGATCTCCGGGCGCCGGCTGATGAGGTCGTTGATCGCGTTCTGGATCTTGAGATCGGCGTTATTGGCGCCGGTCAGGTTCAAGATCACATCGAAGGTGTACTGGTTATAGGCCTGGGCGTGGTGGCTGAATTCTGACTTGGTCCAATCCGCCACGGTGGCCCAGTACTCGAGTTCGCCCCAGTCGCGGCAATGATCCAGCAGAGCCTGGGCCAGGTCGGCGGCGAAGTCCTCCTGGACGATCGTCCCGCCATAGGCCTTGCGCAGGCTGAGCCAGATGTTCTCGTGATCGACGAATAGCGCGCAACGCACCGGGTTGGTCATGCTCACCAAAAAAGATCCCAAAAAACAGAGCTGACGGTCATTCTAACACAGTGCAAAGACGCCGCCGGATTTGCGCCCCGGAGCTTGCTACTCCTGGTTCCGCCCCGGCGAGACCGTGCTTGCGCTGACCAGGCGCTATACTGGAGCGCCCCTTCCTGCTGACATCTTGCGGAGCCCTACAGGTTGAGCCCACGCCCCCCGCTCGAGCCGCTGCCCGGTTGGAACGGAGCTATCCCGCTCGACCGCGAAGCGGACGGCCGCTGGCTGGTCGACCTCGATCCCCTGATCGACCCGATCCTCTGCTGGTCCGGCAAGGCCTCGGCAAGGCCCATGGGCGGCCTGCCGCTGCAGCGCGCCGAGATCGTCCCGGCCTCCCAGCTCGGCCGCATCGCCCGGCGGGCGCTCGGCCCCGATCGCCAGGATCGAGTGGAATGGTTCGAGCATGCCGAAAACTGGCGCAACCGTCTCATCAGCGGTGACTCGCTGCCGGTGATGGAGGCGCTCCTGCGCCACGAGCGGATGGCCGGTGCGGTCCAGGCGGTGTACATGGATCCGCCCTACGGCATCAAGTACGACGCCAACTTCCAGCAGCGCGTCGATCGCACCCGCAACGACTCCGACCAGACCAGCGACGACGTCCTCACGATCAAGGCCTTCCGCGACACCTGGGTCCTGGGCATCCACTCCTATCTCTCCTATCTCCAGGAGCGGCTCTACCTGGCCCGGGAGCTGCTGGCGGCGAGCGGGTCGATCTTCGTGCAGTCGGGCGATCGCAACGTCCACCTGGTCCGCAACGTGATGGACGAGGTCTTCGGGGCACGCAACTTCGTGGCGATCATCCCCTTCCGCAAGAAGACGATGCCGCTCGGGGCCCGCCACCTCGACGGGATGGTGGATTTCCTCGTCTGGTACGCCAAGGATCTGGAATCCCTCAAGTATCACCAGCTCTACCTCGAGCAGGATATCCAGGGCGAATTCCACTGGAAGGCCTACGATACCCCAGCCGGGCAGACCTGCCGGATGACGCCCGAACAGCAGGGCGATCACCGGCTGCTGCCTCCAGGCGCCCGCCCCTTCCGGCTCGTTTCGATGAAGGCGCCAGGCTATTCCGCCGGCAACGACTTCGCGATCGAGATCGACGGCACGCGGTACCCGCCGCCCCGGGGAGGCTCCTGGATCACCGGCTCCGAAGGCATCGCCCGGCTCAAGGCGGCCGGCAGGCTGGCCCTGGATGGCAAGACCGTGGCATTCAAGCTCTTCCTGGACGACTTCCCCCTGGCCAAGCTCACCAATCTCTGGTCGGACACCGTCGGGGCCTTCGACAAGGCATACGTCGTCCAGACCAGCGAGGAAGTCGTCCGGCGGTGCCTGTTGATGTCCACCGATCCCGGCGACCTCGTGCTGGACCCCACGTGCGGCTCGGGGACGACGGCCCTGTGCGCCGAGCGCTGGGGGCGCCGCTGGATCGCCTGCGACACCTCGCGGGTGGCGATCCACGTGGCCCGCCGTCGCCTGCTGGGAGCCTCCTTCGAGCCGTTCCTCCTGCTGGGGCCCACCCCCGCCGACGGCTTCACCCTGAAGACGATCGAGCGGCGCACCCTGCGCACCATCGCCGGCGGCCTCGAACCCGAGCGCATCGCGCTGGTCGACCGCCCCACCGTAAAGAAAGGCGTCCTGCGGGTGGCCGGGCCCTTCGAGATCGCTGCCGTCGGGCGCTATGCCGAGGCCGACTGGCACGCCTCCGTGCAGACGGAGGACGGGCTCGAGAACTACATCGAGGTTCTCTGCCGCCTCTATGCGCCTGATGCGCGCATCGAGGTCTTCGGTCTCGTCCACGCCGTCTTCGAGACCGCCGCAGGGCTCGCAGCCCTCTCGGTCGGTCCGCTCGCGGGGCAGGTGACCGCCAGCCAGGTCGAGGACGCCGTGCAGGATGCCCGGACGCTGGGCATCTCGGAGCTGCACCTGCTCGGCTGGGCCTTCGAAGCCAACCTCGGCGCGACCCTCGATCGCCTGGCCGCAAAGGCTGGCGATCCCCCTATGGCAGTTCGCCTCGTCGCCATCCGACCGGACGCCCTGGCCCGGGGCTTGAAGCCAGGCACCGGGGACCGGCTGTTCGCACCGCAGGGCAACCCCGAGGCCACCCTCGAGAATTTGCCCGACGGCAAGCTCCAGGTGAGGCTCCACGGGCTGACGCTCCCGGATCGCCACGGGACCGAGACCGTCACGCACGCGATCGACTCGGGCTACATCGCGGCCTGGTACCTGGACGAGGCCTTCGACGGCGACTGCTTCGTGGATTCGCAGATCTTCCTCGACCTCTCGCGAGCTCCCAACCTCAAGGCCCTGCTCAAGGTGGACATCGACCCGGAAGAATACAGGCTGCAAGCCTGCTCTCGTCCCTTCGAGCCACCGCAGAGCCACCGCGTGGCCGTCCGGGTGACCGACGTCCATGGCAACGAGTCGTCGGTCGTGCTGCCCGTTCCAGGGTGAGCGCTGCGTTTGCGGGGCGCGTGGTCACATGTGACGCCTACGAAGAGCCCGACCGTCACCACGCCCGTCAGCTCGAGGGCTCGCGCATCCTGGTCGCCGGCCGGAGACCCAGTCCGATCGGCCTGGTCGAGTCCCTGCGCGCCGAGGTCCGCGCCTGGCGTCAGGCCGGGTACCCGGGCGTGTCGGCGGTCACCCGCGAGCTGCTGGGCTACTGGTTCGAGCGCGAAGCCGAGCGCACGACCGCAGGGACCCGGTTCTTCTTCTGTCAGCGCGAGGCGGTCGAGACCCTCGTATACGCCTACGAAGCCCGTGACCGCCTCGTGGTTGCCGAGACCGACGAGCTCGTGCGGTACGCCCTCAAGCTCGCCACGGGGACCGGAAAGACGGTCGTCCTCGCCCTCGTCATCGTCTGGGCGACCCTACATTCCACGCGGGTGCCGGGCTCCAGCCTCTCGCGCAACTTCCTGGTACTGGTTCCCAACTTGACCGTAAAGGATCGCGTTTCCGGCCGGTCGCGGGGCGATGGTCTGGATCCGGCGGGCGCCCGCAGCCTCTACCGGCTCTTCGACATGGTCCCGCCGCTCTGGCAAAAAGATTTTCGCCCGGAGGTTCGGGTCTGCAACTGGCAGGCGGTCCCGCTCGAGGGCCGACGGGACGACTGGCTCGAGGAAGATCTGGACGCCCCCGGAGGCCTGGTTCCCGCGTCGGTCCTGTGGGCCTGGCGCCGCCGATCCAGGCAAGGGCCCGCCGCAGGGCTCAAGAGGTTCCTCGGCCCCTGGCAGGATCTGATCGTCCTCAACGACGAGGCCCACCACGCCCATGGCAAGAGGCGCTCGACGGCTGACGATGCGCCCGTGATGCTGCGCTGGACCGCACTCCTCCAGCACCTTGCCCGCCTGGCTGCCGTCCGCCTGGTCGTGGACGCTTCGGCGACGCCCTGGCGAGCCGACCCGGGCGCCGCGGCGCCGATCTCCGGTTCTCCCGGGCGCTCCAAGCACGCCGGGCAGGCCATTCCGTTTTCCTGGGTCATCTCGGACTTCACGGTCGAGGACGCCTGGGAGTCCGGCCTGGTCAAGGTTGTGCGCCTTCCGCTGGGAACGGTGGATCTATACTCGCAGACCAGGGGGGCCCGCGATGCCAGCGCGTTCATGGCGGGTTGTGGCGAGACCCTCGATGCGATGATCGAACGCTGGGCTCGCGCCTTCACGACCTGGCGCGCCCGCAACGAGCCGGTGCCGGCGCCCGTCCTGCTGATCGTGGTCCAGAATACCCGGCAGGCGTCCTGGCTTTTCGATCACATCACGGGCCACCACGGGCTCCTCGCCAACCCGGATCCTGCCGATCCCCGCACCTGGGCGACGCTCCGCGTGGATCGGTCCGTCTTCGACGCGGATCGGGGCCTGGAAGGCACGCTTAGAGAGATGGTCGCGACGGTGGGCCTGCCGGGGGCGCCCGGGGAGAGCGTGCGGTGTCTCATCGGCGTCCAGATGCTGTCCGAGGGCTGGGATGTCCGGAGCATCACCCACATCGTGGGTCTGCGGGCCTTCGATTCGCCGCTGCTGGTCGAGCAGATCGTGGGTCGTGGACTCAGGCTGCGGAATTACGACGTTCTCAACCTGGCGCTCGACAGCCGGTTGCCAGGGGCCGAGGAAAGTGTCGAGGTGGTCGGGATTCCCTTCGCCGGCTTCGCGATTCCCGAGCCATCCGACACCATCGCGGCCGTGCCTGGCGCGCGGCCGGTCCATCCGGACCCCTCGAAGGAGGCCTACCGGATGGTCATTGCGAACGTGCGCGGATGGATTCCCGTCACGACGGCCGAGGGAATCCACCTGCACCCGCTCCACGGCCTGCCCGAGGCCTTCGATACGAAGCGCATGCCGACCTTCCGCTGGGCGGGGCTGACGGCACCGGGCCGCAAGTGCCACCTCAACGCGGTGCCCTGCCGCGACGGCCGCGAGCAAGCCCTCGCCGGGTTCCTGGACCATGCCGCGGACGTCGAGCGCTATGTCAAGAACGAACGGCTGGGCCTGGCGATTCCGTGCGGGCGCAGCCTGCGGCATCCGCCCGCATTTCTGGCCAGAACCGACGCTGGCGCCCTGTGGGCCCTCGACCTCGAGCCATCTCCGGCCCCCGAGGCGATCGCCCGCTGGTGCGAGCGCCTCGGCATGCGCTATCGGTGCGTCGACCCCGAAACCCTGGACTCCCTGACGCAATCCGCCTCCGGGCGCCCGGCCACGCTCGAAATGCTGCTCGGCGACCCGGTCGGCGGAAGCCCGGGCCCGTATCCTCCGGGCTGATCGCCGTCCTGCCGCCCCGCCTGGCCCGCCGGAGGGGCCGGGTTCTTGCGATACAATGGTTCCGTCCCGCGTTCCCCCGACTGGAGCCTATCACGTTGGCATCTTATCAGTATACCTACACCATGCAAAGGTTGACCAAGACGGTCGGCCCCCAGAACCGGGAGATCCTCAAGAACGTCACCCTGGCCTTCTTCCCCGGAGCCAAGATCGGCGTCATCGGCCCCAACGGCACCGGCAAATCCACTCTCCTGCGCATCATGGCGGGCCTCGAGACCAACTTCCAGGGCGAGGCGCAGCTCGCCGAAGGCGCCACGGTGGGTCTGCTGGCCCAGGAACCCCAGCTCGATCCCGCCAAGGACGTGCGCGGCAACATCGAGGAAGGGGTCGCCCTGCAGCGCGATCTCCTCAAGCGCTTCGAGGATCTGTCGGCCAACTACAGCGACGAGACTGCCGACGAGTTCCAGCGCGTGCAGGACGAGATCGAGGCCCTCGATGCGTGGAACCTGGACACGATGCTGGAGATGGCGATGGACGCCCTGCGCGTTCCGCCCGGCGATGCCGACGTCACCAAGCTCTCGGGCGGCGAACGCCGACGCGTGGCCCTGTGCCGTCTGCTCCTGCAGCAACCCGATCTGCTCTTGCTGGACGAACCTACCAACCACCTTGATGCCGAGTCCGTCGCCTGGCTCGAGCAGCACCTCAAGAACTATCACGGGACGGTCGTCGCGATCACCCACGATCGCTACTTCCTCGACAACGTGGCGGGCTGGATCCTGGAGCTCGACCGCGGCAACTACTATCCCTGGGAAGGCAATTACTCGAGCTGGCTCGAGCAGAAGCAAAAGCGGCTGGAAGTCGAAGAGAAGCAAGCCGGAGCCAGGCGTCGCACGCTGGCGCGGGAGCTCGAATGGGTCCGCCTGGCGCCCCGTGCCCGCCAGGCCAAGCCCAAGGCCCGCCTGGCGGCCTACGAAAGCCTCCTGGCCCAGGATCGAGATGCCCAGCTAGACGAGGTCGAGATCCACATTCCGGCAGGCAAGCGGCTGGGGGATCGGGTGGTGGTCGCCCGGGGCCTGACCAAGGCCTATGGCGACAAGCTCCTTTTCGACAACCTGGACTTCGAACTTCCGCCAGGGGGCATCGTCGGCGTCATCGGCCCCAACGGCGCGGGCAAGACCACCTTGCTGCGCATGATGGTCGGCCAGGAGACGCCTGATGAAGGGACGCTCAAGGTCGGGGATTCGGTCGAACTCGCCTACGTGGACCAGCTCCGCGATGCGCTCGATCCAGACAAGACGATCTGGGACGAGATCAGCGGCGGCGAGGAGAAGCTCAAGGTGGGCCACCGCGAGGTGAACTCGCGGGCCTATGTGGCCAGCTTCAATTTCCGCGGACCCGATCAGCAAAAGAAGGTCGGCACCCTCTCGGGGGGCGAGCGCAACCGCGTCCACCTGGCCAAGCTCTTGCAGCGCGGGGGCAACGTCCTCCTGCTCGACGAGCCCACGAACGATCTCGATGTCGACACGCTGCGGGCTCTCGAAGAGGCGCTCTTGAACTTTGCCGGCTGCGCGGTGGTGGTGAGCCACGATCGCTGGTTCCTCGATCGCATTGCCACCCACATCCTGGCCTTCGAGGGTGACAGCCAGGTGGTCTTCTATGCCGGCAATTTCGATGCCTACGAGGAAGACAAGGTCAAGCGGCTCGGCGCCGAGGCCGCGGCCCCCAGGCGCATTCACTACCGCCCGCTCGTCCGGGGTTGAGCCGGGAGACCGGCCCTCGCGCCGGGCGGTGGAAAAGCTGGGGAAATCCCCGGGATCGCGGCCAGCACGGCCATCACGCCTGGGGAAAACCAGTGGATCTCTGGTTTCAAATTATGAAGGATGCCCCGGCGCAACGGCGCCCCTCGGGGCATCAGGACGAAAAGAAATCGCCCCCCCGGCTGGCGGGGGCGATTCGAGCGGTTTCGCCTGGAAAGGAGCGGTCCCGAGGGTTCAAACGGGGCCCGGTTGCGCCGCGCAGTCAGTGACCGCGCAGAGGGACCGT
The DNA here is from genome assembly GCA_021781555.1 of bacterium. Taxonomy (GTDB): domain Bacteria; phylum Cyanobacteriota; class Sericytochromatia; order S15B-MN24; family VGJW01; genus JAJXWQ01. Next base: position 31,535 of record JAJXWQ010000028.1, read on the forward strand.
TCAAACGGCAAAGGGATGGTGGCTACTTCTTGCGGGATGCGGGCTTGGCCGCGGGCTTCGCGCTGGTCTTCGCGCCGGTCTTCGCCCCGTTGGCCGAGATCTTGGTCCCGCCAGTTGCCACCTTGGCCGCCGGCTTGGCGGGCGGGACAACCTTGCCGTTGCTCGCCGCCGAGGCCGCCGCGGAGGTTCCCGCAGCCATCGCCTTGCCGCCCTTGGCGTATTCGCGGGCGAGATCGACCAGCAAGCGCACGCCGATGCCGGTGGCTCCCTTTGGCACGTAGGCCCGCCCCTTGTCCTCCCAGGCCGTGCCCGCGATGTCGAGGTGGGCCCAGCGGTACGCCCCCGTGAACTTGGCCAGCATTGCGGCTGCGGTGATAGTTCCTGCGGGACGCCCGCCGCCGTTCTTGACGTCGGCGATGTCAGACTTGATCTGCTCGCTGTATTCCTCCCACAGCGGAAGCTGCCAGGCGCGCTCCCAGGTGCGCTCGCCCGCCGCCAGGATCTGATCGACGAGGCCCTGATCGTTGCCCATCAGACCGATCGCCTGGTTGCCCAGCGCGATCACGCACGCCCCGGTCAGCGTCGCGAGATCCAGGACGACCTCGGGCTGGTAGCGCTCCGCGTACGACAGGGCGTCCGCGAGGATGAGCCGGCCCTCGGCATCCGTGTTGATGACCTCGATCGTCTTGCCCGACATCGTCTTGAGGATGTCACCCGGATGCATGGCGTGGCCGCCGGGCATGTTCTCGGTGGCCGGAATCAGGCCCACCACGTTGACGGGGAGCTCCAGCGAGGCGATGGCCTTGAGCGCGCCGATGACCGCGCCGGCACCCGCCATGTCGTACTTCATCTTGTCCATGCCGTCGGCTGGCTTGATGGAGATTCCGCCCGAGTCGAAGGTGATGCCCTTGCCGACGAAGACCAGAGGCTTGCGCCCCTTGACCGGCAGGTACTCGAGAACGATGAAGCGAGGGGGCTGCGCCTCCATCGCTCCCCGGGCGACCCCGAGCAAAGCACCCATCTTGAGCTTGTCGATCGCCTTCTCGTCGAGAACCTGACACTTGATGCCCTGCTTGTCGGCCATCTCCTTGGCCCGGTTGGCCAGGATGGTCGGCGTCATGTCCGAACCGGGCGCGGATACCAGGTCACGCGTCAGCGCGACGGCCTCCGCGATGCGCTCGCCATCGGCGAGGCCCGCCTTGAGCGCTGCTGTCTCGGCGGCCGGGGCGAACAAGGTCACCGCTTCGAAGACGGGACGCTCGGCGTCCTCGCGCTCGGTCTTGTAGGCGCCGTAGTCGTACAAGGCCATGAGGATGCCCTCGGCGAGGGTCTGACCATGCAGGCGGGCGGGAAAGGCGGCGCCGGCGTGGTCGGCCAGGGGAGCCCCGGCGGTCTTGAACTTGTAATCGCGGACCAGTTGCGCGGCCCGGCCCGCGGCCTGCCGAAGGCTGTCGAGCTTGAAGCTGGCGCGCTTGCCCATGCCCAGCAGGAGCAACCGACGGGCTCCGATCTTGCCCATCGTCGGAAGCAGGACGTGAGATCCAGCCTTGCCGGTGAACTCGGCACCGGAAACGACCTCGGCGATCATTCCGCCCATGGCCTTGTCGATGGCCGCCACGTCCGCAGAAAGCTTCTTCTCCCCCTCGAAGACGCCCAGGACGAGGGCATCGAGCTTCTCGGACTCGGGCTTGGTGGTCTTTACATTGAACTTCATGCTGGGTCCTTCTGGAATAGCTCTCTGCAACTTCTTTCCATTATCCTAACATCTTTCGCTATCAGAGGACCGTGGGATACAGCAGCAGGGCGAGCCTGCCGTCCCTCGGAGCTCGCGAAGATCCGAGGTCCGGCACGGGCCAAACGGGTATAGTGGCTTAAGACGCGCCGCATGAACACTTCCATCCGCACCCCCATCGACAAAATCCGAGCTGGCATGGTTCTTGCCGAGCCGGTCTTTCATCCCACCTCGCGGCAGTTGCTGATGTCGGCCGGGACCTCGCTCACGCACCAGAACATCTCCCTCCTCTACCGCAGCGGCATCCAGCACATCAGCGTGATCAACTTCGCCGAGCAGGCCTCGTCCGGAGCAGCTAGCGTGCCTCCGGTACCCGACGTGTTCCGCGGCCAGGCGCCAGTGGCGGCTCCGGGTGCCAGCTACCCGGGATTCGGCAAGATGTTCAGGCCCCAGGCCGACGGCCCGGCCGCCCCCGTGCGGGCCCTGCCGAGATTCTCGGAATCGCGCCTCGAGAACGTGGCCAAGGAAGTCGTGACCCGCAACTTCCAGACCCTCAAGGAGATCCAGTCCCAGTTCGCCTACAGCGCCAAGATCGATTTCGACCGGGTCGACCACTCGGTCCAGAACACGCTGCGCGAGATCGTCCTCAACAAGGAGCTGCTGGAGTCCCTGGCCGATCTTCGGATCTACGACGAGTTCACCTACGCGCATTCGGCCAACGTGATGAGCCTGTCGCTGCTGATGGGGGTGACCCTCGGCTACAACTACGAACTCCTGCGCGCGCTGGGAATCGGAGCCATGCTCCACGACATCGGGAAGACGTTCATACCGGACTTCATCCTCAACAAGCCGGGAAAGCTGTCGCCGTCGGAGTACGAAGCCTTCAAGAGCCACCCCGAGCGCGGGGTGAAGGCCATGGCTGGCCATGCCTGGGCGACGACCGAGATCAAGGCCATCGTCCTGCACCATCACGAACGCTTCAACGGCACCGGCTACCCTCATGGCCTCAAGGGCAAGGACATCCCGGAGATGGCGCGCATCGTCGGCCTGTGTGACGTCTACGACTCGATGGTCGCCAAGCGCGTCTTCAAGCCCGGCATGCCGCCTTACCAGGCTTACCAGACCATCCTCAACGCGATGAACGTGCTGTTCGAAGCGCGAATGGTCTGGGCGTTCCAGAACTTCATCGTGCCGTATCCGAAGAACTGCGTGGTCGTGCTCAACTCGGGCGAGATCGCCAAGGTGGTCAAGGTGAACCGCGACGACCCCCTGCGGCCGGTCATCGAGTACGAGGAGGGCCGCGTCGACGACCTTTCCAAGCAGCAAGGCAAGGTCGTCGCGGACCTTTATCGCCCGGAGAATCACGCATCGATCACGGAGCCGCAGAGCGCCCCTTAGACTGTTTGCAGTTCCATACCTTTTGCGGTCAGAACGGGTCCCTCCGTGCGGGCGCTATGCTGCGCAAACGGGCCCCGTTTGACTCCTTCGGCCCGATTCCTTCGAACCGGGGGCACCCTGACCAGACCGGGAGCGACCCACCTGCATGATCCAGGAAAGCCCCCCGGGCCGGAGGCCTGGGGGGGCGACGCCAGCCGCGCTTGTCCAAGGCGCGGTCGACGGTTTGCTGTCAGGTGCGCGTCCCTTGAGAGGACGGCTCCACCATAACACCACCACGCCGCCCCGGCCTGCGCCCGCAATCACCCGCGGACTGTGAGCCTGGCCACACCGACCGGCTGGCTGGCAGAGGCACCCGCTCGAGCTTGAACGGGTCCCGCTGCGCGGGCGCGGGGTGGCCGAGAAACCGCGAGCGCTTAGCGGCCGACCTCGGCCGGCACCATCACCGAATCCACCATTCCGTGGATCGCCAGCTTATCCGCCGGACACACCGTGACCAGGACATCTGCGAGTTCGGCGCGATCGCCCACCACGAAGTAGTAAGGGCAGATGCGCGCCCTGCCAGCCATCGGAATGATCTCGTCCTGGCCGAAGTGATAGTAACGGACCGACATCCTGGCGGGCTTGTGGTACTCCTGCAAGAGGTAGATCGTGCCCCGCTCGTAGGCGGCGAGCGCCTCCCGGAGCCGGTGCGACCAGTCGTCGCTCGACATGTCGTGCCCGAACGAGATCCCCCGGCTGCCCCAGGCGAGCTCCGAGAAACCCGACGGCTTGAGGACGAACTGACGCCCCTTCTTGGACAGGCCGTGGAGATCGTCCCAGCTGGTGGCCTGTCGCCCATCGAGCACGAGCCGCGGGATGCACGCATGCGGCGGAATGGGGCGAGGATCCAGGATCCAGGTCCGCGGGATGAGCGGGGCGATCGCCTCGAAGGCTCCGCCGGCCAGTTCGGACTTCCAGTAGGGTCCCAGAGCCGGGTGGTGGAACAGGGCGAAGAACATCTTCTCTTCGAGGAACGCCTTGAAGGGAGGCGTCACGACGACCTTCTGCTTCTTGTTGGCGTAGAGGATGAGCTCGGCCTTGGGAATGTTCTTGAGGTCGAAGAGTTCGAAGAACCGGTACACGACGTCGATGTGCTGGCCCTCGTAGGCCAGGCCATCGTCCGAGAACTGCAGCTCCTCGGGCCGGCAGACCACCGTGTGCAAGCCGGACTGCTCGAGCTCCTGGCCGAGCCACAGCATCTCCGTCCAGTAATCATCCGCCTCGCGCGAGACGACGATCGCCAGCATGGGATCGGCGATATCGGGCACACGATCGCGAATCATGCGGGCAAATCCGCTGACCACACCACCCTTGCCACCCACCAGAGCGAATCCGAACGGCTCGTATTCGCGTGCCATCGACCCGACGAAGCCCATCCCGCCAGGGATGGCGTCGAGCTCGCAGCAGACCGTACGCCCGGTATCCGTCACGATCAGATCGGGACGGATGATGCCCGGGAGCAGGTTCTTGAACCGGTTCATGCGGCCGTAGTCGACCAGACCGTCGGGCTTGCCGCAGTCGAGGTACTCGGCGATCCATGCCGGCATGCGATGGTGCGCGGACTCCAGGTACAGCTTGTTGGCCGCACGGTAGAAGGCCAGCAGGTGGTTGCCGAGCTCCGCCAGGTAGCGGAGGAACTCCGCCGACAGGCAAAACGGCTCGGGCGAGATCCGCCAGGCCGTGTTCTGAGCCGGGTGCCCCTCGCGCCGGGCACTCTTGAAGACCGGATGGCTGCCGGCGTGCTCGTTGATGGCCAGGGTGATCTCGCGCGCCCGGGACAGGTCCTCGTTGGCGCACCCACCCTGAATCCCTAGCTCGAAAAGCGCCCCCATCGTCAGTTGTCTACCTCGAGCACGACTCGCCCGTGATGACCGGTTCCATCGGAACGGAACTAATGGACCAGCATCTTCAGCGCGAAGATGGCGAAGGCTACGATCAGCCCCACGATGAGGAGCATCCCGAAGGAGTTGCCGATAGACTCGGTGCCCCTAGCCTCGACGTTGCCGCCAAGATGGGGATCGTCCTCGTGGAGGCCCAGTTCATCGATGTCGTCGGCCTTGAAGCCTTCGACCGCGGTGGGCGGCGGGATGGTGATGCCAGTGTACCGCGGTGCTCCGACGAACTCGGCCTTCTGTTCGCTGACCATCGGTGCGCCGCATTGCTTGCAGAACTTGGCGTCGTCTTCGTAACCGCAGGACGGACATTTCATGGAAGAGCCTCGGCAGTCCGGCAGCCACCGAAAAGTTCAAAAAAGCCAGCCCGGAGCGCAGGCAAACTCGGATGGCCCCGACGGCGATCGAGACTTCGGAAGGCGACGGCTTTCATCAAGGCTCCAGTCTAACATGTGACAGCCATGGAGCCCCCCCTGTCGACGCCGTCCCGGGCGCGCCGTTGCGCCTGGACCGACCCGGAAGGCTACGCCGATAACGCCTGAGCGTTGGAAAGCATCAGGGTGTCGGTGTAGTGCTTGCGCTCGAATTCCTGCTGCTGGGACTGGCTCTGCGCGGTGCTCGAAGCCTCCGCGCTCGGCGTGCTCTCCTGCCTGCGCTTGATCTCATCGAGGAGATGCCGGAGCTGGGCGTCCTTCGTGAGCTGCGAACCCTCATGCTGCGGCGGGTGGTGCGCGCCGTGTCCCTTGCCCTTACCGTTGATGTCGGCCAGCGTCATCGCTTGCGAGGACGGCTGGAAAACCGCGTCCGCAAGCCGCGCCAGCGCCTGCGCGAGATGAGGGTTCTTGGCCTGCATCTCCCGGATCAGGGACTCGACCTGCTTGGGATCGAGCTGCTGGATCGCCGACTTGACCTGCTCCTCGAGCGCGGCCGTCTGGCCGTGGAGCTGCTGCGTCAGCGCCAGCGGCTGCGTCTTGGCGATCGCGAATCCCATCAAGAATCTTCCTTCCCCGGTACTGCCGCCGAGCCCCCACTCCCTCTTTATCACCCGGCCCTGCGCCAAGTTTCGTTAAACCACTTCCACGAGCATTAAATGTTCAATAATCGAAACTGCCGACCTTTCCGCTCGTCCACGCCTCGAGGCCAGCGCCGGCGACCGGACGCCATGCCCGACGTAGCTACCGGATCTCCGGCCTGGCCTCGCTGCGCCGCAGGGGACCCGCAACCCTCGAGGTGGTCGGAACCAAGGCCGATCCCGTCCCCGCCACCGCAGCCCCGGACCGCGAGATCGGCAGGCTGCCCGAGGCCTTGGGGCTGCCCATGGCAAGCAGCCGAAGCGGTGCGGGCGCGACCGAGCTCGATGCGCCCACCGGGGCGGGCCCGGGATCCGCGAGGCTCGCCGACGCCCGCATGGCCAGCGGCATGGGCAGGAGCTCCCGGAAGCCGAGGTCCGGGTGGCGCTCCAGCACATCGATCCAGACCGGGAGCTGGGGCGGGCCCTGGTACCGACCGGTGACCTCGACCCTGACCGACACCTGCCGGGTCTGCCCGCGCCGGATCTCGCCCAGGGAGATGGGATCCGTCGACGACAAGAGGACGGACGACGTCGCGGCCCGGAACCGGGCACGTACGTTCCGGGCCATACCGGCGCCCAGGTTCTCCACCTGTGCCACCAAGGTGACGCGGCGGCCGAGCGGGATGCGGCCGAGCGGCGCGGCCTCTTTACCGAGCGCGCCCTGACCGAAAATATCCACCCCCACGAGCTGGAGCTTGGGCGGCACGAAGGCCAGCGTCTGGAAGGCCAGCCGAGCGGGAGAGCCGTAGTAGCCGCCGGCGGCGTGGATCTCGAGCATGTACTCGGCAGTCCGGGTGGCCAGGCGGCGATCGGACGGCAAGAAAATATCGACCGAGGCGGTGGCTCGGGCCGCCATGTTCGGCGCCGTCACCTCGCCGCCCGGCGGCAGTCCAGGGACCGGATCGAGAGCCTTGTAGCTCACCTCGATCCCCGTCATCGGACGGTCCTCCAGATTGCGAAGCTGGACGTGGATGCGCCCGGTTTCCTCGGCCTGGAGCACGCCGTCCGGCCTGGGGGACAGGAAGGTCGCAAGGTAGTCGAACGACGGCAGCAAGAGCTGCGGATCGAACGCCTGGCTGGAAGAGGGCGAGGGCGAGGCCACGGGGGCCGAGGCCACCGGCCGGCCGGGCAGGATCGGCGCGCACAGCGCAGCCGGCCCCGCGGCCAGCACGGCCAGGGAAACCAAGAGGGCAAGCGACGGTCCACGCATGGCAGACCGACATGTTACCTCACTCGGCGGCGATCACCCGGGTCCGGCGGCTGGTCTTGCGCGGATGAAGGGGCTTGATCTCGGCTGGAGGTGCGACGAGACCATGATCGCGCAGCGCGCCGAGGGTATCTTCGTACCCCTTCTTTACGTACTGCCGGATCAACTTGGGCTTGAAGAAGCCCTCGAAGACATCGCCGCTCAGGGAGGGCACCGGAAAGATCGGTACGAGCTTCACGATCCTGCGTTCGAGGAACTGATCCAGGCTGGCGAAGCCGGCGGCCATGCACAGGTCCTCGTTCCGCCGGGTCCGCATGACACGCCCGCGCTTGTCGGTATCGAGGAAGGCGCGCAGGTGCTCGATCTTGCGGTTGACTTGCTGGACCTTGCGGAAGTTGGTGATCAGATACTTGCCCGCCAGCATCGTGAACACGCGAGCCATCACGGCCGGAAGCGTGGGTTCAAGCGTCTCCGGCTTGTCGACCATCGTGGGTCCCAGCGACACGAGCAGGGTATCGACCTCGGGGTCGAGGCGGATCGCCCTGCCGATGGGCGCGCAATCCATGATGCCGCCGTCGGCGAGGAAATGCTCCTTGCCGTTGCTCATCTCGACCGGCATCGGGGGAAAGGCGAAGGGAAAAGAGCTCGACGCCACGATCAGCTGACGCAAGCGCACGATGAAGGACTCCCACTCTGCCTGCGTGCGGTTGTGCCAGTGGAACTCCTCGAAATGCGAGTACTGGGGAACCAGATCTCCGTCTTCGGTGAAGATCGTCGAGCCTCCGAGGTCCGTGGCGACGATGCTGAGCACCACCTCCCGGGCGACGTTCTCGATGGGAAACAGGCGAGCCTCGAGGACGGCCTTGAGGAAACCATGAGTGATCAGCGAAACGAAGTCGCCCTTGACGAGCTTCTCGAAGGCGATGATGGTGTCCCAGCCGATGCGCGGCGTGTACTGCCGGCGCAGGGGATCGATTCCCAGCCGAGCGAACAGGTTGGACAGGCTGCGGCTGGCGATGCTGGAACGCTCGTCGGCATCGAAGCAGTCGTAGAGGTTCTGGGCGTTGACCTTGTTCTCCCAGAGCCAGATGAGCTCCTCGTCGACCGTCTCGGCGTTGAAAACACCTCGGGCGATGGCGCTGGCAGCGAAGGTACCGTTGATCGCTCCGGCCGAGATGCCGACGATGACGTCCGGCACGATGTCTTTCTCGGCCATGGCCTTGAGGACGCCAGCCTCGTATGCGCCCTTGGCGACCCCGCCAGCCAGAACCAGACCTATTTTGCCCATCAAGGTGCTCTCATCGTTCGGGCCGCTCTCCGAGGCGGGCCTCACGCTCCGAGAGACTTGTACCCGCACACGGGCTCGAGGGAACGCTCGCACCGATCCAGGGTCGGTGTCGGCCGACCGGGAATCCCCCCGAAATCAACGCGGATCAGCTTCCCGTCCCTGGAAGAGCAGGGCTGCGGCCTTGCCGGCGGCGAACCGCGCCTCGAGCTCTGCGACCAGAAAGCTCTCGGAGCCATCTTGCTCGACGCGCCGACGGAAGGGGCCGTCCACCAGGATCTCGCCCGCCGATCGGCCCTTGTGGCCGGCCGGATTGAAGCAGCGGATCCGGTCTCCGTCCAGCTGGGTCAAGACGATCTGATGGGTGCCTCCGTCGGGGTACCACGACAGCTCGACCACGACGTCCGCCCGGCCAGCCGCGAGAGCCGCCCGAACCGCGTCGAAGCTCTCGGTCCGATCGGCATGACCGCCCATCATCGCCTCGAGCAGCTTGCCCGTCCGGTCAAGTTCCGACGGATCGCCCATCATGGATCCTTATCTTAAACGGATCTTACTGCCGGCTTTGGCGTCGCTTTACCGTATCCGACAGCCAACCCGCCGACAAGAGGAGTATCGCACATACCCGAGCCGCGGACCGGAAGGTTCTCCCGGCGGGTGTCAGGCGACCGGCGGAGCCGGGCATCGAACGAGGAATACGTGGTGGTGAGCGAGCAAAACCAAAGTCTTACCGTGCTCCTGTTGGGAGCGTTGCCCGGGGTCCGCCCTGCGGCACCGGTCGACATCCGGGGCCAGCTGCCGCCAGGAGCCCTGGCAGGACAGCCGCCCCGTGGCGCCGCGGTCCCCAGGATCCAGACGGCACCGCTGGCGCTTTCCAATGAACCCATCCAGCGTGGCGAAGCCGGCCCGCGCGTCGCCAAGCTGCACGCCGAACTCTTCGAACTGGGCTTCCTGGCCAAGCCCGGGCTGCCGCCCTACTTCGGCGTCAGCACCGACGCCGCCGTCCGCAACTTCCAGAAGGCCTGGGACCTGGTACAGGACGGCCTCGTCGGGCTCGAGACCCAGCGCTACATCGACGAAGCCCTGCGCAGCCTGCGCGCAGGAACGGGTTCCCGGGCCCTCAGCTACCTGGTCCGGCAGGGCGATTCCTTGCTCCGCATCTCGCAGGCGCTTCTGGGAGATGCCGGCCGGTGGCGTGAGATCCTCGATTTCAACAACCTGACCGACCCCAACCGCATCGTTCCCGGCATGACGCTGCGCATCCCCCCGCGGCTCCGAGCGCGTCAGGTCTAGGCCTTTTGCAGTTTGAACGGGTCCCTCTGCGCGGTCGCTTCGCTGCGCAACCGGGCCCCGTTTGACTCATCGGGCTCG
>JAJXWQ010000117.1 GCA_021781555.1 bacterium
GATCCGCTGCCAGTGAACGGGTCGAGTACTCGGCCGCCTGGAGGCGTGATCAGGCGGATGCACCAGCGCATCATCTCGACGGGCTTGACCGTCGGGTGGATATTGCGGGAGCCGCCCGTGCGACCAGCTCCGGCCCGGGGATTGTTCAGGCCCGCGCTGCCGTCCTTGCGGTCGGTAGCCTGCCCTCCGCTGGCGGCCTTGAACCCGCCGAGCCCGGCGTCACGCTCGGCCCTCGAGGTCTTGGGGCAGTAGTAGAACGGGTGGAACTGCGGGAAGTAGCGGGCGGCGGTACCGGAGTCTTGGTGGCCTTGGCTGACCTTGGCCGCTCCGCCGTTGTAAGCCGCGCTGCCGCCGATACTGACGTTCGACCGGATCGGGCCTCCGACGCTCTCGCTCTCTCCGCTCTGGCGACCAAGCTCGGCCACTGGGCAGCCATCGACGCAGCTCCAGGTGGCGATCGTCTCGTAGCCGTCGGCGTCGGTGTGGGGAGATCCGGCCATCGTCTTGCCGACCGCATGGATCCCCCAGGATGCACCGTCTCCGGTTGACGCGATGTGCGGCTTCAGCGGATCTCCTTTGACCCGTCTCGTGCCTGCAGGCGTGCAGCCTGGCAGATGCACGAGGAGGACGTTAGGAGGCCAGCGGCCCGAGGACAGCGCGGCCTGCAAAGCCTCGGCCGGACGTCCCTTCTTCTCGGTCAGGAACTCTCCCGATCCTCCGATCCCGGCATAGTCGGGAACGCCACTGTCGGCCCACCCGCTCTTGTCGTCTCCCTGGCGGCCGACGCGAGTGGCGTCGATATTGATCGCGCCCGTCTCCGTGGCCAGAACCTGGGCCGCTATGCTCTTCTCGCGGATCGGCTTGCGGGCGAGGATCATTGGCTCCCAGGCTGGTTTCAGGGCCGTTCCCCACCCTTCCCACTTCTGGCCCTGATCGGACGCGGCCCGCTTGATCGACCATTCGCCAGCGAAGTCGCCCAGGCCGATCTTGCCGTCCTCTGCCCTGGTGGCGCCGAAGTTGCGGTCCTCGCCGACGACCTGGCTCTCGACGCCCAGGAGCTTGTCGATGGCCGTCGCGACGTTCAGGTTCTTCGGGAACCCTGTCGCATAGAGCCACGCCATCACGAAGGCGTCGGGGCCATCCGTCTCGGCCTCATAGGTCGCCAGGCCGATGCAGTCGCGGATCTCGAATCCGGCATCCTCGATGGCGCAGGCCATCCGGTGGAAAGTGCGCGTGCCGCCGAAGGCAATCAGGTGGGCGCCGGGCTTCATCGCTCGGAACACGGCGCGCCAGGTCTCGACGTCGAACGCCACGCCGGCCGCGTCCCAGCCCTTACCCATGAAGGCAAGCTCGTAAGGAGGATCCGTCACGCAGGCGTCGAGGCTTTCGGGTTCCATCTCGGCCAGGACCCGGCGGGAGTCACCACGCCAGAGGACGGCCGCGCCGTCGGGAGCGGTCCAGTAAGGCGCGCTGCTCATGGCTGCCTCCTCATCCCTACGGCCCCGAGAACCTTGTCAGCGAGGCGATCGTCGGCACGCTTGATGGCGTAAAAGCAGGTGTCCTGGCTGGCGTAGTTGAGAAGATCCGTGATGACGTAGGAGCTAATCCCCAGCAGGGACAGGGCCGCAGCCGCCACGGCCTTCGCGTCCTGGATGCGCCGGCCTGGAGCCATCAGGACCGGGTCGTCGAGGATGCGGAACTCGTCGGCGGCGGCCTCGCAGATGTGCTCGGCGAGCTTCCGCGCCTCGGCGATGGCGATCGAGGTTGCGGGGATGGCGTCGGCGCGGCGGGTCATACCTGGCCCTCCCTGACGGCCAGCGTCAGGTGCTGGGAGGCCCTGGTGATGGTCGTGTAGAGGAGGCGCCGTCGGACGTCGGGGTCGCCGAAGATGTCGGAGACGATGGCCAGGACACGCGGCCACTCGCTGCCCTGGCTCTTGTGAGCGGTGATGGCATAGCCGAAGTCGAGCTGGGCCTTGCGGCCATTACCGGGCAGGCTCTTGGGGTTGTAATTGCTGGCCCCCGGGCGCTTGAATCGGGCCAGGTCGCAGGAGATGCTATCGAACCGGTCGTCGTCGGCCCCTTCGAGCGCGAAGCTCATCAGGCCGATCTCGTCGTGGAGGTCGACGCTCCAGGGCGCCTTGGTGACCGTCCCCTGGATCCCGTTGACCAGAGGCGTTCCCGACCGGGTCGAGAGCGCGTCCTTGACGTTGCGGAAGCTCAGGACTCGCTCGCCCTCCTGGGGCAGAACGCCGTAAAATCCCCTCCGCTTGCGGATCTCGCGGTTCAGGTAGTACCGCAATTTGTTCGTGCAGCAGATGACCTGGTCGAAGCTCGAGAGGTCGATCTCGTCGCCCCAGATCGCGTCCTCCTCGACGACATCGAGCTCGCCGTTCCCGTGGCGCCCCATCGGGATGGACTCGCCCTTCCTGGCCAGCATCGAGGCCCAGAGGATCGGATTGTCGGCCGCCTGGCGATGGATCTCGGCGAGGAAGGCATCGGGCCGCTCGAGGCGACCGGACGATGCGATGTTGACTGGCGGGATCTGCTCGGGATCGCCGATCACCAGGATGGGCACGCCAAAGGCAAGGAGATCCTCCTCGATGTCTCGGCCGACCATCGACCATTCGTCGACGACGATCAGCTCGTAGCCGTCTGGGGGCCTGGCGCGTCGGTGGAATGACAGGCGCCCGAAGGCGTCCTGCTCGACGTGATAGATCAGTGAGTGAATGGTGGCCGCCGGCAGGCCCTTGCTCTGGAGGACCAGCGCAGCCTTCCATGTCGGCGTGACATAGGCGACGCGGGACCGGCTGATGCCCAGGCGGTCGATGACGCTGTCGACGACCGTCGACTTCCCCGTCCCGGCATAGCCGGCCAAGGTAAAGACCGGTCGCGAGGCCCGATCATTCGCTCTCCACCAGGCTTCAACGGCAACGACCGCCGATTCTTGCTGCGGGGAAAGGCAGATAGCCGAACTCGCGATCATCGATCGCCCTCCTGCTTCATGGCGCCGAGAAGCAGGTCCTGCACCTCGGCCTTGGTGGTGTGGCGGGCGAGCACAAGCTCGTCGATGGTGCCCTTGGCGACCAGGTCGTACAGGTAGACCGGGCGATCGTGGCCGGCCTGCGCCTGGCGGACAGGACCGATACGCTCGATAATCTGCTGGCGCTGCTCGAGGTCCCACCAGTGGCCGAAGAACACGAGGATGTTGCCGCCGTCCTGCAGGTTCAGGCCGTGACCACAGCTCGCCGGATGCGCCAGCAGGAGCGGGATCTTGCCGGCGTTCCAGTCGGCGATCGTCTTGGGGTCCTTGTCGAGGGCCTGAGCAGCCGGGAAGGCCTTCTTGAGCCGCGCCAGGTCCGACCGGAACTGGTAGGCCACCAGGATCGGTGCGCCACCGGCATCGGCGATGATCTCGGACAGGGCGTCGATCTTGGCGTCGTGGGCGACGGCCCATTTCGCTCCGTCGGGCTGCGTGTATACCGCGCCGTTTGCGAGCTGCAGGCATTTCGTCGTCTTGGAAGCCAGGCTCGTCGCCTCGATCTCGGCGCCGGCGATCTCGGTGTAGAGGTCTCGCTCGAGCTGCTTGTACTGGTCGCGGACCCCGGGCGGGAGGTCGACCTCGACGACGGTATGGATAGGCTCGCGAAGGTCGAAATGGTCGCGGGGATCGAGCGTCAGGCAGATGTCCTGCAGCCTCGCCTGGATCTCAGCGGCCGCATCCGGCTTGGGCACGATGACCGGAAACGGTCCGCGGCCGACGTTCCAGAACCACCGGTTGACGAAGGCCGAGTAGCTCAGACCGAGGCGCTCGCCGCCGTCGAGGAACCATGCTTGACCCCACAGGTCAAGCAGCCCGTTCGGAGCCGGCGTGCCGGTGAGCTCGATGAACCGGGCCGAGGTCTTCGCCATCTTGGCCAGGGCCTTGGCCCGCTTCGTTCCCTGACGGGTCCGGAACCCCTTGAGCCGGGTCGACTCGTCGGCCACGACGATCTGGAAGGGCCATGCCCCCTTTAGTTCATCGGCCAGCCAGACGAGGTTCTCATAGTTGATGGCGTAGACGTCGGCTCGTTGTGCCAGGGCGCGCTTGCGATCTGCAGGCGAACCGGTGATCGTGACGACCTTCAGGTCGGCCAGGTGGTCCCACTTGACGGCCTCCTCGGGCCAGACCGACTGCGCAACGCGCAGAGGGGCGACGACCAGGGCCGGCCCGACGCCCGTCATGCGAAGAGCATCAAGCGCCGTGAGGGTCGAGACGGTCTTGCCCATCCCCATGCCGCACCAGAGCGCACAACGAGGAAATTCCAGGATCTTCCTTACGGCCGTCTCCTGGTAGGCTCGCAGTTTGAGGTTCATAGGTGCGACCACGTCTTCCGCTCGATGATCTGGCGAACGGTGCTGCGGGACGCCCCAAATTGCTTCGCAATTTCGCGCTGTGAAATCCCAGCCGCACTCATCGACCGAATTTCTAAGACTTCTGCCGGTGTAAACCTTGCGTTCTTTCGGCTTTCACCTCTCGGGAGGCTCTCCGGATGAGTGCTCCAGCCGTGTCTCTCTCCCCTGGCCAGTCGCTCGGGATGCTTCCTTGCGCCGCTCCCATCGCCAGATGCGTAGCGGCCCTTGGCCTTCATGTCTTGGTTGTTGTCGTTGATGGTCCCGAGGAAAAGGTGGTCAGGATTCACGCACGGCGGGTTATCGCAGCGATGAAGAACGCAAGATCCGTCCGGTATAGAGCCGAAGTGGATCATCCAAGATGCTCGATGGGCACCAATTGCTCGGTCGCCCATCTTGAACAGGCCGTAACCCTTCTTGTTCTTGCTGGCTTGCCATTCCCAGCAGCCATCGGGCTGGTCTGCTTTGCGAATCTTCGCCGCGAAGGCCTGGGGCAGATCGTGGGTCACGGTATCGCTGCACAATGCAGCCCTCCAGGCCGCGACCTTCTCTAGGGTGTCGATGACCGCGACCCGGGCCCCCAGCTCCCGGATGCGATTGTGCATCCGGGCCTGGAGGATCCTGGGCTTCTTGCCGGGGGCCTTGAGCTCGATGAAGTCGACCCGGCCCCCGGGCAGGAGGATCAGGCGATCAGGCAGCCCGCGTCGATTGACGCTGGCGAGCTTGATGGCAAGTCCTCCCTCGGCCTCGACGGCCGCCTTCAGGGCGGCCTCGACTCGACTCTCGCGCATCAGACCAGCGACTCCTCGTCCTCGAGCTCTTCGAACTCGTCGGGGCTGGCCGCTGTCCCTCCGGCGAAGGCCTCGCCATCGCGGACGAACTGGACGCCCATGAGCGAGGCGCAGACGCGCTTGCCGAAATCGCTGCTGTCCATCGCCCAGATGTCGATGATGGCATTGACATAGCAGCCACCGTAGGGACGGCCGTCGGACTTCTCGAGTCGGGTGCGGTCTCGATCGACGACCGTTGGCCTCACCGAGGATCGGGCCGAGATGTAGAAGTTGCCCTCGTACCCATCGATCTCAGGCTTCGTGTCGCCGTCGTGCAGGCAGGTGTCGTTCTTGGTGCGCAGGCCCTTAAGGATCGTGGCAGCCTTGTCCTTCCACTTCTCCTTGGCGACCTTCTCGATCGCGTTCTCGATCTCCTTGACGGCCGGGTGGTCCTTGGCGAAAAGGAAGGAGGCGCCGAACTTGGGATCGCCAGAACCTTTGAAGGCTCGGGCTTCGAACAGGTCGGGGAAGGCCAGGCGGACGTCCTTGATGGTTACCTTCATGGGATCTCCTTTCAGTCGCCGAGGACGGCGAACTCGGTGGGCAGCGCCGCCAGCGGGAGCGGGGGGCGCTTATCGTTCAGGGGCACGACGTTGGGCTTGCCTTCGGCCTGGATGGTCAAGGCCTCGATCTCGGCCTTGCGCGCCCTGTCGAGCTTCTTGAGGGCCTGGCTCGGGCTGATCAGCTCCCTGGTGAAGCGGTCGCTCTCCTTGAGGCCGGCCTCCTCGAGGGCCTTGTCGGCCTCGGTCTCATCGCGCCACTTCCTATTGCCGCGCCGGCCAGCGACGAGCTTCCAGCCGGGAACCTGACGACCGGCGAAGAGCTCGGTCTCGACCTTGGCCCGGATCGCCCGGCACCAGTCCTCGATCAGATCGATCGCGGCCATGCAGTTCCCGATCTCCTCGTTGTCGAGCTCGCGATCCTTGGCCCCGGCGAGCTGGGGTTCGAGGGGCTCGGTCAGGTCTGGTAACTCGCCGGCGATCGTCTCGAGGGCCTTGCGGGCCAGAGCCGGGCAGATGGACTTGGCGTTGCAGAACTTGCACTGCTTGTCGCCGGCCGCCAGCGGAGCATCGGGCAGGTCGACGGCCTTTGCCGCCTCGAGGACCCGCCGGCCGAAGGCCTCGAGGTCCTTGACCGCGATCCGCCATTCGCTGGGCTCGGCGGACACCCGAGGCTGGCAAATCGCCAGCGTCGCCTCGGTCGGCTCCCAGCCCATCGTCCGGATGATCTCGAGCGCCCCGAGGGCGTAGATCATGAGTTGCTCGTTGCTCTCGGCCAGGACCTCGACGCCCTTCCCGAACTTGAGGTCGGCGATCCGGAAGTGGCGGCCGTCGGCCGAGATGACGATGCAGTCGGCCGTGCTCTCGGCGTCATCCTCGCCCGTCAGGTGCTCGATGGGTACGCTTTGCTCGACCAGGAGGTGGCCCTCCTCGGCCCACTCGCGCACCTGGCCGACGTACTTGGCGACGTGCTCGGCCATGTCGGCGTCGACCTTGTAGGTGCCGTCCCGCTCGCCGAGCTCGAGGGTCGTTCCGACGAGGGACGCGGGCTCGACACCCTTGGTCAGGCACTCGGCCGCCAGGGCGTGAGCCGCGGTGCCCTCCCGGGCAAACTCGCTCGAGCCCTTGGGACACTTGGCCTCGAGGTTGACGCTGCCCGGGCAGCGCATCCAACGGTGGGCATTGCTGCCCGAGAGTCGAGCGTGCTTCATGCCGCCATGGCCTTCTGGACCGCCTCGATGAGCTTCGGCCACTCGGCCTCGGGGACGTCGGTCGCCCTGGCCGCGCCGAACTCGCCGAGGAGCTTCTTGGCTGCGGCATTGCCCTTGGCCTTGACCAGGTCGAGCACGGCCGTCTTGACGGTCTCGTAGTCCATCGCGGACGAGACATCGGGGGTCGTCTCGGTCTTGTCTTGCGCAGGCTCATGGGCCGGCTGGGCGCTCGCGGGGACGATCGCCTTGGCGAGCATCTCGACCGTGTCGGCCACGGCGCGGAACGCCGCCGAGGCCTCCTCCAGGGCGAGGCCGAGAGAGCGCGAAGTTTCGGGGTTCAGCATCGGTGAAATCTCCTCCCTGGAGGCGCGCGTTGGCACGCCCCCAGGGGACAGCCGCGGGACGCGGCGGGGGTGAGGCTAGGGCCGGGTATTGCCGGGCACGCCGTTCAGGACCTGCCAGTCCTTCAGGGCGGTGCGGACCTGGGCCGTGATGTCGCGCTCGGCCTGCTCGAGGACGTCCCTCAGGGCCTCGCAGTCGAGCGCGAAGACGGGCTGCTTCTGGCTCTCGCTCGGGGCGGTGAAGAGGAGGCGAGCCGGGAAGGCATAGACCCGGTCGGTACCGGGCTCCTTGTCGGGGTCCTGGAGGCCCTTCCAGACCGGGATCGTGATGACCAGGGCCTTGGGGAGCTTGGTGACCGAGGCCCCGTCGTCCGACTCGACCTTGATCGAGTAGTTGCGCTCGTTGCTGAGCTTGGCGTCGTAACTGAAGGTCGAGGAGAGCGAGAGCTCGGAGACCGCAGCGAACAGGGCCGAGCCCTCCGCGATCTCGTTGTAGCGCTCCTCGAGGAACTCCTTGAAATCGACGTGCTTGAACGCCTTGTCGCCGCGCAGGACCGGGAGCCAGATTTCGGCCTGGCGCGTCTGCTTCATGGAAAGGTGGACCTTGTCGTCGTTCTCGACCTCATCGAGGATCGCGACGACCTTGCCGCCCTCGCAGTAGACGGTGGTACGGTCCGGTTTGCCCCAGCGCTCGAGGTACGACGCGAGGCTTTCGATGTCGGCCACGGTGCGAACCCGGGCCGGGACCTTCAGGTCGGCCGCTGTGAGCTCGAGGATCTTGGTGACGCCGTCGGTGTCGGCCGGCGGCTGGAGGTTGAATCGCTTGTTATCCAAGGGAGTCTCCTAAAAATGGGCGCGCGAAGAGGGCCCGTGCGCTCGAGGGTGAGACCGGGTTCAGGCAGAGCGGCGGCTCGCCGCTAGCGTGCTAGGCCTGCGCGGCGCGCTTCTGGTTGAGGTCGGCGACGCCCGGGAGCTGGAGCTGGTCGTCCTTGAGCTCCGGGTCGACGGTCATGATGCGGACGTCGTTCACCCGATTGACCGGGA
This sequence comes from bacterium, assembly GCA_021781555.1. Classification (GTDB taxonomy): domain Bacteria; phylum Cyanobacteriota; class Sericytochromatia; order S15B-MN24; family VGJW01; genus JAJXWQ01. The sequence continues at coordinate 8,318 of JAJXWQ010000117.1, forward strand.
AGACTTCCTTCTTGGAGGCAGGAGCAGGGGCCGTGAGCTTGACGCTCGATGCGACCGTGCGGAAGTTTCCGCTCGAGGCGTCGGAGCTGAGCTTGATCTCGAGGGTGACCTTTGCGGTGGCCTTCGGGTTGTCGGTGTCGTCGAGGGCCTGACTGGCCTCCTGGATGGCGTCGTTGAGCTTGCGCAGGACTTCGCCGTCCGACAGGTGCGACAGGGTGAGAGCTTGCTTCATGGGTCAGGGTCCTTTCTTGTGAGCCTGGGTGAGGCTCGGTGCCGTCTGGAGGATCCGCCGGGTGACGGCCCCGCAGATGGCGTCCGAGATTGCCTTGAAGTCGAGATCTCGGGACGGCGGCAGCGGCCCGGACCCAGGATGCAGGCTAACCATGGCCTCGATCTGGCGCCCCGGCAGGGGCACGAGCTGGGCCGTCCAGAGGATCGTGGTGCGTATCCATCCGAGCGAGTCGGATAGCGTGGCGATGCCGGTGAAATCCATATCGTCCTGGCGCTCGATCTGGACGTTGCCAACCCAAAGGGGAGGCGCGGTCACGGGCGCATTCCCAGCAGGGTCGCGCCGACGATGAGCCCGACCAGGCAAGCGACGACCATGCCATGGAGGATGAAGGCCTCCACCTGGGCGCGCCGGTCGGCCGACCGAGCGCGGTGCACGGACTCAGCTGCCGCCAGGCGATCGACCTGGAGGCGATCCCAGGTCTCCCTGGGCAGTTCGACCGAGCGAGCGGGGGTGGTGGGCACGAGAAAAGAGCTTGCTGTCATGATGTCCTCTCTTACTGCTTGAGGGCGCTGGTGGCCCCGATGCTGCGGTCGGCG
>JAJXWQ010000118.1 GCA_021781555.1 bacterium
CCCGGGCAAAACTGGGACGGTCCTACCCGCCCGCGATCAAGCAGCCGTCGATCGACCTCGCCGCCTGAATCCGTCAGATCCTCTGTGCAGAGGTACTAGGTCCACTGGCCTCTCTGCTATGATGCCCCCGGCCAGGCAAGTCTCCAGCGCACCTTTTCGCGCCCGTTCAGGGCCTTTACACCCAAGCTGGAGGCCGCAAGCCTTATCCTGGCGTTAGCGCAGCGACGCGCACCGTCCAGTCAAGGAGTTACCCGATGACGTCCAACCCCGACAGCCACCCGATCCCCTCCGCAGGCAGCGATCCTAGCAGCCGGATCCAGGACCTCCTGGTCTTTGGCGAGTTCGGGGATGTCAATCCGTCCATCACGGACTCCTCGACCTTTACCTTTCTCTCCCCTGACACGATGGGCGAGGTGTTCACGCACGAGATCGAGGGCTGCTTCCTGTACTCGCGCCACTGGAACCCCACCAACAAGGTCTTGTCCCAGGCACTTTCGGCGCTCGAAGGATCGCAATCCGCCCAGGTAACGGCCTCGGGAATGGCCGCCATCAGCAGCACCATCTTGCAGCTCTGCCACGCCGGGGACGAGGTGGTTTCCAACCGCACGATCTATGGCGGGACCTACGCCTTCTTCAAGAACTTCTTGCCACGCCTCGGCATCACGGTGCGCTTCGTCGACATGCTCGATCCGGCCGAGGTCGTCGGGGCGATGACCGACAGGACCCGCGCCGTTTACTGCGAATCGATGAGCAACCCGCTCCTCGAGATCGTCGACATCCCCAAGCTGGCCGAGATCGCGCACGCACGCGGCGCCAAGCTGGTGGTGGACAACACCTTCTCCCCGCTGATCCTCTCGCCCCTGCGCCTCGGAGCCGACGTCGTCGTCCACAGCATGACGAAGTTCATCAACGGCACCAGCGACTGCGTTGCCGGCTGCATCTGCGCGGATGACGCCTTCATCCACGAGCTGACCGACATCGGTTCAGGGGCCTGCATGCTCCTGGGACCGGTGCTCGACAGCTTCCGCTCGGCCAGCATTCACAAGAACCTGCACAGCCTGCACGTTCGCATGCAGAAGCACTCGGAGAATGCCCTCTACCTGGCAAGACGCATCGAGGACCTGGGCCTCAAGGTTTACTATCCGGGCCTGCCGAGTCACCCCCAGTACGAGCTGCTGACGCGCCTGGCCAACCCGGGCTTCGGGCTGGGCGGCATGCTGGCCATCGATGTCGGCGACCTTGCCACGGCCAACCGCCTGATGGAACGCATGCAAGAGGCCAAGATCGGGTACCTCGCCGTGAGCCTGGGCTACTTCAAGACCCTCTTCAGCTCCCCCTCGAGCAGCACATCCAGCGAGATACCGCACGAGGAGCAAGACCGCATGGGGCTCAAGGGCGGGCTCGTGCGGATGTCGGTCGGCCTCGATCACGACATCGCACGCACCTTCGAGCGCCTGCGCACGTGCCTCGAGGAGCTGCGCATTTCGGCGGCGGTCTGACCGAGCTGGATCCTCGCTCACACGAAGCGGCCCCGAGGAGTCCCTCGGGGCCCGGTTTCGCTGCGCAGCGGGCCCGTTCTCTCTGCGAATATACAGTAGCCCCAACGGGGTTCGAACCCGTGTTACCACCTTGAAAGAGTGGTGTCCTAACCGCTAGACCATGGGGCCGCAAGACACGCGGAATGGCCATTTTGTGGGACCTTGGCCCGCGTGTCAAGCAGGGGCCGCCCGCGCCGCGCCCCCCCCGGGCCACCGCGGATGAGGGAAAGCTCCCCTTCTGCCTTTTGCGCTTTCTGGGCTATCCTGGTCGCCGAGGAGAAGTTCATGTTCGACCACCTGCTATCCGAAGAAGGTCGCAAGATCCGCGACGAGGCCCGCCAGTTCGTTGCCTCCGTGCCCCGTCAGATGATCCTCGACATGGACGAGGACAAGATTCGCTTTCCCAAGGACTTCCTGCGCGAGGCCGGCCGGCGCAACCTCCTGGGCTGCCGCTACCCGGCCCGCTGGGGCGGCCGCGACCTCGACTGGGTGACCACCTGCGCCGTCATGGACGAGATCGGCACGCTCGGCTACATCTTCTCGTGCACCTTCGGCGTCGGAGCCGAGCTGGTGTGCGACGCCATCATCCTGCACGGCACCGACGGCCAGAAGGCCAGGTACGTGACCCCGCTCCTGCGCGGCGACATCTTCGCCGCCGAGTGCCTGACCGAGCCGCGCGGCGGCTCGGACTTCTTCGGCGCCACGACCACCGCCGAGGACCGCGGCGATCACTTCGTGCTCAACGGCCAGAAACGCTTCATCGTCGGAGCGGAGGGTGCCGACTTCTTCCTCGTGTACGCCCGCACCGATCCCCATGCCGAGCCCCACAAGAGCCTGAGCTGCCTCATCGTGGATCGCGGGCCCGGGGTGAGCACCACCTACCACTACGGCCTGATGGGCTGTCGTGGGGGCGGCACGGGCCGGGTCCTCTTCAAGGATGTCGTGGTCCCCAAGGCCAACGTCGTCGGCGAGGTCAACGGCGCCTACGCCGTCTTCAACTCCATGATGATTCCCGAGCGCCTGGGTACCGCGGCCATGACCCTCGGCGCAGCCCGGCCAGCGGTGGAGGTGGCCACCAGCTACACGTCCCGCCGCAAGGCCTTCGGCAGGACCATCCGCAGCTTCCAGGGCGTGAGCTTCCAGGTAGCGGAGGCTGTCACCCTGCTCGATGCCAGCCGATCTTTGATCTACGCCACCGCCTCCGCCGTGGACGCAGGCGTCGATGCCACCCGGATCCGGCGCATGGTTTCCGAGACCAAGCGTTTCGTCACCGAGTCCTGCCAGAAAGCCGCCGCCAATTCCTTGCAGGTCATGGGCGGGATCGGCTACACCAACGTCTATCCGGTCGAGCGTATCGTCCGGGATCTGCACGTGGCGTCCATCTGGACGGGCAGCAACGAGATCATGTCGGCCATCGTCGCCAGCGAGTGGTACGACGAACACTCGAGCGTCCCTGGCTCGAGCCGCGATTACGAACAGGACGCGGTGGCCGCGGACGCCCCTGACGAGAAGATCTACGAGTGATCCCGCATTCCTGGGCGGGCGGCAACGCTTTGCAACCGGGCCCTTTTTGACCTTTTTGCCCGCGCCCCGGCTCGAAATCCCTTTTCAGTCGCCAGCGCCCGGCAACATTCGCCCCGTGCGCAAATAGCGGCCGTGCCAGCTGAGGCTCTCGGCCAGCAAGTGCGGAGTGTGCTTGCCAAACGCCAGGCGTTCGGCCCGGTCCTGGTAGTCCCGCAGCAGCGGCCGGGCGTCTGGATGGGCGCACTTCTCGATGATGAGGCGAGCTCGCTGGCGCGGCGACAGGCCGCGGAGATCGGCGAGGCCCTGCTCGGTGACGATCACATCGACATCGTGCTCGGTATGATCGACGTGCGACACCATCGGGACGATCGTCGAGATCGCCCCCGCCTGGGCCATCGAAGGGGCCATGAAGATCGCCAGGTAGCCATTGCGCGCGAAGTCGCCCGATCCTCCGATCCCGTTCTGGATCCGCGAACCCATGACGTGGGTCGAGTTCACGTTGCCGTAGATATCGGCCTCGATCATCGCGTTCATCGCGATCACGCCGAGCCGCCGGATGATCTCGGGGTGGTTGGAGATGTCCTGCGGTCGCAGGATGATCTTGTCGCGAAATTCGCCGATGTCAGCCATGACGCCTTCGAGTGCCTCGGGGCTGATGGAGAACGCCGTCGCCGAGGCCGACGCAAGCTTGCCGGACTTGAGCAGGCGGATCATGCCGTCCTGGATGACCTCGGTGTACGAGGTCATGTTCTCGAACGGCCCCTCGGCGAGACCGAAGAGTACCGCGTTGGCGATGTTGCCGACTCCGGACTGGAGCGGCAGCAGGGATTGCGGGACGCGCCCTTCCTCGACCTCCCAGGCCAGGAATTCGAGGATGTGTCCCGCGATGCGCCGGGAGGCCTCGTCCGGGGCCTTGAAGGCCGAGTTGCGATCGGGCGAGTTCGTCTCGACGACGGCCACGACCTTGTCCAGCGGGACGTGGAAGTAAGGGCTGCCGATTCGCTGTGCCGGAGTGACCAGCGGTATGGGCTTGCGGTGGGGCGGTAGATCCACACCGTAATAGATGTCGTGCATGCCCTCGAGCTCGATCGGCTGCCAGGAGTTGACCTCGAGAATGATCTTCTCGGCCTGCTCCATCCACGTCCGGTTGTTGCCGACCGAGGTCGCCGGAACCAGCAGTCCGTCCTCGCGAATCGCTGTCACCTCGACGACCGCATAGTCCAGCTTGCCGAGGAAGCCGTACTCCAGGTACTGCGCGACGTGGCTCAGGTGGATGTCCATGTAATCCATCTCGCCAGCGTTGATGCGCTTGCGCGTCTCGGGATCCGACTGGTACGGAAGCCGCAGGTGAACTCCGCCGGCAAGGGCCAGGGCGCCGTCGAGCTCAGGACCGGTCGAGGCCCCGGTGAACACGCTCACCTGGAACTTCTCGCCCCGCAGGTTGCCTTCCGCGATGCGACGAGCCAGCGCCATCGGGACGGCCTTGGGGTAGCCTGATCCCGTGAAGCCGCTCATTCCGATCCGCGCACCGGAAGGAATCAGGGAGGCGGCCTCCTCCGCGCCAACGATCCGCCGCGCCATGGCGGAACTGAGAACCCTGGTCGTGGAGGGAGGGGCTTCTACTTCAGATGACATCGGATCTTCCGTACGACGGCTCGAGGGGAGCTCGGGGCGGCCGGTCGTAGCATCCCTGAACAAACCTCGGGTGCTCAACCGTAGAAAAACGGTACCACGCCTTCCGGGTTAAGCCCGGAGTCGGCCCGAGAAACGCAAGCAGAGGCCCTGGAGGCTCTGGATCCTCGGTCGCTCGGCCGTTAGAATGTTGCAATGGGATTCGATGCGAGAAAGCTCGCGCTGGGGACTGCAGTCCTGGCCCTGCCGGCCTGCGGCTTGTTCCTCCCCCCGAAGAGCGTCCATCGAGGGTCGGTCCCGGCCTCGAGCCTCGCGGCGGATTATGCCAGCCATCTCGACGGCATCACGCAAAGTACTCCGCTCGATGGTGTCACGCAGAGCACCCCGCTCGGCCAGATCCTGGCCGGAAATCCGCTACGCACGGAAGTTCCCCTTTCCGGGCCCGATGGCGGTTCGGTTTCCGGGACGGTCGAACTCGAATCGGCCGGGACCGGGCGCGCCGTAGCTGCCATCAACGGCAAGAACATGATCCAGGGGTCGGCGGTATTCCTCGAGACGCCCGCGGGCTATCTGTATGTCCAGGATGGAACTCCGCTCGTCACGCCCGTCGATGCGCAGGGCCACTTCTCTTTCGGCTCGGTCGAACTCCCCGAGGGCACCGCTGTCATCGCGGGAGCCCTGCTCCTTTCCAGCGGCAATCTCGAGACCTGCGCCCTGGTGCAGTCCGGGCCCAACCAGATCACGATCGACACGGCCAGCACCTTCTTCGGGAGGTACCTGCAGTACCAGGCTCAGCTCCGCGATCGGCCCATCACGGATTTCGATCCGAGCCTCTGGCCGTCCTTGATCGACCTCACGAACCAGGCCTTGGCCAGCGGATGCCTGCAATTCCAGCCCGGCGATCTCGAGCCGGCGTCGTCGAATGCGGCCTGGGCCGCCTACGACGATGCCTTGCACTGCGATCCCGCCCTCGCCGGAGCCTGGAGCTCGCTGCTCGGTCCGGCACCGAACCCTCCGACGCCCACGCCACAGGGGAGCTGGGTGCCAGGCCAGTGGGAAATGCTGAAGAACTGACGCCCGTCCATGCCAGGCAAGTCTCTGCGGCAGCCGGGGCATATAGAGGGTGGGGTTGAACGTGGACATGAGAACCGACGCTGCTGGCGGCAAGACGCGGCCAATCAAGGCCAGCGCCGGTCCGCCGTTGGCCGCGTGGGCTGGCCAGCCCACGCCTCCGGCCGATCCCGGCCCGCGAACGGCAGACCGGCTTGCTCCGACCGAAGGCTGGCACCAGGAGTACATGGACGACCGGCAGAAGGTCGCTTCCATGATTGCGGCCGTCGCATCGGCGCGGTCCAAGCACGCAGCGGAATCCTACGCCCCTCAATCCGTAAATCAGTCCCCGGTCTCGGGTGGGGGCCCGGCTGTCGAGCCGGACCAGATGAGCCCGCAGGTCATCAACAGCAGCCCGTCCCTCAAATTCCTCTACTCGAACTTCGTCCAGACCCGAGCCCCCTGGATGCTGGATGTCTACAAGTTTGCCACGCGAGTCACGGGGCCTGTCGGAGCCTTCGTGAGCCTGGGCTTCAACCTCTGGAACGCCAAGAAGCTACTCTCCGATCCCAAGTCCCCGGCCTTCATCAAGGGCGGCATCGTGGGTTCGACCGCGCTTGCGGGCGTCTCGGCCGCGACCGCCACCCGGCTTTCGCTGGCGGCCTTCAAGGTCTTGCCGATGGCGGACACCGCGATGTCGGCTTTGGGCAAAGTGGCCGGGGTGACCGGTCTGGGGGCCGGAGCGATCTTGGCCGGAATCAATACCTACAACACCTTTTCCAATCCCAAGTCCACGGCGGCTCAGAAGGGCTTCAGCGTGACGACCACGGCGGCCAGCGTCGCCTTGACGATCGTCACCGCATCCAGCATCGGGGGACCGCTTGGGGCGGGTCTTGGCATCGGCCTGGCCGCGGTGGCGGTCGGAGCGATGTTCGCCCAGAGCTTTTTGGCCCACAACAAGATCGCCAACCAGGTCTTCTCGACGGTAGGCAAGGGCTTCGAGGCCGGCGCCAGGGGCCTGGTGCGCGGCGCCAAGGCCGTCGGGGGAGCCGTGGCTGGTGCCGCTCGTGCGGTAGGCCACGTGGCGGGTTCGATCGGCCATGGCTTATCCAGCGCCGCTGACGCTGTGGGTGGCACCCTGTCCCACGTCTTCTCCGGCTGGTAGCACTCGCGTCCACCCAGCGCACCCTGGCTTCTCGAACCGACTCCCGCGGCCCGATCCCGTTCAGGCGAAACCGCTCTAGAATGATCGCGTGGCGACCATTCTCCTGGCTGCTGGTGGAACCGGCGGCCACCTCTTTCCTGCCCTGGCGATCGCTGACCAGATCCGTATTCTGGCCCCGGCGATCGACCTGGCGTTCGTTGGCACTCCCGACCACCTCGAAGCGCGCATGGTTCCTGCTGCCGGCTATCGCTTCGAGGCCATCGCGGCCACGGGTCTGCCGCGCCGGCCAGGCCCCGAGATCGTCCGCTTCGCCTGGCTCCTTGCCCGAGGGGTGCTGCGGGCCCGACGCTTGCTTGCCGACCTCGCCCCGGCCGCCGTGGTTGGATGCGGCGCCTACGTCTCGGTTCCGGCCATGCTGGCCGCCCGGATGGCAGGAATCCCCACCTACGTTGCCGAGTCGAATGGCCATCCCGGCCTCGCCAACCGCCTGATCGGCCGCATGGCCGATCGCATCGCGGTCGCACTGCCTGGCACGGAGGGCTTCTTCCCCGCGGCCAAGACGATCTGCCTGGGCAACCCCATCCGCACGGATTTCACCCGTCTCGACCGCGACCAGGCGCGCCGAGAACTCGGTTTTTCGCCCACCGCGAAGCTGCTGCTGGTGACGGGCGGCTCCCTGGGCGCCCGCAGCCTCAACGAGGCCTTTGCCGAGGTTCGAGACACCGTTCTCGTTCGCCCGGACTGGTCCATCCTTCACATCGCCGGTCCCAAAGAAGTCGCCGCCGTGGCCCAGCAGACCGGAGCGCTCCCGGTGGGCGACGGAGTCTACGAGGCTGCCGACGGGCGGTATCGCCTGCTGGGTTTCTGCGACCGCATGCCGGCAGCCATCGTGGCGGCCGATCTGCTGGTATCGCGTTCGGGAGCGACCACGGTGAGCGAGATCGCCGCCGCCGGGCGGGCCGCGATCTTCGTGCCGCTGGCCATCAATCCCGACCAGATGGCCAACGCTCGTTTCATGGCGGATCGCCAGGCTGCCGATCTGGTGCTCAACGACCTGGCCCGCACCGCTCTCGGCCCGGCCCTCGCCCGGCTCATCGATTCCCCCGATCGCCTGGCCCAGATGTCCGCCGCGTCGGCGAGCCTCGGCCGCCCGGATGCGGCCCGAGACATCGCCCTCGACATCTTGCGCCTGGCCCGCCTGCTCCGGTAGCCCGGTCGACCGCCAGCGGCCGGTGGCGCAGCCACGCCGAGCCAGGGCTGCGATCAGTACTGCCGCATGACGGGATCGATCCGCTCAGCCCAGGCCTGCAGGCCACCTTCGAGCCAGCTGACCTTCTGAAAGCCGCGCGCCTGCATCAACTCGGCGACCGCCTCCGAGCGCGGCCCGTGGTGACACACGACGACCGTCTCGACACCCGCGTCAAGGCGATCGAGCTGACCCGGGACAGAGCGCATCGGGACCAGCACCGAACCTTCCAGGTGACAGAGCTCCCACTCGGCGCCCTCGCGGCAGTCGAGGATCACCAGGGGGTCCGCCTGGGCCAAACGCTCCGCAAGCGCCTCGCACGACACGGGCAACGCCCGTGCCCCGGGCAGCCTGTCGGTCCATGAGGGCATCTCGTACTCCGTTGACGGCCCAAAATCCGCGTCGGATTCCGGTGCCCGCTCAGGTTTGGACACCGACCGTGCCAGAAAGTTCCCGGCACCCGAGCAAACGGGGCAACGGGGGTCCCGCGAGACCGCAACCTCCTCGAAAGACGCCGATCGGGCGTCGTACAGCAGGAGGCGTCCGACCAGCGTCCGGCCCAGTCCCAGCACGACCTTGAGCGCCTCGGCAGCCTGCAGCGTGCCGACGATACCGGGCAGCACTCCGAGCACTCCTGTGCCCGCGCAGGAGAACTCCTCGCCCGGCGGCACCGGAAAGACACAGCGATAACAGGGACCCTGGCTCGCGTCGAAGACGGACACCTGCCCCTCGAAGCGAAAGACCGACGCCCACACATCGGCCTTCCCGAGCGCGACGCAGACGTCGTTGACCAGGTACCGGGTGGCGAAATTGTCCGAGCCGTCGATCA
>JAJXWQ010000029.1 GCA_021781555.1 bacterium
AAGTCGGCGCCCACGCGGTCCATCTTGTTGATGAACACGATGCGGGGGACGGCATAGCGATTGGCCTGCCGCCAGACGGTCTCGCTCTGGGGCTGGACTCCGCCGACCGCGCAGAACACGGCCACCGCGCCGTCGAGCACGCGCAGGGAGCGCTCGACCTCGACCGTGAAGTCCACGTGGCCAGGGGTGTCGATGATGTTGATCCGGTGGTCCTTCCACAGGGCCTGGGTGGCCGCGGAAGTGATGGTGATGCCACGCTCCTGCTCCTGGACCATGTAGTCCATGGTGGCGGCACCCTCGTGAACCTCGCCCATGCGATGCAGGCGGCCGGTATAGAAGAGGATGCGCTCGGTCGTCGTGGTCTTGCCAGCGTCGATGTGCGCCGCGATCCCGATATTTCGGGTGCGATCCAGGGAGATCGTGCGAGCCATGGATTTATATATCTCGGGTTTCTGTCTCGGGTCCGTCTACCACCGATAGTGCGCGAAGGCCTTGTTGGCCTCGGCCATCTTGTGGGTATCCTCGCGCTTCTTGACGCTCGGTCCGGTGTTGTTGAAGGTCTCGAGGAACTCCAGTGCGAGCTTCTCCACCATCGGCTTGCCGCTGCGCTTGCGAGCGTTCGTGATGATCCACCGCGTGGCCAGTGCGACGCCCCGCTCGGGCTTGACCTCGATGGGCACCTGGTAGGTTGCGCCACCGACACGCCGCGGCTTGACCTCGAGCAAGGGCGTGGCGTTCTTGAGGGCCCTTGCGAAGACCTCGGGCGCCTCCTTGCCCACCTTCTCCGAGACCTGGTTGATGGCGCCATAGAAGATGCGCTCGGCCAGCGACTTCTTGCCGCACTCCATCAGGCAGTTGATGAACCGCGTGGCGACGGGGTTCTGGAGCTGGGGATCCGGCTCGTGTTTCTTCCGGACGATATGACCACGACGAGGCATTTAAATGATCTCCCTTGGAAAATCTACTTCTTGGCGGCCTTGGGACGCTTGGCGCCGTACTTGCTGCGACTCTGCATCCGGTCCTTGACACCCGCGGTGTCGAGCGTGCCGCGCACGATGTGATAGCGAACGCCCGGGAGATCCTTGACGCGGCCGCCGCGGATGAGGACCACCGAGTGCTCCTGGAGGTTGTGGCCGACACCCGGAATGTAGCTCGTGACCTCGATGCCGTTCGTCAGCTTGACGCGAGCCACCTTACGCAGGGCGGAATTGGGCTTCTTGGGGGTCGTGGTGTAAACACGCGTGCAAACCCCCCGACGCTGCGGGCACTTCTGGAGGGCGGGAGACTTGGTCTTGTAGACGACCCTCTCCCGCTCTTTGCGGACGAGCTGGGCTATCGTGGGCACGAGATCCTCCTGGGTGATTTAAGGCAAACTTAAAGACAGATGGCGCGAATCACAACTATACGGGCGCTCGCCTCGGGCGTCAAGCGGGACCCGCTCGGCGAGGGCGGGAGAAGCCCGGCACTTGCCTCGAATGGACCCGCAATGCCCCCTCCGGGGCAGACCACCATGGTAGCCGGGTTGCGGAGCACGCGCCAGCCCGTTCTCCGGACGTCGCAAGCAGCCTGTCCAAGCCCGGGGCCAGAACTTTAACCGGATCTCTGCATGACTTTAAACGAATGTCAGGGACTGCGGGCGATATTCCATCTCGAGAGGTCGAGGAGGTTTCAACGCATGCCAGAGAAAGGCGCGATGGCCGCGCCACTGGGCAAGTTGCCCGATATCTTCGCGCCGCGTCGCAGGGGCGGAGCGGCGACCGCTCGCTCCGGCGCGGGAGCTCGAGCCGAGGCGAGCGTGAGCTGGATTCCGGCCGATCGCCTGGAGATCTCCGGCCCGGCCGCCCGCGATCGCAAGGCAGGCGCCAAGACGCTCTCCGATCTCCTCCCCATCCAGAAGGGTGTCTACCGCGTGGTCCTCGACTACACGGACCCGGCTGCCAACCACCTGTACCTCGTGGATACGCGAGACGATCGCGTGACGGCCCGCTACGTATCGAACGGCGGCAAGCAGCAGATGACGGACGGCGCGCACTGGACCGTCGACTTCGAGGTCCACCGCCCGACCTGGTCGCCCACTCGCGACGAACTCGCCGAGAACCCCGACTTCAAGCCCAACGGTCCCGGCCCGTCCGATTCGATGGGCCTGATCAAGCTTCATATGGACGGCGCGGAGTACATCCACGGGATCGAGGATGCCCGCATCGTCGGGGGGATCGTCGAGCCTCTGACCAGCAGCCTGGATGCCCTCGGGAGCGCGCACTCGCACGGCTGCTGGAACATGAGCAACCCCAACGTGGTCGAGCTGGCCGAGCGCTTCGGGGTCGGGCCAGGGACCGACGTGACGATCTTGAGGCCGGGAGACCCGACCGCTCAGAAGACCGCAGCGGCGCTGGCGAAGGACATGGCCTCGCAAGGGCTGGGCGATCGCCGGCTCTCCGCCGGCCTCGGCCTTCTCGAGGCGGATTACCGGGGCGCCCACAAGTACCTTTCGCCGACCCCCTACAAGACCCGGAACGGGCAGGTGCAGCCCCCCGACGCCTGGTACCTCAAGCTCTGGAAAAAACGACGGGCCCTGGGGGCCTGACCGGCCCTCCAGCCGGGCTAGAGGATGATGACCACCGAGACGCCACCCTTGGTCCAGGCTTGCTTGAGCTCCTGAAGGCCGGCGTCCGAGACCAGCAGGTCCGAGTGGGTGCTCCCCGCTGACCGCTCGACCATGAGCCTGAGGGCGTGGCCGCCCGCGATATCGACCGCCCCACCCATCGTGTGCACGTACGCTACCGGCGGTCGGCTGGCCAGGCCCTGGCCGGCGATCGAACGGATGGACGGCGCCAGCGCAGGCTGTGCCCCGGTGTTGCGAGCGTCGAGGATGATCCCGGTATAAGGCGATCCCCCGACCGGCATGGAGGAACTCGAGTCCGAGGCGAAGACGATCGGGGAGGGCTCGTCGTGGAGCACGGCCCCCGCCAGGCCATCCTGGCCGAACAGGGGCATGCGGAGCGTGACCTCGACCGAGCCGTCCGGCAAGACATGGGTGTCGGTGGTCTGCGCCTGTGCGATGCGCTCGTTGACCGCAGCGCGGACGTTGTCGTCGGAGACGGCGAGATCGTCGACGGTGGCATCGCCGTTGACACGGATCCGGTCGACGATCTCGGAGAGCTCCCGCATGGCGTCGTCCATGGCGTAGGCCTGGGCAACCTTCCGCCGGACGAGCAGGGCCCCGCGATCGGGCGAAACGCCGATGCCCATCACGGTGATCACGCGCTTGGTCCAGTTGATGGTGTCGGTGAACGGAGCATCGCTCCCCACCGACGGCGTGGTGCCAGCGATCTCGACCAGCGCATCCGAGGGTGTGTCGAGCGCCCCGGAAATGCCCCGAGACCGGCGCAGAGCGGCGCGGGCCGGCACCTTGGCGCGCGGGATCGAGTGCCTGGCCACGGGCCGGGCGCGGTGCGGAATCCCCCCTGCCGCCGCGGAGCCTGCGGGAAGGGCGCAAACCGTCGCAGCCAGCAGGACCAGGGCAAAAGTGCGAGAGAGCATTCCCTGTTATACCATTGACGGACTTGCCGCGCGGGAACCGCCCGGGCCGTCCCGCAACGGCCTTCGTCCCTTCGGTCTGGAGATGGATATCGCCCATGAGCACCGCTGCAACACGCCTCGAGGAACTCGGACTCGAGCTCCCCGCCCCCACTGCCGCCGTCGCCAACTACGTGCCCTTCGTCCTCGAGGACGGCTGGATCTATGTTTCCGGGCAACTCCCGCTGGTCGATGGCAAGCTGACCTGCCGCGGATCGGTCGGGGCAGACGTGACGACCGAGGATGCCTACCAGGGGGCGCGACGATGTGCCCTGCAGGCGCTCGCGCTGATCCGCCAGGCGGCAGGGAACCTGGACAACGTACGGATCGTTCGGGTCGGGGGCTTCGTGGCCTCGGCGCCTGGATTCTACGATCAGCCCAAGGTGATCAACGGCGCCAGCGACCTCTTCGTCGAGGTCCTCGGCGACCTGGGCAAGCATGCGCGCGCCGCCGTCGGAGTGGCCGGCCTGCCGCTCGGAGCTTCCGTCGAGGTCGAGGTCCTGGCCCGGGTGCTCGACGATTAGGTGCACCGGCTGCGGGCGGGAGATCGAGGGGCGCTTCCTGCGCGCCGGCGCCGCGGCCTACCACCCGGGGTGCCTGCGCTGCAGCCAGTGCGGCCAGGCGCTGTCACGCTACCTGGAACACCGGGGCCAGATGTACTGCCAGGGATGCTACGCGGCCAGCGTCGCACCCAGGTGTGCGGTATGTGACCGACCGATCACCGGTAAGTACTTCCAGCACGAGGGTCGTCCGGTACACGAGGTCTGCTACCTCAAGCACGTGGCCGAGAAATGCGCCATCTGCGGTGGGGGGCTCGCCGGAAGGATCGTGACCGACTCCTGGGGCAACCGGTTCCACGAAGCGCACCTGCGCCAGTTCCCCCCGTGCGATTCCTGCGGGCGGTCGACCGCGCCTGCGATCGGACACGGCGGCGCACGACTGGCGGACGGTCGGACGATCTGCTCGGTCTGCCTGGCGACGGCAGTGCGGAGCGAATCTGACGCCCGTTCTCGCTACGAGGCGGTGCGCCGCCAGATGGCGTCCTGGGGGATGGAGATCGCCCCCGACATCCCGCTCAAGCTCGTCGGGCGACCCGAACTGGCCGGGCGCCTCGCCAGGACGGGCCACAAGGTGGCCCGGGGAACGTTCGGCTTCACGCACATGGAAACCCGCTACGAGATCGACCCGGGGCGCATCGTCCCGCGCCACCAGATCACCGAGCAGAACGCCGGCATCTTCATCCTGCACAGCTTGCCCGCCGACCTGTTCGAGGGGGCTTGCGCGCACGAACTGGGGCATGCCTGGGCCTTCCTCTCCGGCTGCCCGCGGCACCAGCCACAGCTATCCGAAGGTTCTTGCAACTACTTCCGCTGGCGCCTGCACGCGGAAGAGGGCACTCCAGACGCCCAGGCCCACATGAAGACGATGCTCGAGGATCCCGATCCCATTTACGGCCAGGGATTCCGGCGGGCCAAGAAGTACGTGGACCGGAACGGCTTCGACGCCCTGCTCGAGCTGCTGCGGCGATCGAGCGACTTTCCACTGTTTTCATTCATCTAGAGCGGTTTCGCCTGGGCCGGATCGGGCCCGGGGAGTCAAACGCGGCCCGGTTGCACCGCACAACGACCGCGCAGAGGGATTCAAAAAGGGCCCGGCCGAACGGCCGGGCCCCGAAGTCGGAGGAAGGAGTTTTGTGAATTAGGTCTATAAGCTAGAGTTGCGTGCAGGCGGAGGGCCCGATGAGCGATCGCCGGATTTCGTCCACCTGCATCTTGGACCGCCGGGGACCGGCGAAGGTTTCAGGAGATCGCGAATTTCGATGGACGAGAAGTTGACGACCCGCAGCAGCGGCCTGACGGCAGAGCTTGCCACCGAGAGATTCCCGGCCGTGTATGCCTTCCAGGCAGAGAGCGGCTATCGCGTCGAGCGGCGCGAGCTGAATCTCGCCGAACTGCCCGACGCCGAGGTCCTGGTCGACGTCGCATACTCGTCTTTGAACTACAAGGATGGCCTGGCGGTCACCGGCCGCGGGAAGATCGTGCGAAAGTTCCCGATGGTGCTGGGGATCGACCTCGCGGGCACGGTGGTCGAATCGCGATCCGATGCCTTCAAGCCGGGGGATCGGGTGCTCGGCATCGGCCAGTCGCTGTCCGAGACCTCGTGGGGGGGCTACAGCGGGTACCAGCGCGTGCGCCCGGATATCCTCATCCCGGTGCCGGAGCGCTTCAGCCTGGCCGAGGCCATGGCGATCGGAACGGCGGGATTCACGGCGATGCTGTGCGTGATGGGACTCGAGCACCAGGAGGTGCTGCCCGAGGCGGGACCGGTGCTGGTGACGGGTGCTGGCGGCGGGGTGGGTTCGTTCGCCGTGGCACTTCTGGCCGGTCTCGGATACGAGGTGGTGGCCTCGACCGGGCGGACCGAGATTCACGGCTACCTGCGCCAGCTCGGAGCTGCGAGCTTCGTTTCGCGATCCGAACTCGAGGCGGCCGGACCAGCGCTGCAATCGGCGCGCTGGGCCGGGGGCGTGGATACGGTCGGCGGGACCATTCTCGCCAACGTCATTTCCCAGACCCGATACGGCGGGGCGGTCGCGGCCTGCGGCATGGCGGCGGACTCCGAGCTACACGTCTCGGTCTTCCCCTTCATCCTGCGGAACGTGGCGCTCCTGGGCACGAGCTCCTCGGCCACCCCGAGGCCCAAGCGCCTGGCCGGCTGGGATCGGCTCGCTCAGGACCTGCCTGCGGGAGCGCTGGCTCGGATCGCCTCCCGGATCGAGCCCATGAGCCGCATTTTCGACCTCGCCGAAGAGATCATGGCCGGGCGAATCCAGGGCCGCGTCGTGATCGACGTCAAGGCCTGAATCCCGAGCCCTTCGTCCGGGTAGAGCTGCCACCCGCGGGCTGTGGCGCCTCGGTCGCGGCCGTGCCGGGAGTCGTGCCAGCTGTTTCGTGCTGCGGCGGCTTGCCGGTTTCGAAGCGGCGCGGTGGCATGGTGACGCCACGCGGTGGCATGCCGACACGGCGCGGTGGCATGGTGACGCCACGCGGTGGCATGCCGACACGGCGCGGTGGCATGGTGACGCCACGCGGTGGCATGCCGACACGGCGCGGTGGCATGGTGACGCCCCGCGGCGGCATGCCACCGCGGCGCGGTGGTGTCACGATGCCGCGCGGTATGCCAGTCCGGGGATGAACCACGATCGGCTCGTACCGGACCGGAGCCGGTACCTCTACGATCGTCAGCGGGGACACGTAGGTCAGCGGCACCGTGATCGGGTAGGCCAGGGTGTAGGAGGGAAACAGGCTGTCCGCGACGTAGTAGGCGGGAACCATCTCGCCCTGCTGGAGGACGAGCATCGGATAGAAGTACAGCCCGGTACTCTGGTCGAAGAAACAGAGCGGAACGTACTGCTCGCCCGTGAGGACGTAGGGGATGTACGTTCCCTGCTGGGTCTCGTAGAACAGGGCGTTCGCGAAGATGTCTGTCGAGAACCCGGGCGCGAAGCCGACATAGACCCCCGGCTCGCCCGTGAAGGTGTCCGGAGCGAACTCGCTGGCGATCTGGTCCTGCCCCACCCTGACCAGCTCGCTCGAGGCCCGGGACATGGGAATCCGGCTCGGAGCCTCCTGCAGGAGGGTTGCCGCGTCAAGCTCGTGAACGACCGGTTCGACGATCTGGCTCACCTGCATCACGGGATGCGTCCCCGCGAGCGGCTGGCCCGGCGATAGCCCGACCACGTGCGCGGAACAGGCGAGCAGGCTTCCGGAAAGCCCCATCAACAGCAGGTTCCTGACCAGGCGCAGCGAGACCATGTTTCCCCCTTCCCGGCGGGACCGATCGGCTCGAGCAGCGCAAACAGCCCTGGCGACCGGGTGCTCTCTTCGGCTTCGTAGCGCAGTCTAGGACCGGAGCCCGACGCGTCAATGGCTCGACGCAAGCTTCGCGCCCGGCGGCCTGGCCCGTCGGCTCACCGCCAGATCGAGGGCTCGCCGGCCAGTGCCAGCGAGCCCTCGGCTGCTTGCTTTCGCACCGCGCCGGACTTGGTTCGGAGCGGCCCTGATCCGCTTACCTGGCGGACAGGTAGTCCTGGTACTGCGGATCCCACATCATCGACCGGATCAGCGCCTTCAGGTCGTCCGGCCGATCGATTCGAGCCAGGCCATCCTGGAATGCGACCTCGGCCACCCCCTCGGCGACGGTCGCCGAGATTTCCCAGATCTTGGAAACTGGAGGATACACGCGACCGAGCGCCAGATCGCTCTCTTGAACGAGGCTCGCGAGGGCCTTGGCTGCGGTGAAGAACATCTTGTCCGTCACCCGCCGGGCCTGGCTGGCCACGATCCCAAGCCCCAGACCGGGGAAGATGTAGGCGTTGTTGCCCTGGCCCGGGACGTAGACCTTGCCCCCGAAATCGACGGGCGGAAACGGGCTGCCGCTCGTGTAGACGGCACGGCCGTCGGACCACTTGTAGGCCTGCTCGGCGGTGCATTCGGCCTTGGAGGTCGGATTGGAAAGCGCCATCACGATGGGCCGCTCGTTGATCCGGGCCATCTCGCGGACGATCGGTTCGGTGAAGGCACCTCGGATCGCGCACGCTCCGATGAGGGCGGTGGGCTTGAGCTCCTGGATGGCGGTCTGCAGGTCCGTGATCGGCTCGTGGTCATGGGCGAAGGGCGCCTTGTGCTCGGTCAGGCGATCGCGGCCCTTGACGATGAGTCCGTTGCGGTCCATCAGCCAGCAATGCTGCCTGGCTTCCTCGAGCGAGGCGCCCTCGCTCACCATGGCCGAAACGATCAGGCTTGCGATGCCAATGGCAGCCTCGCCCGCTCCGTAGAACAGGACCTTCTGATCCCGGAGACTGCCTCCGACCAGGCGCAGCGAGGAGATCATCCCGGAGGTTGCCGTAGCGGCCGTGCCCTGGATATCGTCGTTGAAGGTGCAGACGCGGTTGCGATACTTCTCGAGCAGGCGGAAGGCATTCGCGTTGCCGAAGTCCTCGAACTGGATGAGTGCCAGGGGCAGGTTCTCCTGGACCGCCATCACGAATTCCTCGACAAAGGCGTCGTATTCCTCGCCACGCGTGCGGTGGGTCCGCAGGCCGAGGTAGTGCGGGTCGGCGAGGAAGGCCTCGTTGTCCGTGCCGACGTCGAGGGTGACCGGCAAGACCTGGGCCGGGTGAATGCCCGAACAGGCGGTGTAGAGCGAAAGCTTTCCGACCGGAATACCCATGCCGCTGGCCCCGAGATCGCCGAGGCCAAGGATGCGCTCGCCATCCGTCACGACGATCACGCGAACATCGCGATGCGGCCAGTTGCGCAGCGTCTGGGCGACGTGGCCACGATCCGTGATGGGGATATACAGACCGCGGGGCCGGCGAAACATCCGTCCGAACTCCTGGCAGGCCGTGCCCACCGTCGGCGTGTAGATGATGGGCAGGATCTCTTCCAGGTTATCCCGGACCACACGGTAAAACAGGGTCTCGTTGGTATCGTGCAAGCCCATCAAGCGGGTGTACTTGTTGATGTCCTTGCTCAGGCGGCGGATGTTCTCGATTTCCCTTCCCGCCTGCTCCTCGAGGGTCTCCACCGCCGGCGGCAAAAGGCCCTGGAGACCGAGCGCCCGACGCTCGGCAAGGCTGAAAGCCGTACCCTTGTTCAAGAGGGGATCGTGGAGAAGCGCGACCCCCGTCGCCATTTGTATCCCTTGCTCGGTCGTTGGCAGCACTAGCTCTTGCATGATGGCCTTTCACTTCCGGCTCCCATTCAAGGGAGCCGTACCATCCTACCGCCGGCTGTTTCGAACCGAAACCCGGTCAAAGTGCGGAACTGCTTTGTAGCGAACTGCCCGGCCGACTCTTAGCTCGGCTGCGCCTGGTCGGCAGCCGCTCCATTGTGTGCCAGCAGCCGCGAGCGCGCCATACCTACCAGGAAGAGGGAGCCACAGACGAGGATCGTCCCGGAGCCGGCGATCTCCCTGGCCAGCTCGAGCGCTGCGCTCGGATCGGCGACGATGCGCGTATCTGCAAGCGGGCTGAAGGCTGCCAGGTCTGCGGCCGGCATGGCTCGATCCGAGGGGGGAGTCGTGAGGATCAGGGCGCTCGCCTGCGGCGCCAAAAGCTCGAGCATGGCCGCAGCGGGCTTGTCCGCCAAGGCGCCGAAGACCGCGACGGGGTGGCCCAGCTCCGGCAGCTCGTCGAGGGAGCGGACGAGTTCCCGCATGCCCGCCTCGTTGTGGGCGCCGTCGAGAAGCCAGCGGGACTCGCCGATCTCCAGGAATTCCATCCGTCCGGGCCAGGTGGCGCTGGCCAGGCCCTGGCGCAGCGCATCCTCACCGAGGACCCAGCCTTGGTCCCGCAGGGCGAAGGCGGCCTCGAGCGCCAGCGCGGCGTTCTTTTGCTGGTAGGTCCCCCGCAGGCCGAGCTCCCACTCCCGACCCGCAAAGCGGATGCCCTGGCCGCGCGGCTTCCGACCTGGGGCGCCGGGAGGGGCTGCGCTGGGCTCGGCTGCCGGAACCCAGGTCAGGGGCGCGCCCTTGTCACGTGCGATCTCCTGGATCACCGCGAGCGCATCCCCTTCGGCCTGCGTGAGCACCGGTCGGCCCGGCTTGAGGATCCCGGCCTTCTCCCGGGCGATCGCCGCCGCGTCAGGGCCGAGAATCTCCGTGTGATCGAGCGAGATGTTCGTGATGATCGTCAGCACGGGGGCAGCGACGACGTTGGTGGAATCCAGCCGGCCGCCCAGGCCGACCTCGAGAACCGCCACGTCGACCTGTTCGTGGGCGAACCAGGCCAGGGCGGCGCAGGCGATCATGTCGAAATCCGAGAAGGGTGCCGGGGTCAGGCCGGCCTGCTCGACCTGCCTGGCCGCGGCGCGGGCCTCGGCCAGCAACACCTCGAGCTCCGCGGGCGGGCAGGATCTGCCATCGATCCAGAGCTGGTCGGCAGGGGTTTCGAGCTTGGGCGACGTGAACCGCCCCACGCGCTTGCCCGCCGCCCGCAGCATGCCAGCGATCATCGCCGTGACCGAGCCCTTGCCGTTGGTGCCGGCCACGTGGACGACGGGATAGGCCAGGTGCGGATCGCCAAGCCGCGCCAGGACCTGGACCAGCGAATCCGGACCTGGCCACTGGGTCAACCAGGGTCGAAGCTGAGCGGCGGAGGTTGCGTTGACGAGCATGGCGATGGCTCCGGGGGGCCAGGCGGCCCGCGGGTCGTCCGGCGCGTGCTACCATAGCAGACTGCCAGGATCCGTCGCAACCGCCCGCCGCCCCGATCCTGGCCGACGCAAGGGCGACCCGGAGCCTTTCGCAGCGAGGCTGGCGGGCGAGAGGCCCAGAAGGGCCCGCTCAAACGGGAAAGGGTCTTACCGGTGACCATCGGGCTCCAGAGTTCCAGCGTCTTCCGCTGCGGGCGCTTCAGCCTCGAACTCGGGCGCCGGACCCTGATCATGGGCATACTGAACCTGACCCCGGACTCCTTCTCGGGGGACGGCATCGACGGCGATCCCGCACGAGCCGTCGAGCGGGCCAACGAGCTCGTCGCGGCCGGCGCCGACATCCTCGACATCGGTGGCGAGTCGACCCGGCCTGGCTCGGCGGTCATCGACGCGGACCTGGAACTCCGGCGCGTGATGCCGGTGATCGAGCGCCTGGGCGATCTGCCCGTGCCGATCTCGGTCGACACGCGACGGGTAGCCGTCGCTCGATCCGCACTGGCTGCGGGAGCCGCCATCATCAACGACGTCACGGGCCTGGGCGAGGGACCTCCGCTGGCCAGCCTCATCGCCGGTTCGGGCGCCGGGGTGGTGCTCATGCACATGCAGGGAACCCCCCAGGACATGCAGCGCGATCCGCACTACGAGGACGTCGTGGGCGAGGTTGCGACCTTCCTGGCGGCGCGGGCGCGGGCCGCTTGCCAGGCCGGCATGGCTCCGGATCGCATCGTCCTGGATCCGGGCATCGGTTTCGGCAAGACGGCCGAGCACAACCTCGCGCTGCTGGCCCACCTGGATGCCCTGAAGGAACTCGGGTACCCGGTCCTGGTCGGCACGTCGCGCAAGTCGTTCATCGGACAGATCACCGGCCAGCAGGTGGGGTCCCGCGTGGCCGGCAGCCTGGCTTCCGTGGCGCTGGCCGTAGCCCGGGGCGCGGACATCGTGCGCGTGCACGACGTGCACGAGACCCGCCAGGCGGTAGCGATCGCAGATGCGATCGTCCGGGAGGCCCGATGACCCTCGACGCCCCTGGCCGGAGATCCTGATGACAGACAAGATGTTGCTCACCGGTTTGGTCTTCGTGGGACATCACGGCTGCTCGGCCGCGGAGCAGGAGGTCGGCCAGCGCATCCGCGTCTCGGCCGAGCTCGCGCTCGACGTGCGCCAGGCCGCCCGGACCGACGACCTGCGCGACACCGAGAACTGGTCGACCCTCTACAAGGAGATCAAGGCCATCGTCGAGGAGCGGAGGTTCGCCCTGGTCGAGGCCCTGACCGAGGCGATCGCCCAGCAGCTCCTGGAGCACGAGCGCGTCAGCCAGGTCGTCGTGCGAGTGGAGAAGCTCCAGCCGGCGTTCCGAGGCCCGCTCGAGAGCGTCGGGATCGAGGTCCTGCGGACCAAGCCGAAAGCGTGAGCCAACCCCAAGCACGGCTCGGCCTTGCTACTTCTTAGCCCTGGCTTAATCCAAACCTAAGACAGGACCGACCCCTGACCGCCGACAGCAAGGTATGCAGGCTGGCAAGGTAGGGAGCTTGGCCTCGCGTGCCGTCCCGCTTTCGGCCGGGACCGCCGCAGGCACTCTGGCGCAGGCACGGGGGGGTTCATCCCCACCGGCGTCGTCCGGCGCAGGCGCGGCATCTGGCTCTCAGATCGTCTCCGCGGAATCGTCCCTGTCGTCCATTTTGGCCGGTGCGTCGTCCTTGCTCTCGGTGGGGTCCTCCATCGCCGGCGTCGGCGGTGCCACTGGCGATCCCGCCACACTCTCGGTCGACGGCCATGGCAACCTGGTCATCGCCTACCCGGTCCTCGGCTTGTTCCCCGTGCACTTCGCCGTCAGCACCGAGGATCTCCTTTCGGGCAAGTACGGCCGGTCGCTCACGGCCGATCTGCGCCGCCCCGGCGAGGCCGTCGTCTCGGGCGATCTGAGCTGGCACGGCATCCCGGTGCCGGTGCCTGGCATGGCGATCGCGGGACTGCCGCCGATCCCGGGCGTCAGCACGGTCCAGGCCAACCTGCTGGCCGATCATGTTCTGCGCCTGCAAGGACAGGCGACGGCCGGGATGCACTGGGGCGCGACGCTGAGCCTGGCGAAGCTGAGCAACGGCGTCTACCGCACCACGATATCCAACGTGAGCCTGTTTTCTTCGCAGATGAACGTCCCCGACTGGCTCGTGCGAGCAGCGACCTGGATCGCAGCCAAGCTCGGCGAACTCCCCCCGGGCGTCCAGCGCAATTCAGACGGCACCTTCACCCTCGACCTCAACCAGGTCCTCGGGCCCGCGTCGGACTGATCCGGTCCGTTCGCCCGCTGCGCTGCAGCGCGCAGCGCTCTTGCCCGGGGGGCCGGCGCGGGTTGACGGCGGCGTTAGAGTGCTCCCGGTTTGAATGGATCGAGCCCGATGAGTCAAACGGGGCCCGGTTGCGCAGCGAAGCGACCGCGCAGAGGGCCCCGTTCAAACTGCAAAAGGCCTAGAGTGCTCCCGGTTTGAATGGATCGAGCCCGATGAGTCAAACGGGGCCCGGATGCGCAGCGAAGCGACCGCGCAGAGGGCCCCGTTCAAACTGCAAAAGGTCTAGATTGGATGGGTCGTCGCCCGGACCAAAGACGGCAAGGCCGAGCCAGAAGGGAAACCGCATGACCGCGAATCCGCAGGAGACGGGCGGGAGCGTACCGGCCGAGCAGCGTGGCGACAGCCGCGTCCTCCGGTATGACGCCTCCGCCGTGTTCATGCTCGAGCCGGTCCTGGGACCCCTGACCTACCTGGGGTTCAGACCCTTCGGACGCCGCATTCCGGTCTACAAGTACTACGACCAGAGCGGCCTGGACATCAGCTACGGGCTGGTGGTCTCGACCCGGCGATCGCGGGATTGGCGTGGCGGCAGGCGGACCTACGAAGGCCACCCCGGCGTGGACTTCGTCGTCCCGGTCGGGACTCCGGTCGTCGCCGCCGCACCGGGGGTCGTACGCAGTGTCGGGGACGATCCGCTCGGCGGGACCTTCGTGTGGATCGACCACGGCGGCGGCTACGGTTCCGACTACCACCACCTGTCGAAGGCCCTGGTCGAGACCGGCCAGAGCGTGGCCCGTGGACAGCGCATCGCGCGCTCGGGTGCCACGGGCTGGATCCTGACCGGCACCCGACCATGGATCCCTCCGCACCTGCACTTCGGGCTCACGGTCAATGGCCTTCCGCTCGATCCCTACACGGGACCGACCCCGTGGGGGAAAGCCGGATTCTGGCGGGATCCCGATCGTCCGCTGCCGTTTGCCAGCGGGGTAGAACCAGGTCCCGACCTGCCGATGAGCCTGCGGCCCAAGGACGAGGTCTTTGCCGCCGATGCGGACGTGGCCCCGATCCTCTTTGGCAACTACGGCAACGTCATGGCCTTCCTGGCGCCCGCAGCCATCAGTTTCAGTCCCGAGCCGCTCGACCTCAGGGTGCAGCTCACCCTTCCCTTCGAGGCCAGCCAGTTCGACGAGGTCATCGTCTGAGGATCCCGCCCGCGAGAACCGGTCACTGCGCCCGGTCCGCCTTGGCCCCCGGCCAGTCGGTTCGGGGCACCAGCCGGCGGATCTCGTCGGACAGGGATTCGAGGCTCACGGCGCCCTTCTGGATGACCCGCTTGACGCTGCCATCGAGCTGCTCGCGCTCTGCCCTTGAAAGGTCCTTCGCCGTCAGCACGATCACCGGGATGTCCCGCCAGTCGTCTCTGCCCCTGAGGGCCGCCGCGAACTCGAAGCCATCCATCACGGGCATCATCAGGTCGAGAATGATGAGCTCGGGCCGGAGTTCCTCCAGGCGGACCATGCCCATACTGCCGTTTTCGGCCTCGACCACCGACCAGCCGGACTTCTCGAGCATCCGCCGCATCATGCTCCGGCTCGCGACATCGTCCTCGACCAGCAGGATGCGGCGACGGCCCTTGTACTCGTCGAGCACGGCCCGCAAGCGCTCGAGGTCGACCGGCTTGGTCACGTAGTGGGCCGCTCCGAGCGCGTAGGCCATCTGCTGATCGTCGAGTACCGAGACCATGATCACCGGAATGCTGGCCAGTTCGGGATCCGCCTTCAGCCGGCTCAGGACCGTCCAGCCATCCGTTTCTGGCATCATCGCATCCAGGGTCACGAAGATGGGCTTGAGTTCCCGGGCCATGCGGATCCCCTCGTCTCCGCCCCGGGCGATCGCGACCTGGTAACCGAGCATCCCCAGGTTGTGCTTGAGAATCTGGCAAGAGACCATGTCGTCGTCCACGACGAGGGCAAGGGGCTGGTTCTGCCGGGTGGGACCCTCGTCGGGCCGCTCCCTCTCTTCGACCTTCGGCGCGCCACCAGCCGGCAAGCGGATCGTGAAAGTAGAGCCCTGGCCGGGCTCGCTCTCCACCGACACGTCTCCACCCATCATCTGGCAGAACCTGCGGGTAATGGCCAGCCCGAGCCCCGTTCCGCCGAACTCCCGCGTCGTGGAGGCATCCGCCTGGGTGAAGGCCTGGAATAGCTTTGCCATCTGCTCCGGGCTCATCCCGATGCCGCTGTCTCGAACGCGAAAGTGGATCTCGGAACCCGAAATGCCGACATCCAGATGGACGCTGCCGCCACGGGTAAACTTGCTGGCGTTGCTCAAGAGGTTCAGCAGGGACTGACGGAGTCGCATGCGATCGGCATGGATGGCCTCGATGTCGTCGGGACAAGCAACCGTGAAAACATTCGCGTTCTTTTCCATCAAGGGCGAGATCGTCGCCACGATGTCGGAGATCATGTCGGGAACCGCGATGTTCTCCGGGCTGAGCTCCATCTTGCCCGCCTCGATCTTCGACAGGTCGAGGATGTCGTTGATCAAGGCCAGCAGGTGCTTGCCTGCGGACTGGATCTTCCGGGAATCGGCGGCCATCTCCTCCTCGCCCCGATCGGCCAGCTCTTCTTCGAGCATTTCGGAATAGCCGATGACGGCATTGAGCGGCGTGCGAAGCTCGTGGCTCATGTTCGCAAGGAAGATGCTCTTGGCCGCGTTGGCCTCCTCGGCCACCGACCTGGCCTCGGAGAGTTCATCCAGGATCCGCTTTTGTTCCGAAAGATCGTGAATCGTCTCGATGGCCCCCAGAGTGGAGCCATCGGGACCCACCAGGCTGCAGGCGACGGCCTGGGCCCACACGGGACGACCTCTGACGAAGATCTCGACCTCTGCGGTCAACATGTGGCGCCCGGATCTGACCGTCTCGTACTTCTTCAGGAATTCCTCCTCGGGGTTGCGCAGGAGATCGATCAGGGTCGGCCTGCGCAGACCATAGAACGGAATGCCATGCTCGAAGTTGCCCTTGCCGATGATATCGGCGGCCCCGTATCCGGTCATTTCTTCCGCCGCCCGGTTCCAGGCCGTCACGACGCCGTTGTTGTCTATGACGAAGGTGGGATCGGGGAGATTGTCCAGGACGCCCGCGAGGTAATGCCGTTCGGCCGCCAGTGCCGCCGAGGCTGCCTTCTGCCCCGTGATGTCGATGGCCGCGGCCACGAAGCCGGTGAGCGTGCCGTCGTTCCCTCTAAGGGGCGTGATCGAGAGGTTGACCGGAACCCGCCGGCCATCCTTGCGAACGTAGGTCCACTCCTCGAGGCTCGATTGTCCATGGATCGCCGCTTCGACCAGCAGCTCCTCGGCACCGATCGGGCGCCCCACGGTCCCGGTGAGTTCCCGGGCGTGCTGCTCGATCTCGGCGCGCAGATGAAACTCCATAGCCAGCATCCGGCCCTCGACCTCGGACGCCCGGTAGCCCAGCAACAGCTCGGCCCCCCGGCTGAAAAGGGAGACCTTGTTATCGAGGCCCGCCACGATGATCGACACCTGCGACGCGGCGTCGAAGATGGCCTCGCGCTCGGCCTTGGCGTGCTGGATCCGGGCCAGCACGTGTTCGGTCTGCTCGAACTGCTCGACCACCAGCTGGGCGCTGACATCCGCCGCCTCGCGAGCCGTCCGCAACTCGCTCCGCAGCAAGGCATTCTCCTCGCGGAGCGCCGCAAGTTCCAGGCTCGGGGAATCACCAGCAAAGTGGCTGACAAGCATGGATCTTCTCACCTTTGACGAGCGCCAGGCACAGGGAGACGGCCTTTTCCACAGCCGCCTCGCCGACCGGGGGCTCTAGCCCGACCAAGAGAATTTCCGCAGGCAATCGCTCGAGAACGGCGGGAAGGGCGCCCAGGAGGTAGGGCAAGCCCCCGTCATGGCCGTAGTGAACCCCTTCCGCACGGCCGAGCGCGACGGTGCAATCGTACAGCGTCACCTGGCCCGGATCGGACAGCCCGCTGGTCGCGTCGACCAGAATCACGCGGCCAGCCTCCTCGAAATGCCCGAGCAGTCCCAGGCCCGCCAGGCCGGCATCGATCACCTGAACACCCGAAGGCAGGACGCCCCTGGCCAGCCGGTCATACACCAGCCAGCCCGCCCGATCTTCCGGGATCAAGGAGTTCCCCAGGCACAGGATGCGGGTCGGCGCGGACGGCCCCCCCGCAAAGGCGTTGCCAGCCCCAACGACGCGAGCACCGAGCGCGTCCGGTGGCGGGTCGCGCAGAGGCACGGCGCCGCTGTCGTTCGTCGCCCACCCACGATCGACCAACCGCGACTCAAACCTGCAACGTAGCCCTGCCAAGGCTCTGTCCTCCCCGAACGGCGTGAACGCTGCAAACCAGGCAGGGATCGAACGAGCGGATCACGTGGCCGACCGCGACCGGGTTGTCGGGATCCGCAATGGGCGTACCCAGCAGAGCCTCCTCCCAGGGCCCCCTGATTCCGGCAGAATCGCGGGGTGAGGCATTCCAGGCCGTCGGTGTGATGATCTGGTAACGCTCGATGCGCCCGCCGGAAAGGGTGATCCAGTGCCCCAGGGCCCCACGAGCGGCCTGGGTGAGGCCAGCCCCCCTGCCGTCGGTGATCTCGCCCGGGGGGTTGTAAAGCTCCACGGTCTCGGCCTGCAACAGCTCCTCGAGCCAGGTGTCGAGAGCATCCATGAGGCTCGCCGGTCGCACCAGGCGGGCCAGCTCTCGGATCACGGCGTCCGGACCGCCCCGGCCCACCAGATCCGAGAACAGGGGATTCCCTGCCATCAGGAACTCGGCCAGGGGACCGGTTTCCGCCGGAAGTCCCCGATAGCGTGGCGCCTTGGCCCAGGAGTAGCGCCCACCATCGGGACCGCTCGCATAGGGTCGGGTGAGGCCCTCGAAAGGGTGCAGCCCACCCTCGTAGCCCTCGAACCAGGAGCTGGCGATGTGCTCGGTGACCTCGCCCTGGTCGAAGGGCGCAAGGGCGCCGTTCTGGATGAATCCGGCCGCTATCAGCGTGGCGGAGGGCGCCTTGACCCTGGTATCTGCGGGCAGGTCCAGGGCCCCGAAGGAGAGGAAGTTGCCATGGCCGCGCCCGAGGCCGGTGAGGCCGGCCTGGCGGGCAAAGCGCAGGAAGAATCCGACCTCGCTGTCGCGCTGGGAGGGATTCTCCTCGAGCCAGGCATCCAACCCGGCCGCCGTCCCGACCTCGCGCCAGCGCTCCACGCTGCAGCCCAGGACCTTCTGCTCGTACCAGGAGCGGAAATCGCGCACGATCTGGCGGCACCGCATGAGGCCGATGCGATCTGGAGCGTGGACCACCCCCCCGGGAACCATGTAAGAGGAGTGCGGCCACTGGCCTCCGATGAGACCGATGATATCGAGGAGCTTCTTCGTCTGCTGCAGGGTTTCGATGCAGCTCGAACCGCGCAACGGGGTGTACCGGGCGACGGCCTCGTCGAACATGGGGTGGGCACGATAGGCAGAAACCGCGAAATCCACCATGTACATCAGCACCGCCTGGCGGATATCGCTCTGGATATGCTCGGCCATCAAGGCGACGTTGCGCAGGCGGACGGCATCGCCCGGAATCTTGGCCCCGCTCGCGTCGTCGAGGGCCCGCACCGCCGCGGTCAGGTGGGTGGTCGAGCAGATACCGCAAACCCGCGGTGTGATGACCAGGCCATCGAGGGCACCCCGATCGATGAGCAAGTTCTCGATGCCGCGATACATCGTACCGGCGCTCCAGGCGTCCACAACCACGCCATCGGCCACTTCGACCCGGATCTCCAGATCGCCCTCAGCCCGATTGAGCGGTATGTCGAGAATTCGGCGTTCTCCCATTTCGTTCAGACCCGGTTCTGCCTCTCGGTGAGTCGCTCGGGAGCCGCCACGGCGGCCATCCCCTTGTAGACCATGTAATGGGCGCGTCGAACCCCCGGCGGAAGGTTCAGGGGAATGCCCTCCACGTTCGGAGTGACGAAGAAGGGCGATCGCTGGGGGAAATCAGGCTCGGTGCACCCGAAACAGGGAACGCCCACCCTGGGCTTGGACGTGCCCTTGCTCCACAAGAGCTTGTTGCAGGGTCCGTAGGCCAGCGGGCCGTGGCAGCCCATGTGGAAGAAGAGGCAGCCCCGGCCTCCGAAATCCTGCTCTTCGACCCGAAACTCGTGATACTCGTTTCGACTGCAGCCCTGGTGCACCAGCGTACCGAACCACTCGAGGGGACGATTCAGCCCATCGAGGTCGAGCCGGACCCCTTCCGCCAGCGCGCTCAGCGCCCCGAGGACGACCTCGGCATGCACCGGGCAGCCGCTCAGGTTGAGCACCGGCAAACCCCGAGCACTGCGAAATCCACTCCCGAGGAACCCACCCGGCTCGTGGCCCTTGAACTGCAGGCCGGTCGCCTCGATCTCGGCGCCAACGCCCAGGCCGCCGAAACTGGCGCAGGTGCCGGCTGCCACCACGAACCCGGCCCGGTGTGCCAGCTCCGCGATCAGATCCTTCTTGGGCCGACCGTTCCACCGGTCAAAGAGGCCCGTTCCGGCCGGTCCGCGAATGACGGCCCCCTCCACGACGAGGACATCGAGCGGTCGCCGGCCCGAGATGATGGCGTCCAGCAGCGCCTGGTGCTCGCCAGCCGACAGATTGGACAGGGAAGGATGCCACAGCACCTCGATATCCAGAGCCGACAGAAGGTCGAGCAGGCTCGGCGAACTCGCGCTCAGCAGCGCCATCGTGTCGCCCCCGCAGCCCCCGGATTGCAGCCAGTAAACGGAGAACGACATCAGCGCCCTACTTTCCCTGCCGGGCCCTCGGCGATCAGAAAGGTTTCCATCTCACCCTTGCCCTTGATATTGATCACGCCGCGCCGCTCGATGGGAAAGCGATCCCCCAACCGGCTGGCCGTCTCGGCAGAGACGTGAATGCGTCCGGGGATGCCGTGGGATTCCATACGCGAGGCCACGTTCACCGTGTCGCCCCAGACGTCGTATGCGAACTTGTGAGCCCCGATGACTCCCGCAACGACCGGCCCCGAATGCACGCCAATGCGCATGGAGAAATCTCGGCCGGCCGCGGTGCTGAAGCGGGCGACCGCGGCGAGCATCTGCTGGCTCAGTTCGATGCAGGCGGCCGCGTGATCGGGACGTGGCGCGGGGAGACCCGCCGCCACCATGTAGGCATCTCCGATCGTCTTGATCTTCTCGACCTGCAGACGGGTCGTGATGGAGTCGAGCTCGAAGAACAAGCGGTTGAGATCGTCCACCAGCTCCTGGGCGCTCACCTTGGCCGATATCGCGGTGAACCCGACCAGATCGGCGAAGAGGATACTGACGTCGTCGAACCGATCCGCGATGCGGTGCTCGCCGGCATGCATCCGCCGGACCACGCCGGCCGGCAGGATGTTGAGCAAGAGAGTCTCGCTCTTGCGCTTTTCCTCCTCGATCTGCTGCAGGTACTTCCGCTCCCGATCCCGAGCCTGCTTGCGCTCCAGGGAGGAGTCGATCCTGGCCGAGAGCAGGGTCGGGTTGATCGGCTTGGGCAGAAAATCTTCGGCGCCGGCCTCCAGACAGCGCACGACACTCTCCATCTCGCTGAAGGCCGAGATCATGATGACGGGAATCCCAGCGGTTGCAGGCTGTTCCTTGAGCTTCATCAACACCTCGTAACCGCTGATGCCCGGCATCATCAAGTCGAGAAGAATCAGGTCGTAGGCGTGCAAGCCCGTCATCTCGAGAGCGCGCTGCCCGCTCTCGGCGATGTCGGCACGCTGACCCTCCTTTCGCAACCGGCGCGCCAGGAGATCCCGATTCGACTCGTTGTCGTCCACCACGAGAATGCGACCGGGCAAGGCTTTGCGGCCCACCTGCAGGGAGGAGCTCCGGAGGATCTGCTCCAGGGGCGCCACCAGCACGTCGCTGTTGAGAGCCGAGCTATGCTCGGCATCTCGCGAAAAATCGATGAGCGTCTCGAGCTGGTCGAGAAGCCGGCTCGCCTCGTCGAGCATGCGCTCCAGGTCCGGCACCATGCCTTCGATCCCGAGGAAGACCGCATCCTCGATGAGCATCTCGCAGTAGCCCTTGACCGCACTGAGCGGCGTCCGCAGATCATGGCGAATGGCTGCCTGAGCCGCCTCCGGGTCGTCGCCGCCCAGCACATCGGCACCCCGGTCGGGGTCGAGCAACAACCAGGACAGGTCCGCCAGGAGGCGTGCGGAGGAGTAGATGCGATCGAAATCGTTGATCAGGCTCTCGGTGCCGCTCTTGAGGGCCTCTTCGAAGAGCATCTCGGCGTAACCGAGCAACGCCGTAACAGGAGCCATGAGATCTTGCCGCATGTTGGCCAGGAGAGCGGCCCTGGCCCAGTTCTCGCTTGCCCCCAACATCCCGCTGCCCAAGCTCCGTCAGTGCACTGAGGCTGCGCGGGTCAAGATCGTTTCGATCTTTTCGAGCAATCGCGGTAGATCCACCGGCTTGGTGTCGTAATCGTCACAACCGGCTTCCAGAGCCTTGTCTCGATCTGTGGCCATGGCATGCGCGGTCAACGCGATCACAGGAATCTTCTTGAGCTCCGCATCGGCCTTCAACCGACGCGTGGCCTCCCAACCGTCCAGCTTGGGCAAGCTCATGTCCATCAAGATGAGATCAGGGGCCTCCGAAGCGGCCATCGCCACCCCTTGCTCGCCGTCGGTTGCCATGACGACCGAATACCCCTTCCGAATCAGCCGTCGCGACAACATATCGCGGTTCATCTCGTTGTCCTCGACAATGAGAACCTTGGGCACTTCTCCGGTTGAAGGCGACCGATGGAACATCTCGCGCCCCTGTCTTGAAGGTGATTGAAGACCTGCTCCCTTAGGGTGCGCGCACCTCCCGACACACGCCATCCGAGCAATACACTATAGAAGCAACCGTACCAGTCCGCAACCAGCTCGCCCGACCGGGGCCCGAGCGCCTGCGGCCCGGACCCGATAGAAGCGCCCGCCGGAGCTACCGTTCCTGCTGCAAGGGACCGGGTGCTGCCGCGACAAGCCAGCCTCCCTGCGGAACCAGACGAACCTGCCAGAAGGCCTCGATGCCGGAGCGTAGCGCCTCGTCGGCAACCAAATAACCCGCGATCGACCAGGTCTGCCGGGTCCTGGCATTGAGGCCCGGATGGCCCTCGCTGTCGTAAAACTCGGCCCAGAAGGGCGGCAGCCCCGAGCTCGCGACCGCCAAGGCGCGGGTGGCCAGTTCGCCCCGGCCGCTGGCCAGGCACGCCGCCACGAAGGACCAGAGGATGTACGGCCAGTGCCCTCCGTTGTGATAGCTGCCAGGCCGCGCCCGGGCATCTCCGTCCATCCAGATTTCGTAGTTGGGACCCGTCAGGCTGGGCCAGCACACGGTGACGGGCATGCAACCGATGAGATCCTCCCAGCGAGCGGCGATGCCACCCATGAGGGCCTCGATCCGCGGCTCCGAGAGAATGCCGCTGACGGCCGCCAGGAGGTTGGGAAAGGGCCAGAGGCGGGTGTCGAGGTGCCGGGTTCGCAAGGTACCCCCGAGATAGCCGCAGCCGGGAGGCAAGGTCGCGATCGCCGGCCGGAGCCTGGAATAGTCGATGTTGAAGGGATTGGGATTGTCCTTGCCATGGCCCTCCGGCGCGAGGAGCTCGCGATCGTCGACCGTCTGGCGATCGATCCAGTACCAGCGGTTGATCCAGGACTGGAGCGCCTCGGCCTCCAGGCGGCACCACGCGCCGATCTCGGAGCCTGCTTCGAGGTAATCGAGGAGCCGGGCCGCCCACCTGAGTGCCAGGGCCAGGAGCACCTGAAGCTGCAGAGGATAGCCATAGAGGCCGGCCGGGCGATCGATCTCCGTGACGGACTCGGGCGCTGCCATGAGAGGAAGGGGGTCGAACCGCGGTGCGACCAGCAGGCCGAGGGCCGCTTCCAGGGCCTCGCGACGGGCCCGGAGCCAGTCAAGATCCTGCGTCGTCTCGACGAAGAGCCCCACCAGGATGACGAACCAGAGGGTGGAATCGACCGAGTGCACCGCACCGATCGCCTCCTCGCCGCCGTAATCCACCGCGTCGTAGCGCGGGGAGAAGCCGATGGGCATCAGCCCGTAGGTGCGGCGAAGACGGGATTGGCGGCGGATCAGGGCATCGAGGAAGAGTCCCACGATGCTGGGGTCGTACCGCAAGAAGAAGAGCATCGGGCCGACGTTGTCCCGGGTCCACACGTTCGCGTAGTGGCTGGTGGGATCGTCCTGGCACGCGATGGTGCCACAGGGCTCCCCGCGCTCGTCCCGGGCCAGGGCGCCGAACAGCAGCTCGATCGCTTGATCCCGGACCGCGCTGCCGACCTGGTCGTGCTCTTCCACCTGCTCGTCAGTGCCTTGGTCGCAAGGTGCGGAGACTCTGCAGTTCGCCTTCCAGGCCATGGCCTGGCCGGGCGCTTGCGGACCTCCGCTGCCTGGGATGTGCCCAGGACGAGCCGGCAGGTAACGGCTCCCGGAAAAAGGCGCGCTCTTACCGGATATCGCTGCAAAGCTGGAGAAGTTTAGCGGCTTTGCTTTAGCGCGCAGCGCCTCGCAGAACCGGGGATTCGAGAGCGTCCTGGTAGACCGCCAACATGCGCTGGGCAACACCGGGCCACGTGTACGAGCGAAAAGCGCGCTCGCGCCCTGCGCTTCCCAGACGCTCTTTGAGTGCCGGATCGGAAAGGATGCGCGCGATCGCGGCAGCCAGGCGGCGAACATTGCCAGGTTCGACCAGGATGCCGTTCTCGCCATCCTGGATGGTGCAAGCGAGGCCGCCCGTGCGGCTCGCCACCACCGGGCTCCCGCACGCCATGGCCTCGAGCGCGACCAGGCCGAAGCTCTCGTAGTAACTGGGCACGACCGTGACATCGGCAGCCGAGTAGTAGCGGCCCAGCCGAGCGTGATCTACCGCCCCGAGGAACCGGATCCGATCCTCGAGACCGAGGTCCCGCGCAAGCTCCTTGATGCGCTGGGCTTCGGCCTTGTCCGGCGAATCGGGACGCACCCCGCCGATGACGACCAGCTGGACGTTCCACCGTCGTGCCAGCAGCTGGGTGGCCCGGAGCAACCCGGCGAGGCCCTTGTTGGGGTCGAAACGGCCTACGAAAAGCAGCACGCGGTCCGCGGGATCCAGGCCGGCCTCGAGCCGGCAGCGCTCCCGGTCGAGTGGCTGGAACCGCCTGGGGTCGAACCCGCAGGGCACGATCGCCACCTTCCGCGCACGGTAGAGATTCGCGAGGTTGGTCGCCTCCCTGCGGTTCGTCGCGACCAGCAGGCTCTCTCGAGCCAGTTGCTCCTCGGTGGCAAAGCGATCGGTTGCATCGGGCAGCGGGAACCCAGCAGCCACCTTGACCCGGCCCAGGGAGTGGCTCGTGTGGACCAGCGGGAGGCGGCGCCGGGCGGCCAGCTTCAAGCCGACCCAGCCAGCCAGCCAGTAGTGCGAATGCACCAGATCGTACCGGGGAAGCTCGGGCCACGTGTCCTCGAGTTTCTCGAGAAAGCCCGGCAGCTTGTCCCAGAAGGCATGCCTCCCGACCTGGCGAGGCCGGCTGATGGGGATGCGTACCACGCGGCAGCTTGGACCGAAGGACTCGGCCTCGGTCCGGGATCCCGCAAGGTTCTCCGTGAACACGTCCACGGCCGTGCCGGCGCCGGCGAGACTCCGCGCCAGTTCCCGGACATAGACGTTCTGCCCGCCGGCGCCCTCGCACCCCACACTTGCCGTGGGATCTCCGTGCAACGAAATCATGGCGATACGCTTCATGTTCTCGTTGTA
Organism: bacterium; assembly: GCA_021781555.1. GTDB lineage: Bacteria > Cyanobacteriota > Sericytochromatia > S15B-MN24 > VGJW01 > JAJXWQ01. Next base: position 24,895 of record JAJXWQ010000029.1, read on the forward strand.
CGCTCGCCGCCGTGGAATGATAACGCTTCTTGAAAACAATTGGGCTCATATATTAGAGTTGCTAATGTATGCACCTCCGCTACCTCGAGACCTTCGCGGCCGCCGTGGATCAGGGATCCTTCACCAAGGCGGCCAGGAGCCAGCACCTGACCCAATCTGCGGTCAGCCAGCAGATCAAGGAGCTCGAGCAGTGGCTGGGCTTGCCGCTCTTCGAGCGGCACGGCCGGAGCACGCTTCCAACGGACGCCGCCCGGCGCTTTCGCGAGCAAGTCGGCACCATCCTGGCCCAGGTGCAACTGGCGCGGGAAGAAGCTCGCGGCTTCGAGGACGGCAGCGTCGGCCACCTGGCGATCGGGGCCACCTATGCGGTCGGAACGTTCCTGGTTCCGGGTCTTCTCAAGCGCCTGCGCCAGCGGGGGAGCAAGCTCCGGATCTCGGTCGACTTCGGGACCGTCCAGTACCTGGCCCAGCTCCTGGCCTGGCTCAAGCTCGACGTGGTGCTGACGGACTTTCCCCTGTCCCGACGAGACCTCGGCTCTCTTAGCCAGGAGCCTCTCGCCGACGACGAGATCGTCCTGGTCACGCGGGCCAACCACCCCTGGGCCCGATCCGGCCTTCCGATCGCCCCGGCCCAGCTCCGCGACGTCCCGCTCTTGCTGCAACCCGCCCCGTCGACCACACGGGCTCTGGTTCTGCGATGCCTGAGCGAGGCAGGGGTCGACGTCACCTCCTTGTGGGTCGAACTCGAGCTCGGGAATACCGAGGCACTCAAGCGTGCCGCCCGCGAGGGGCTCGGGCCGACGTTCGTGTCGCGATACGCGGTGGAATCCGAACTCGCCGCGCTCCAGCTGGCGATCGTCCCGATCGCCGGCGTCGAGATCCGCCGCAAGCTCTGGTGCCTGACGGCGATGCCCGAGCACCGACCGAGCCGAGCGCAGCGCTTCCGGGAATTCCTCTTCGAGGTCTTCGAGAACTTTCGCCTCGACAGCCACCGCTTCGCCGAGGCGCTCCAGACGGCCGGCCTGGGGCTCGAAGCCCCAGGGGCCACGCTCGAAGAGACCCGCCCGGACGTGGTTGCGCTCCTGGCCTCATCTCGCCGCCAGGAAGCCGTGGTGGAGACGACCGTCGGCAGTGCGGCCAGCCGGCAGACGATCGCCAGTCTCGGGTTGCCGGGCGACTGCCTGGCCATCCTGCTCCGGCGCGGGCAGGATGTCCTGGTGCCCAAGGGAGACACCCGGCTCGCAGCCGGCGACCGCCTCACCTTCCTGGGCCGGGCAGACGCGGTCGAGGCGGCCCGGCGCCAGATCGAGCATTCCTGAGCCGCTGGATGCCTGGCCCTTCTCGGGGGGGCCGAACGCCACGACCCGCCTGCCCGCGCGGATCCGTATCTTTTGCAGTGTGAACGGGTCCCTCTGCGCGGGCGCTCACCAGCCGAGCTGCGCCAGACCCTCGAGAATTCCAGCCGCCGCGAAGCCCTGCGCCCGATATGCGCGACTTCCCAGCCCGGCGAGCAGTCCTGGCGTCGCGTTGCCCACCGCGATCGCATTACGGCCTCCGGCCAGCATCTCCAGGTCGTTCTCCGAATCCCCGCACGCAGCCGTCCGCTCCTCCGGGATGCCAAAGCGGCGCTGGAGGTAGACGTTGGCATTGCGCTTGCCGGCCCGTGCCGGCAGGACATCGAGCAAGTTGCCCGTCTGCACCAGCTTCGCGTCGACCCCGGCAGCCGCCAGGGCCTCGGCCAGTGGCGCCAGATCGACTCGCGACCGGAGCTCGAAACTCTTCTTGAGCTCCGTCTGTGCGACATTCTCCTGCCAGGCGAGGGAGTTGCCATACCCGCTGCCGATCTCCGCCACTGCGATCGCGTTCCAGCGCCAGGAGACGAAATCCCGCCAGGCGGGATCCGGGCCGGATTCGCTCTCGTAAGCGATCTCCGTCCCGAGGCCCGTCACCAGCACGTCGGGCCAGGGCAGCTCGGCCGCGACCATCAGCTCATCGGCCGAGCGTCGGGTCCGCCCGGTGTTGAATACGAGCACGACCTCGGACTGCCGGGCCGAGATCCAGTCGAGCAGTCGCCGGGTCGCGCCGACTTCCCCGACCAAGGTGCCATCGAGATCGCAAACCAGCATCCGCCGGCCGGGCCCGGATCCCGCTTCATTGCTCATGGCTGGCATGTCCGCGCGTCGCCCCCCGCAGGGCATGATACTCTCTCGGCTCCGCCGCCCGGCGCCGATCTCGGCGCCTCGAAGTCAAACGGGGCCCGGTTGCGCAGCGAAGCGACCGCGCAGAGGGCCCCGTTCAAACTGCAAAAGGCCTAGCTTGGCAGCACGGCGGGCAGGCCGAGCGTCGCCTCGAGCTGGGGCCGGAGGAACTCGAGCTGGAAGGCGCGAGCCTCGCCCGGACCGGTCCACACCAAACCGTCGTGGTTGAGGTCCAGCTTCTTCATCAGGCTGGTTATCAGCGGCCAGTCGCTGGTCACGTGCAGATCCGAGGCCAGGTAGGTGTGCAGCTCCGACGGATCGAACCTGCCATCCGCCAGAAAGGGCTTGATGGCGGCGTCCATGGCCTGCACGCCCAGCAAGGCGTAAATCTGCTCGACCTGCCCGGCCGCGAGCGCCGCCTGGTACTCGCTGGCCGTCACCACACCGTCGCCATTGGCGTCGAACTGGGCGAAGAACAGCTGCACCAGCCGCGGCGAGTGGCCCGCGGCATACTCGGAACGGCTGATGGCGCCATCGTGGTTACTGTCGGCGGTCGCGATGAGGAAAGACCACTGCTCCTCGAGGACGACCCTGGCGGCCGCCCCGAGCTCGACGTCCTGCGCGGGTTCAGCGATCGCCGAGGCGCCGAGAACCGACGTCCCCTGGGAGGCGCCCAGCGAGGACCCCAGGGAAGTTCCGCAGCCAGCCGTTGCCATGGTGGCCACGATCACAGCCAGTCCTGCCCCCCGCAACGCCATGCTTAGCCCCTTTCGAAGTCTTCTTAACCTAATCTTAGCTTACTCTTTGGTGGTGGCGAGTCAAGAGGGCGCTCGGCTTCCAGCTGCGGAAGCGAGGCTCCGGCGCGCGGGACCGGAGCCAGGCCAGCCAACCCGCCCGTCTCGATCGCAGAGAATCGCCGGCGTCAGGGCGTGGCGAAGGAATCGATCTGGGCGATGCCCGAATTCACCTCCGGCGCATTGGGCGAGTGCACGGTGTTGAGGAAGACCACCGTGGCCTGCGGCGCCACCTGCTGGAACATGTTGACGTTGGCTGGCTCGTTGTCGAAGCAGCCGACAATCGTGCCATTCTGCTCGAGAGTCTGGGTCTGCGCCCCCTTGAACTGAGCGTCGGACTGGCCCCGGGTCGACTTCAGGATGAGCTCGGTAGCGCCGTCGGCCGGATCCCAGGGGAAACCGTCTGCAACCAGGGCCTGCTGAGTGCCCGATTCCATCGCGGCGCTGCGGCCCGTCATGTAGACCACCTCCGCTCCGGACGTGGCGACGGCCTGTACGTAGGCGGCGGCGCCAGGCTCCGGGTGATCGTACCCGACGTAAGCGCCCGAGAAGAAGCGAGTCGTCCAGAACCTCTGGACCGCGGACTCCTGGGACGCCGACATCCCCATCTGCGTGAGCGCGCCCGTGATGTCATAGCTCACGTCCGCAGGCGTGAGGGCGTCAATCTGGGCCAGGTAGGGAGCACCGGCCGCGGTCGCACCCCACTCCTTGAGGATTTCAAGGTTGCGATAGGCGGTGCAGAAGAGGGTATCGTCCAGATCGAAGATCACGATCGGATGCTGGTGACTGGCTGCAAGCTGGCGGTCCTGCGAAAGGATCGTCGCCAGGGGGCCGGTCACGGTCCCCTGGCCCGTCGAGGCACTCTGGAAGCCGGACTGCCCATCGAAACCTAGCGTTGCTCCGGGAGCAATCCCGCATCCCGCGGGCGCAAAGGCCAAAGAAAGGAAGATCGTCCAAAGCGCACGACGCCGCACAAGCTTCTCCTTTGAGTAAAAAGGGGTTAAGGTTGCTTGTCGGCCCGCGCGTCCATAACTTGCTATACCTTTTGCAGCTGAAACGGGTCCCTCCAGAAAACTCCGCGGGCCGAAGATCCGGCGCCTTGAGGCCGGGCCTCCGTAGCGATTAAGATGGGTCGGGCCGGAAGCGACCACGGCCCCCCGGGGATCCCCCTTTTCAGGTCGTTTGGATGGCCCCTGCACCGATGGCGATCGCCGCAAGACCGAATCCCCCTGACGCCCGCCAGGCGCCGATCCGGCGCATCCTGGCCGCAGCCTTCCTGCGCTCGGTTGCCGTCGGCATGGTGGGGGTGCTGCTCGGCATCTGGCTGGCACGGCGAGGACTACCGCCCGGGGCGATCGGCGAGGTGGTGGCGGCCGGCCTGGGGGGGACGGCGGTAGCGGCGGCCCTTGCGGGCCATAGTGAACGCATCGGCCGCAAGCGCTTCCTGATCAGCCAGACCTTGCTCGCCGCGCTTGCCGGAATCCTCTTGCCGCTGGCTTCGAGCCCCGCCATCGCGCTGGCCGTCGCCTTCGGTTGCATGTTGAACGGCATGGGCAAGGACCGCGGCGCGGCGTACGTGATCGAGTCCGCACTCCTGCCCGAGTACGTGGGCAAGAAAACGCAAACCTGGGCGTTCGCCTGGTACACCCTGCTGCAGGACTCTGGCTATGCCGTCGGGGCGGCGCTCGCCGGCCTGCCCGCATGGACGACCGCAGCTGGCTGGACCTCGCTCGACGGCGGATTCCGCCTTGCCTTCGGCTGCTACGCAGCGCTGCTGGTCCTCGCCGCCCTCCTTTACGCGGGCCTACCCGCGGCCCTCGACGCTCCGCCCGCCGGCCCGCCTCGGCCCCTCTCACCCGCCACCCGCCAGAGGGTCTTCGGACTGTCCGGTCTCTTCGTGATCGACGCCCTGGGCGGCGGCTTCCTGACCGCAGCCCTGGTGTCGTACTTCCTGGATGTGCGATTCGGCGTGGGGCCGGCAGCGATCGGCTTCCTCTACATGGCCGCCCGCCTGGCGAATGCCGCCTCACACCCGGCATCGGCCTGGCTGGCCGGGCGGATCGGCCTGATCAACACCATGGTCTTCACCCACATTCCGTCCAGTCTCTTCCTGGTGGCCATGGCCTTCGCGCCGACCTTCCCGCTGGCGGCGACCCTGTTTCTCTTGCGCGAGTGCCTGGTCGAGATGGACGTTCCGGCACGCCAGTCTTACGTGATGAGCATGGTCGCGCCCGAGGAACGTACGGTGGTCTCGTCCATCACCAGCCTGGTGCGGCAGGGCGGCTGGGCCGTGGGCCCCGCGATCGCGGGCTGGGCCACGGCCGGCCTGGCCCTGGCTGCGCCGCTCGTGGTCGGCGCGGGCCTCAAGATCTCCTACGACCTGCTGCTGTTCGCGGCATTCCGTCGCGTGAAGCTCGAGCAGGAGGGCGGGGCGACCGTTCGGTAGCCTCTGGCCGAGGGCGTGTGGCTTGCGCCCAGCAAGAACGGAACCAGGCAGCGGGCAGCTGAAGACGCTGGGCTTGCCAAAGGTCTAGAGTGCTCCCGGTTTGAATGGATCGAGCCCGATGAGTCAGACGGGGCCCGGTTGCGCAGCGAAGCGACCGCGCAGAGGGCCCCGTTCAAACTGCAAAAGGTCTAGACGCGCGTCAGTGCGGCCAAGCAGCACGCGGATCCAGGCGCGCCTTTGACGCCAGCGAGCCTGAGCCGCACCGCATCTGGCCGTGGCAGATGCGACCTAAATGCGCCAGCTCGGATACGTATGTTTCACTGACATCCGACCAAGTGACCTGGGAATACGGTCAACAAGCGACCTCATGTCCCACGGGGTGTCAAGATTGTTCGAAAGCTTTCCGAGCGCACGCACTGGCGGCCGGCGCGTGCAACCGTCCAGATTCCAGCAGGGCAGGGAGTCCGTGTTGACCAGGCGCGGGCAGGCACCACGAGCGCGATGTAGTCAGGGCGCTCGTTAGCTCGGATCGGCCGCGGCACGACATCCTGACCCCAGGCGAAGGGGTGGTCGAGTTTCAGTTTCTCACTCTCACGGCGCTCTGGATCATTTTTTGCCCTTCAAGCTCGGGCTTGCATCGGCTGGCGCTTGCCGCCAACCTGACCGGCTTTGAAGCCCGGCGGGTCTTTCGCTCCGTGGCACGACCGGGCGAGTCGCCCGATCGATCATTTTTTGTATAGGTAGAACATGGCTATGGATACCGATGCCCTGGCTGCGTGTGCGAACGCGGTCCTCGAGCTGCACTTCGACGACTTCCTCGCAAGGTACACCGCCTTGCAAGCCGACTGGCTCCCGGCCTCGCCGGATGTCCTGCAGTCCAGCTGGCACGGCTTCGATGCAAACGATCTACGCTCTTGGCTGACATCGCTGACGTCTGGCGACGCGCGGGATCCCCTTCTCGATCTCTGGAGCGGCCTCCGGGTCGCCGAACCGCTGGCCAATGCGCCCATGCTGGGAGCCCTCATGCGCAATCTGGCACTGCTGGGGACCCTGCAACAGAACGTGCCCGCCCCCGACCGCATGCTCGAGGTGGCACGAGCCCTCGACGCGATCCTCTGGAACTCGCTTGCGCTCGCCCTGGAAAGAACCGACGCTGGCCCTCTCCCGGTCGATCCGGCCGTGCGGGAGAGGGCGCAGACCCTGATGCTGGCTCGGAGTCTGGTCGCGAACGAAGGCAGACGCCAGGATGACGCCGCGGCCAGCACGCCCGAGCTCGTGCTCCGCTTGCAAGAAGCCGCCGTCAGGATCGCCGAGACCAACCCCGGCCTCCAGGAACTCGATCACACCAAGGTCTTTTTTCTGGGCACCGTGGCGCACGAACTCCGCGCCCCACTGTCTGCTGCCATCGCATTTGGCGCGAGCTTGCGGGAGGAGGGCGTCGGGCCGCTCAATGCCTCCCAGCGGCGGATGCTCGACGAGCTCCTGCGCTGTCTGGAGCAATGCGGGGTCCTGCAAGATGATCTCCTGGATCTGGCCAGCTTCCAGACCGGGAAGTTCTCGCTGCTTTCACGCTCGGTCGACTTCCGGCGCCTCGTCGAACGGGTGGTTGGAACGTTCGAGAGTGCCGCCGCCAGCAAGGGGCTCACGCTCGCGATAGACGGTCCCGATGCGATAGAGACGATCGTCGGCGACGACCGGCGCATCTACCAGGTCCTGTTCAACCTGGTCGACAATGCCATCAAGTTCTCCAGCAAGGGAACGGTCGTGGTGCGGTTTCGTCGGGAGGCCCGGTGCATCGCCTGCGAAGTCGAGGACGAAGGCGTCGGCATTCCGGAAGCCCTGGCTGACGATATCTTCAAGCCCTTCGGGAGGCTCCAGAATTCCCCGGGCGTGCGCGGCACCGGACTCGGCCTGGCCATCAGCAAGGCGTTGACAGAAGCGCACGGGGGCTCGATCGGCTACCGTCGCAAGGCCGATCCTGGGGTGGTCTTCTGGTTCAAGGTTCCAGCAATAGGAGATCCTCTGTGACCCCTTCTCCACGACCCAGACCCGCCCAGTCGGGCATGCGCCTGGCCTCCATCCACCTGGCGGCGCTGCTCCTGGTCGGGGCCGTCGTGGCCCTCCTCCTGCGGGGAGCGCTCCTGTTCGGTCCGGCTGGAAGCCAGGCGTGCGCGCCGGGCATTCCCCTGGAGCCAATGATCATGGGTTCCCAGGTGATTGCCCTGATCTTGTTAGGCCACAGGGAGGCCCCGCCTACCCGGCGCTGGCTGGCCACGCTCCTCGCGCTGGGGCCGTCCATCGCCGGAATCTTCCTCCTGGAGAGCCACTCCGGCAAGTACCTGCCCAGCTGCGGCGCCTGGTCCTTTGTCTCGGGAATGACCTCTCTCCGCGATGCGGGATTCGGCAACCCGCTCGTCGCCCTCGGGCCCCCAGCCATCCTCGATGGCCTGGCGATCGCGCTTCTCGACGATCGGCCCCGCAAGGGGATCTACCTCGCCGAGCTCCTGGTCCTGCTGGCAATCTTCTTCCCCCTCGTGACCTTCATGGGCCACGTCTTCCAGGTGGCTCGGGGGCTCGACCCCGGCAGGATCCTCAAGGTAAGCCTGCTTCCGGCACTGGGGTGGATGGCGGAGAGCGCGGCCATCTTGCTGGCTCGCCCGTCCCGCGGCCTCGTGGTACGGCTTGCCGACACCACCTCGCTGGGACGCACCCTGCGGATCCTCGTTGCCGGGATGCTTGGCGTGCCGGTGATCGCAGCCTGGGCCATCTACCGCATCTCAGATACCTTTTCTATCCCGGACACCCTCCGCGATGCCCTGATGGCCTTCGGCATCGCTTTTGCGGGGGTGGGCCTTCTCTTGTGGCTGGCGCTGCTGCTCGAGCGCTCGTATGCCACCCACCAGCTCCTGCAGCGCACCCTGCAAGAACGCGAGGAGAGGCACCTTGCCGTGCAGGGTGCGCTGGAGAAACTGGCCGCCAGCGAGGAGCGGTACCGCGCCATGCAGGAGGCAGCCCCTTACATGCTGGCGCTCGTAAGCGGAGGGCGGTACCGATACATCAACCGGGCCGGAGCGAGATTGCTCGGGGCACAGAACGCCGAGGAACTCGTGGGCCAGATCGCCCAGGGCTTCGATACTTGCTACTGTGTTGTCAACAAGGTTTTCGAGTGCGTTCCGGCGGGCTCGATCACCCGGCGGTGCCCGATCACCATCGTCGGGGTCGATGGTCGCTCGCTCGAGATCGAAGCCGAGTGCAACTCGATCGAACTCGACGGGGAGATCGTGATACGCGTGACCGGTCGGGACCTTGCCGCGGAGCGACGGGTGGCTCTGCTCGAGCAAACGATTGCAGCCGTGGGCGAGGCCAACGCGACCAAGGACGAGTTCCTGCGCACCATTTCCCACGAGCTACGGACCCCCCTTAGCGTCATCTCGGGTTTTGCCTATCTCATCAAGCAGGCAGTTTCCGACAAGGATCCTGAGCTCCTTGATTGGGCGAACCAGATCGAGTCTGCCGGTCGCGCCATGCTCGAGATTATCACCGAGATCCTGGACATGGCGGCCATCCAGGCAGGGCGGCTGGAGATCCGCCTGGGCCCGGTAGATCTCCGGGAGGTGATCGACGAGGTGGTCGGACAGTTCGGCCCGCTGTTGCAGGCCAAGGACCAGAGCCTTGAGGTCGACGTCGCGGACTTCCTCGAACTGCAGGCCGATTTTCCGCGCCTACGCCAGGTCTTGGTGAACCTCCTGGCCAATGCCTCCCGCTACTCGCCGCCAGGGACCCAGATCCATGTCCGAGCGGACCAGGAAGGCTCCAGCGTACGGGTCGAGATAGAGGACCACGGGCCCGGGATTCACGAGGCGGCGCTCTCCCGACTGTTCCAGCCTTTCGCTGTGGCCGGCGATGCGGCGGCGCAGGGCGGGATCGGGCTCGGACTCGCGATCTGCCGTGGCCTGATCGTCGCAATGCAGGGTACGATCGGCATCGACACCCGGATAGGCGAGGGGTCGACCTTCTGGTTCACGCTCCCGGTTGCCGCTGACCTGGCTGCCCGGTGAGAATGCCGATCCGCGCCAGGAACCTGGGCATGTCCAGAGGCTTGGAAAAGTAGTCCGCGACCCCGAGTTCCAGCGCCCGGTGGGTATCGGCCGGCAAGGCGTAGGCCGAAGTGACCACGATGGGAATGTTCGCAGACGCGGGATCGCGACGGAGAATTTCGATCGCCGAGTAACCATCCCGACCTGGCAGGCGAAGGTCCATCAAGATTAGGTTCGGACGAAAGGCCCTCGTCTCCGCGAGGATGTCCTCGGCGCTCTCCAGGGCAACGATCTCATAGCCTTGCTGGACGAGGAGGCCCGCCAGCAGCTTCCGGTTCGCCGGGTTATCCTCCACCACCAAAATACGTGCCATGCGTCTTCCTTATGTAGAACTATTGCGAAAGCAGGGTCTACCAGACAGGCAGACCCGAAAAATCCCCCCATTCACGAGGAGACCCGGACAATCCCGGCAAATTCCTCCAGCTCAGAACAGAGCGTATTCGTCCTCCGCCGGAGTTTCAAGCACCACCTTCAGAGCCGCCTGCCCCCGCAGTCTCTCCGCCTCGGAGCTGAAGCGACTCGCTATGAGCTGGAGCCACTGCGAACCGACCGGTGCATCTCCCTGGCTGCTCGCGAACGAACGCAGCTGCCTTGCCAGGGCCCTGGACTCGGTGATCCAGTCGTCGACCGAAAGAAAGCCTCGGGCGGCTTCCGGCAGCGACCTTGCCGACTCGCCCATCGCGGCCGCCATGGCGTCGACCTGCGCGGCAGCCAGCTCGATGACACGGCCAGTGCCCTCGTCGGGCGATCTGGCGGCGGCTTCCTGCAGATCGGAGATCCCGTGACTGATGACCTGCTGGATGAGGTCGTCGTTCTGGAGGGCCGTGAAGACCCGGGAAGCGTCAGGGGCTGACATCCTCCCGACGGCGGTGACCAGCGGCGCAAAGCATTCGGTGGCGCGTTCCTTGAGGCTTTGCAGGGAGGCCGCAGCTCCGACCAGATCCACCGGGGCCGCAAGCTGCACGGGGCCCGGTGCGGCCAACAGCTGGATCAGGGGTGACGCCTGGATGTCCACGGGCGCAGCGGAACCCGGCACGCGCTCCCTGGCCGCTTCCCACAGACGGATCACGCGGTCCTTCAGCGCCAGGATGACCGTCATCATTTCCGTCGAAAACTCGGCAGACTGGCGAGTTCGGTCGGAGAGCTGGCGCGCCCCCTCGATCTGGTCGATGGACACGAACGAGACCTCGCGTGTGTAGTGATGCATGCCCGAAATGGTCGCCTGGACGTCGTTCACCTCGGACTCCTGTCCGTGGGAAAGATCCCGCAATTTATCGAGCACCTGGCGTCCAGCTTCGAAGCTCTGCGTTAGATCGTCGGCGCGCTGGATCTGGGCTTCGACCGCCCGGCCGATCCGATCGATCAGGGCGACGGTCTCCTCGAAGCACCGATGAACCTCGCGCAGGGCCAGGGTCGATTGCCCGGAGCGCTCGTGCCCCTGCCCGGCAACCTCCACCCCGCGACGAATCGCCCCGTGGGCCTGCGCCATCTCCACGGCCAGGTTTTGCAGCTGCTGGCCGATCCACGTGGCCGCCTGGTTGGACTGCACGGCAAGCTTGCCTACCTCTTCTGCAACCACCGTGAATCCGCGACCGTGCTCTCCGGCCCGGGCTGCCTCGATCCGGGCATTCAGCGCCAGGAGCTTGGTCTGGTCGGCGATGTCGTCGATGGCTTCGGCCTTCCGGGAGATCTCCTGGGTGGCGCGGTTCAGGCCGTCGAAAAGGTGCGCCAGGGTCTCGATGACCGCAGCGATCTCCGCCATGCCTGCATCGACCCCCGCCGCTGCCCGATCGCCCATACCGGCAGCGTCGAGCGCTACGTGGGCGCTCGTCCGCACCGCGTGCGATGCTTCGAGAACCTCATCGATCGCATCCCGCAGCTGGCGGTTGAGGGCCATGTTTGCCTCGGTCTGGAGGTCGAAGACCTCGAAGCCCGCCCGGATCTCGGCGATGGATCCGACCACGCGCGTCACGGCTTCGATCATTCCTTCGCTGGTCTGCGACAGGTTGCTAATTTCCGAGAAAACCTTGTCGATCCCGGCCTCCAGCGTTCGCATTGCGGACGCGTTCTTCTGGCTCGATTCCAGGACCCCCTGACTCGACAACATGAGCTGCTGGAAGCCTTCCAGCAGACTCCGACTGTGTTCTTCGACCTCCTCGGGCAAGCTCGTGTCCTCGGTGGAAAGCTCCTCGGGCGTGTCGGTACCGGCAAGCGCAGACGGCTTGCCCCGAGAACGCTGCCAGGCCGCCAGGTAACCAAGCAGGAAGGCCGGCCCCATACCGAAGGCCCACGAGAACTCACCGAGCATGGAAATGCCGGTCCCTCGCGACTCCAGGCGGCCAACTTGCCGACCGGTCTGGGGCGTCAAGATCCGAACCACCGGCGGAAATATCGCCCCCCGTACTCGTTGCCGCCCTATCGTCGAAGATCTCGCTCCGGTACACGTTATCGAGGCTGCGCCGGAGCATGTCGCCGACGCCTTCCACCAACGGATCTCCGTGGCCCGGAAAGATGGTTTTCAAAGGCAAGGCCACCAGCGTCTCGAGGGTACGAACGAAGGATCGGGAATAACTTCCACCGGGCATCATGAGGTTCAATTCCGTGTCTCCAGAGAACAGGACGCCGTCATCGGGACCGTAGAGGCAGATCGAGTCGTTGGAGTGTCCTGGCGAGTAGATCACGTAGAAATCCCGATCACCCAGATGCATGCTCTGCCCGTCGCGGACCCGCTTGCAGCGGGGATTGTGATGGCTGTAAGCCCAGACTTCCGGGTCGAACTCCTCGGCGATACGATCCAGCCCTCCGCTGTGGTCGAAGTGCGAATGCGTCAGGACAACCTGCTGGACCGCTCGCTTGCCCACCCCCGTAGCCAAAGACAATAACTCGCTGACCACCGCGCCGTTGGCCCCGACATCCACCAGGGTGTTCACATCGGACAGGTGATTCCAGTCACCCCGGATCAGGTACACCTCGGAACTGTAGACCGCGGGATCCTTGCGCAGGCGAAGGACCCTCACGACGCGACCTTACGGAAAAGCTGGGCATTGGCCGTGACTTGCTCGAACAGCGGCTCGACCTCGGGGGGCAGCTTCTGCGTCTGCTCCGTCGCGAGAAACCCGCCGGGAGCCAGGGCGGAGTGGAACATCTTCAGTACTTCCACCCGCTCCGGCGGCTGGAAGTGCAGCAACACATTCTTGCAAAGGATGAGCCCGAAGTCGTCACCGACCCGCTCCAAGCTCAGCAGATCGTGCTTCACGAAGACCACGCGGCTGCGGATCGCCTCGACCAGCTGCAGGGTATCCGGGTCGGCCGTCTCGGTGAAATAGCGCTCCTTGATGTCGCCGGGAATCCGCGCGAGCTCGGCGGCCGGGTAGACTCCCGCCGCGATGATCGGGCCGAAGAGATCGCACGTATCGACGTCCGAGGCCGTGATACGCACGTTGCGAAAGGAAAAATGGCCGATATGATCGGCCAGCACCATTGCCAGCGAGTATGGCTCCTGACCCATGGCACAGCCAGCGTCCCAGATGCGAATACGGCTCGAACCCGACGTGTAAGGAATGAAGTGAGCCGCGATCTGCTCGAGCGTCAGGAGATCCCGGAAAAAGTAGGTAAAGGCCACGATTAACCCCGTTTCAATTCAGCGTCGCCCGCACCGGAAGGTGCCAGTTCAGCCTCCTGGACCAGACGCGCTGCATCGAGGATGAGCGCCAGGCGGCCATCCCCCAGAATGGTCGCGCCCGAGAGTCCCTCGATCCCCTTGTAGAGGCGCCCCAGCTGCTTGACTACCGTCTGGATCTGTCCCACGACGCGATCGACGGCAAAGCCGACCAGGCGATCTTCAACTGAGGCGATGACGACCTGCTCGATCGCCTGGCCGGGCCCCGGGATGTCGAAATGCTCCCGCAGGCGAATGTACGGAACGATGGACCCCCGCAGGTTGACCGCCCTGCGCCGATCCGATCCCCGCGTGCGATCGTTGAGTTCGATGCACTCGGTGACCGAGGCCAGGGGCAGGACGAAAGAATCGTCCCCGACCGCAACCAAGAGTCCCTCGATGATGGCCAGCGTGAGCGGTAGCCGGATGCTGAAAATCGTTCCCTGACCACGCTCGCTCGTGACTTCGAGGCTGCCTTGCAGGGTATCGATCGTCCGGTTGACCACATCGAGCCCGACCCCCCGCCCCGAGACCTCCGTGATCTCGCGCGCCGTGGAAAAGCCCGGCTGCAGCAGGCAGGCAATGAGTCCGCGTTCGTCGATCTCGGTCCCCGGGGCCAGGCCACCCCGCTCGACAGCCTTGCGGCGAATGGCTTCGTAGTCGAGCCCCGCCCCGTCGTCACTCACGCGAAGGAGAATGTGCGTGCCCTCGTGGCAAGCGCGGATGGCCAGCATACCGTGGCGGCTCTTGCCGGCTGCCAGGCGAACTTCCGGGGTCTCCAGCCCATGATCGAGGGAATTGCGGATCAGGTGCACCAAGGGATCCCCGAGCTTTTCGATGACCGTCTTGTCGAGCTCGGTCTCCCCACCCTCCACCACGAAGTCGACCTCCTTGCCCAGCTGACGGCCGAGGTCGTGGGTAAGGCGGCGGAACTTGGCAAAGAGCGACCCGATCGGCAACATGCGCATGTTCAGCGCGTTGTCGCGTACATTCCAGGTCAGCCTTTCGACCTCCTCGGCGACCGCATTCAACGCCGGATCGGCACGCTCCTGTGAGATCTGGCTGAGGCGGGCTTGCACCGTGACCAGTTCGCCGACGAGGTTGATGAGCGAGTCCAGCTTGTGCGAACTCACCCGTATTCCCGAGCCGGACTCGGCCACCTGCCTGTGCGCCTGGGTCTTCAGGTGCTCTTGCTCGGCCAGCGCAGCCGCCACCTTTTCAGGGGGAACGAGGCCTTGGCTGACCAGCAGCTCGCCCAGGCGCGGTCGGCCCTCGAGGGAACGCTCCAGGTCTGCCGGGCCAAGATCGCCACGATCGACCAGAATATCGCCAATCCGCGGCGCCTGGCCTTGGTCGAGGGCCGCGAGTTCCTCGATCTGGACCTCCGCGTAATCCTCGACGAACTCGAAGACCTCGGCGATGGCGGCCCGGCCAGCGGCCGTCGTGAGGATGATGTCCCAGTAGAGATGGCAAGCGTGTGGATCAATCTCTTCGAGGGGCGGCACCCTCCCGGCGTGGCAGACCATCCTGCATTCGCCCAGCCCCCGCAGCTCCCTCAGGATCCCCAGGGGGTTGGACCCCGAGGCGAAGAAGTCGGTGGCCGGCTCGAAGCGGATGCGATAGCTGAGGCACGGCGCTCCGTCGGCGGCAAGGTCGCACGGCAAAGCCGGCGCTCCCGCGCCGGCCGCACCCACCGCCACCGGCTGGGTCAATAACCGCAGGGAGCCCAGGAGGGCAGCCTGAAAAGCCAGGTCGTCCGGTCCGAGATTCTCCTCTGAAAGCAGGAGCTGCTTGATATGATCGCGCGACTTCAGCGCGATCGCAACCAGGTCGCTCGAAACCGCCAGCACTCCGTCCCGGACCGCCGAGAACGCCGCCTCGAGCTCGTGGGTGAACGCCGCCGTTTTCTCGAATCCGAACATCGCCCCCGAGCCCTTGATCGTGTGGAGGGCGCGAAAGACCCTCCCGACCAGCTCCTCGTCGGACGGGGACTCGTCGAGTTCGAGCAGAGCCGATTCGAGGTCGCCCAGAAGATCGAACGCCTCCTCCTTGAATGCCTGGCGATGGGGTCCATTCATCCAAGCACCCTCTGGACGACCGAGAGGAGCTTGTCCTGATCAAAGGGCTTGACGATCCAACCGGTGGCTCCGGCAGCCTTTCCAGCCTGCTTCATGCTGTCCTGAGACTCGGTGGTCAGCATCAAGATGGGCAAGTATTGCCACTGCGGCTGGGAACGCACCGCCTTGATCAGGTCCAGGCCATTCATCACCGGCATGTTGAGGTCCGTGATCAGGAGGTCGATGCCTTTTTGCTCCATGCTGGCCAGGGCTTCCTGACCATTGGCCGCCTCGACGACATCGAATCCGCAGCTAGAGAGAGCGAAAACCAGCATCTGCCGCATGCTGCTCGAGTCGTCCACGGTCATGACCGTCTTCTTCACGGCAGCTGCCTCCAGCCCCGGAGGTCTTCGCCCGCGATCCCTGCCAGGTCAGCGACCT
>JAJXWQ010000030.1 GCA_021781555.1 bacterium
CCACCTGGCCGTACTGACCCGCGAGCAAGCCCGGATCATCGAAAAGACCGTCCGGGAGCGCACCGGTCTCAAGGTCGTCTCGGTCTACCAGCCGCAATAACCCGGACGCCGCCGGGCGGGCACTCAGAGCGCCCCGGCGGCAGCGCCTGTGGCGGGCTCCAGCTCGCCTACCGCCGTCTGTACGACAGCCACCCAGCGTTCGACCAGATCGTTCACCTGATCGTCGCCGCGATCCGGATCGGGCGAGATGGCGGGAAGGATCTGGACCCGAACGGGTCCGGGGTTGATCGAGAAGAAGTGATCCTTGGGAAAGCGATCGAAGGATCCGGTGATGGCCACGGGCGCGATCGGCAGTCCCGTGTGGATGGCGAAGTAAAACACGCCCTTCTTCGCCGTACCCATCTTGCCCGTGCGGGTGCGGGTACCCTCCGGGAACATCATGACGGCCTCGCCAGGCTTGACCTGGCGCAGGCCTTCCTCGATGGCCGCGACGGCCTGGCGACGGTCGCCCCGGTTGATGGCGATCGCCCCGGCCGCCACGGCCAGCCGGCCCAGCAACGGAACCTTGAGCAGCTCCTGCTTCATGATGAAGATGGGTTTGTGGTCGCCCAAGGCCACCACCAGCAGGGGGATGTCGAGGTAGCTCTGGTGATTGGCCGCGATGAGGAACGGCCCCGCGGGCAGGTTCTCCGCGCCATCCACCTGGAAATCCACCCCCGCCGAACGCAACAAGCCCCGGGACCAGGCCCCGGTCACGTGCTGGAAGTACGTACGGTCGAAGCCGTTGCGCCGCCCTGCCAGGTAGTAGCGGGTGAAATCGAGCCACGCGTAGCCGAGGAACTTGACCGAGTGTAGCAATCCCATAGGGTCATGGATCCTACCAGAAAAGCGCCCTGCCCCCTCGGGGCCGATCGCTTCCAGGCGAAACCGCTCTAGCCGATCGGCGCCGCGGTCCGCCGCGGCCCGTCCACCGGATCCGAGACGATGATCGTCTGATCCCGCGAACTGCCGACGCTCACGATGGCGATCGGCACGCCCACGTGGCGCCCGAGGCGATCGAGGTAGGCGCGCGCCGGTGCGGGAAGATCCTCGAGCCCGCGGGCCCCCCCCGTGGCCTGGCGCCAGCCGGGGACGAATTCCAGAACCGGCTTGCAGCGAGCCACGACGGAGCCCTCGAGCGGATACTCGGTCATGACCTCGCCATCGAGCTCGTAGCCGGTGCAGACGCCGATCTCGTCGAACCCGTCGAGTACGTCGAGCTTGGTGATCGCCAGGGCATCGAGACCATTCACGCGCGCCGCGAAGCGCGCCGCGACAGCGTCGAACCAGCCGCAACGCCGGGGCCGGCCCGTGGTGGCACCGTACTCCTGGCCGACCTCGCGCAGGCGCTCTCCGACCTCGTCCGTCAGCTCGCTCGGGAAGGGTCCGCTGCCGACCCGGGTGGCGTAGGCCTTGGCGATGCCAAGGACGCGATCGATCGCCGTGGGACCGACGCCCGCTCCGGTACAGGCCCCGCCAGCCACCGCATGAGAGCTGGTTACGAACGGATAGGTTCCCAGATCGATGTCGAGCAGGGTTCCCTGCGCTCCCTCGAACAGGATGATGCGGTCGTGGGCCATCGCGTCGTGGAGCAGCAGCGTGACGTCCTTGACGTAGGGCGCGAGCTTGGCGCCGTACTCGAGGTACTCATCGGCCACCGTTTTCATGTCGAGAGGCTCGAGGCCCCAGACCTTGGTCAAGGTCTCGTTGAGCAGGTTCTCGCGCTCGGCGAGGAGGTTGCGGAACCAGGTGGGGTGAAGGAGGTCCATCACGCGGAAGCCCACGCGGGCCACCTTGTCGGCATAGGCGGGCCCGATGCCCCGGCCCGTCGTGCCGAGCTTGGCGCCACCGCGGCGGGTCTCCTGGGCGGCATCCAGCGCCCGATGCCAGGGCATGATGAGGTGGGCCAGCATCGAGAGCCTGAGCCCGGAAACGTCGATGCCCCGGCCCTCGAGATCGGCAAGCTCGGCCAGCAGAGCCGCTGGATCGACCACGCAGCCGTTGCCGATCACGCACAGCGTCCCGGGATAGAGGATGCCACTGGGAACCAGATGGAGCTTGAGGAGCTGGTTGCCCACGATGACCGTGTGGCCGGCGTTGTTGCCGCCCGAGTACCGCACGACGACGTCCGCCCGCTCGGCCAGCAGATCGGTGATCTTGCCCTTGCCCTCATCGCCCCACTGGGCCCCCACGACGACGACGTTAGCCATGAGTGTGCTCGAAGCCTCTCTCGTGCAGTTGCGGCCAGCCCGTCAAAACCCGCCCTGCGGGGCTGCCAGACTGGCAAAGCGGGTGAATTCCTTGTGGAAGTATAGGTTGACCGTACCGGTCGGTCCATTGCGGTGCTTGGCGACGATGATCTCGGCCTGGTTCCGGAACTCAGAATCCTCGTTATAGTAATCATCGCGGTGAATGAACATCACGATGTCGGCATCCTGTTCGATGGCGCCGGACTCCCGCAGATGGCTCAGCAACGGCCGCTTGTCCTTGGACTGCTCCGAGGCACGGGCGAGCTGCGAAAGCGCCAGGACGGGGCACTTGAGCTCCCTCGCCAGGGCCTTGAGGGAGCGCGAGATGTAGGAAACCTCGTTGGTGCGATTGTCGATCTGCTTGCTCTTGCTGCTGGCCCGGGCCTCCATGAGCTGCAGGTAGTCGATCACGATGAGCCCGAGCTCCCCGCCGAGTTCTGCCATCAGGCGCCGGCACTTGCTACGGACCTCCATCACCGAGATCTGCGAGGTGTCGTCGATATACACCGGGAGGTCCGCGAGGCGGCCGACGGCCTGACCAAGCTTGGGCCAATCCTCCTCGGTCAGCATACCGGTCTTGACCCGCTGGCTATTGACCATCGCCTCGGAACAGAGCATGCGCATCACCAGCTCTTCGCGGCTCATCTCCAGGCTGAAGATGACGACGGGCCTGCCCGGAACTCCACCGCTTCCGGTGGCCGCGTGCTGGGCCAGGGACATGGCGAAGCTCGTCTTGCCCATGGCCGGACGGGCGCCGACGATCACCAGATTGCCGGGCTGGAACCCGGCCGTCATGCTGTCGAGGTCGTAGAAGCCGCTCGGGGTCCCGGTCAGGTCGCCTTGCTGCTCGAAGCGATGCTCGATCTTGACGAACGCATCGTGCAACATCCGTTCGATGTGCGCCAGATCCTGGGCCGAGCGGCGCTGGGCGACCTCGAAGATCTTCTTCTCGGCCTCGTCGAGCACGACCTCGACATCCTCGTCCTCGGCATAAGCCAACGCCTGGATCTCGGTCGCCGCGTTGATGAGGGCGCGCAGGATGGCCTTTTGCGCCACGATGCGGGCCCAGTACTCCACGTTGACGGCCGTGGCGACGGAGTTGGCGAGGTCGGCCAGGAAGAGACGCCCGCCGACTTCATCGAGCTTGCTACGGCTTTCGAGGAACTCGGCAACCGTCACCAGGTCGACGGGATGGCCCCGCTCGAAGAGGTCGCGGATGGCCTCGAAGACGACCTGGTGTGACTGCCGGTAGAACGCGCCCGGCATCTGCAGGATCTCGGCCACACGCCCGACGGCCTCGGATGACAGCAGCATCGCGCCGAGCACGTTCTGCTCGGCGTCTTGGTTCTGTGGGGGTATGCGGACCGCGGTCTCCACGGCGTGGCCTAGGCCCAGGGGAGTCGCTGGTGGCCCGAGCCGCCGTGGCGCTTCCCGGCGGGAAAAACCGCCGGCGCGGCGATGCGAAGCGGGCTAGGCACTGACGATCTCGACGTGCAAGGTGGCCGTGACCTCGGGGTGGATCCGCGCCGGGATCTCGAAGTTGCCGAGCGCCTTGATCGGATCCGGCAGGTCGAGCTTGCGGCGATCGACCACCAGGCCGGTCTGGCCCTTGATGGCCTCGGCGATTTCCTTGGAGGTGACGGCTCCGTACAGCCGGCCCTCGGTACCGGCCTTGGCCTTGACCTGCACCCGGGCTCCGGTCAGCTTGCCGGCGAGATCCTCGGCCTCTGCCTTCTGCTTGGCACGCTTGATCTGCTCGGTACGAATGCGCTGCTCGGCTTGCTTGAGCGCGCCCGCGGTGGCTTCTTGCGCCAGCTGTCGCGGAAACAAGAAGTTGCGCGCGTAGCCGTCGGAAACGTCAAGGATCTCGCCTGACTTGCCGATCGACTTGACATCGTGAATCAATATGACTTTCATGCGTGCTCCTGTTATCGAGACATGAGACTGCCATGGCAGAACCGATATGCGGGCGCCACGATAGACATGATGGCAGATGCCGCGAGGGGGAACGGCTAATCGCGGAAATTGATGAACTGCAGGGCCACGGGCAGGTCTGCCTTGCGCAGGGCACCGATGACGACCTGGAGATCGTCCCTGTTCTTGCCCGCCACCCGGATCTGATCCTCCTGGATCTGTGGCTGGACCTTGAGCTTGGTCCCCTTGACGATATCCACGATCTTCCGGGCTTGCTCGCGGTCGATGCCCTGCTTGATCGTGAGGCTTTGCCGGACCGTCCCCCCGAGCGCAGCCTCCACCTTGCCCATATCGAGCGCCTTGAGCGGTACCCCACGCTTGACGAGCTTGTCGAGGTAGAGATCCACGATGTTCTTCAGCTTCATCTCGTCGGGCGCCTGGGCCGTCACGACCTCCTTGGACAGCTCGAGCTTGCTGCCGCTGCCCTTGAGATCGAACCGCTGCTCGATCTCCTTGGCGGCCATGTTGAGTGCGTTCGTGACCTCGGCCATGTCGACCTTGGAGACGATATCGAAGCTAGATTCCTTGGCCATCTTTCTGCCGGATTTCGAAGAAAAAGCTCATGCCTCTGCGCTCGAGGCCGATGCGCGATTCGGGGCCGAACCGGGAGTATAGCACCGACAGGTGCTTCGATCACGGGACGCCGATCCCTATGCTACGCTCGGGTGCCAGCAAGCGGAAAGGTGGCAGGAGCACCCGTGAGGTGGATCGTGATCGCCACGGGGCGGCTCAGAGAGCCGTTCTACCGCGAGGCCTGCGCGGAGTATCTGGGCCGACTGCAGCGCCAGCGGTCGGTCACTGCGATCGAGATCGACGAGGTTCCGCCGCGGGCAGGCGATGTTCAGCGTGCCGCGCGCCTGGAAGCGGAGCGCCTGCGCAAGGCCGCGGGTCCTGCCCGGATCGTGGCGCTTACCGAGCGTGGCGAGGCGCTGTCGACCGAACGCTTCGCCGCCCGCCTCGAGGACCTCGAGCGTGGGCCCGGCGATCTGGCTTTCGTTTTGGGCGGTCCCGCCGGCCTGGATCCTGAGCTGGAGCGGAGCGCGACGTGGCGGCTGGCTCTGTCCTCGCTGACCTTGCCCTACCAGCTTGCCCGCCTGGTGCTCCTCGAGCAGCTGTACCGCGCCGAGACGCTGCGGCGAAACGAGCCCTACCACCGGCAGTGAGCTGAAGTCGCGACCCTCCCGCGCCGCTCTCTGCGTCCTGGAGTCTGAACGGGTCCCTCTGCGCGGTCGCTGCGCTGCGCCACCGGGCCCCGTTTGACTCCCGAGGCCCGCTCGCTTCTGGCGCGAGGGTTCGAGACCTCTGCCCGTGCGATCGCGTGTATGATGACAAGATGCTCAAGGACGCCATCGCTTCACGGCTGGCCGAGGCCCTCGAAGGCGCGGTCAAGGCCGGGAAGCTCCCCCCCGAGGCGCGGACGGTGCCGGGGGTGGAGCGCACGCGCAATCCTGCCCATGGCGACTATGCCTCCAACGTGGCGATGACCCTGGCCAAGCCGATCAAGCGAGCACCGGCCCAGATCGCCACGGAGATCGTCGGATTCCTCGCCACGGGCGATCTCGTCGGCCGGGTGGAGATCGCCAACCCGGGCTTCATCAATCTCACACTTACGCACGAGGCCCTGTGCAAGGCGGTCGGCGATATCCTCGCGCTGGGCGATCGCTATGGCCGCTGCCAGGTTGGCGGGGGCGAGCGCCTGGTGCTCGAGTACGTCTCGGCCAATCCCACGGGCCCTCTGCATGTAGGCCACGGGCGCTGGGCGGCGCTGGGCTCGGCGCTGGCCAGCCTGCTCGACTGGGCGGGCTACAACGTCCACCAGGAGTTCTACGTCAACGATTTCGGCAACCAGCTCCTCAACCTGGGGCGATCGCTCTACTACCGGTATCACGACCAGCCGTTCCCGGCCGAGGCGCCAGATCTATACGGTGGGGCCTATATCGTAGAGGCGGCGCGCGCGGCCAGGGCGATCGCGCCCGAACTCGAAGGCAAGGACGAGGGCGAGCAGGTCCAGCGGATGACAGAGTTCGGCCGAGATTACTTCCTGGCCCAGCAGCGGGAGGTTCTGGACCGCCTCGGGGCCCACTTCGATCTCTGGTACTCGGAAAGAGACCTGCATCGCTCGGGTGAGGTGGGCCGGACCCTGGAAGCCCTGCGCGCTGCGGGCGACACCTACGAGCAGGACGGAGCTCTCTGGCTCAAGTCGAGTGCCCGCGGCGATACCGAGGATCGCGTGCTCGTGCGCTCGGACGGGCGACCCACCTACCTTGCCGCGGATATCGCGTATCACTGGGACAAGCTGCGGCGCGGCTTCGTACGCCTGCTCGACATCTGGGGAGCCGATCACCACGGCCACATCGCGCGCATGAGGGCGGCTTTGGCCTGCCTCGGCTACGATCCGGCGAGTCTGGAGGTCGTGCTCGGTCAGCTCGTCAAGCTCTTCCGCGACGGGCACGAGGTGCGGATGAGCAAGCGCACCGGGGAGATGATCACGCTCGCCGAGCTGCTCGACGAGGTCGGAGTGGACGCCACGAGGTACTTCCTGGTTTCCCGCGGAGCCGACACCCCGGTCGAGTTCGACCTGGACCTGGCCCGCAAGGAGTCCGCCGAGAACCCCGTCTTCTACGTCCAGTACGCCCACGCGCGCATCTGCTCGATCTGGCGAATGGCATCCGAGAGCGGGCAGCTACCCGCTGCGCTGGAAAGCACGCCGCTCGACGCCCTCCAGGAGCCCGACGAACGGCGGCTGATGCTGGCGCTGGCCCAGTTCCCCGATGAGGTCGCCGGAGCGGCCTTGGCCCGTGAGCCGCACCGGATCGCGCGCTATGCCCAGGACCTGGCGACCGACTTCCACCAGTTCTACACGAACTGCCGCGTCATCGACCCCGACGCCCCCGCCACCACGGCGGCTCGCCTGGTCCTCGTATACGCGACGCGCACGGTACTGCGCAACGCCCTGACGGGCATCCTCGGGATCTCGGCCCCCGAGCGCATGTAGGCCTTTTCCGGGCAGGTCCGCTTTGCGCCCTGGCGCATCGACCTGGAGCTGGCTTAACCCCGAACCCGGGACCGCTTTATCGGAGACTTAATGTCAGGATCCGCGCAAGTCAGGGTACGAGGGTAACGATAAGGTTAATTGGAGACCGTGGTGCCAACTCTTTGGGAGGGGGATATCCCATGGCTGATGTAAGCCAGACCAGCGGACCGCAAAAGCCGCACTGGCATGGCAATGACAGGACCCAGGGCAAGGGTCCCGAGCTCAAGGCCAAGATGGCCCAGGACTCGTTCAAGCGGACCAAGGCCCAGGCGGCCTCTCCGCTCGACACCCTTGGCAACGCGGTGAGTTCCGTCGGCAGGGGCGTTCGGGGCGCTCTGCACGCGCTGTTCGATCCCGGTGCCCGTGGTGACGCGGTCCGCGCTGCGGTTGCCAGCAAGGACGCTGCCGCCCTCAAGGCTGCGCTCAAGGCGAAGCGGGCGGATGGTAGCTCGGCCTGGGAAGAGATGGATCACAAGACGCGGCTCGTCATCGATTCCGCGGATCCCGGAATCCGGGACGGCATGGCCTCGATGATGGCCCAGCCCAAGATGCAGGACCTCATCAGCTCGGTCAAGGCCGATCCCAAGGTTGCCAAGAAGGTTCGCGACCATATCGACCGTCTCAGCGACACCCAGGCCGACGAGACCCTCAAGAAGGTCGCCGACATGGGCAAATCCAAGGAGCCCGCCAAGGAGGGCAAGGACGCGGCCGATCAGGTCGACGGCTACTACAACGGCTCCGCGGCGTCGGTCTACTACAGCATCTAGCGCTCGGCAGAGCACGGCAGGGCCACCTCCAACCTCCGGGATCCGGAGGGCGGATGTGGCCTTGATCTTGCGGCCGGGCGCTATTCTTGGAGCATGATCCTCGATTCCGGGCGAGCCCCGCTGCTCGAAGCTGTGCAGGCGGCCGCCGCCAGGGACGTTCTGCGCCTGCACACGCCGGCGCATCAGGGGCGGGTGGATGGAGGGTTCGCCGCGCTCATGGGCGATGCGATCGCGGCCGACCTCACCGAGCTCGACGAGACCGACGACCTGCGGGCTCCGAGCGGCCCGATCGCAAAGGCCGAGGCGCTGGCGGCCGCCTTCTTCGGGGCCGATCACACCTTTTTCCTGGTCGGCGGGGCCTCGGTCGGCAACATGGCAGCGCTACTCGCCTGCGGCCGGACCTCGAACGGCGGCGGCCGGCCCAAGGTGGTGATCGGTCGCAATGCCCACGTGTCGGCGGTCTCGGGGCTGATCCTGGCTGACTGGGAGCCCGTCTGGGTCGAGGCCCCCTGGGACGCCGCCTGGGACCTCGTTTGCCCGCCCCAACCAGCCGCCTTCGCTGCCGCCCTGGCAGCCCATCCCGATGCGTCGGCGGTCTTCGCCACGGCCCCTTCCTACTACGGCGACGCGGTGGACATCGGGGAGCTGCGCGATGTGTGCGGCGATCGAGTACTCATCCTCGATGAAGCCCACGGGAGCCATGCGCCCAGGGCGCTGGCCGCCGGCGCGGATCTCGTCGTCCATTCGGCCCACAAAGGCCTGGCCGGGCCGACCGGGGGAGGCTACCTCAGCGTGCGCAGCCAGCGTGTGGACAGCGAGGACCTGGCTGCAGCCCTGCGGCTGCTGCAGACGACCAGCCCGAGCTTCTGGATCCTTGCGGGCCTCGACGCTGCGCGCCGGCAGGCCGCCCTCTTGGCCGAGGCGACCCGGCGGGGGGGAGCGGATTTTGCGGGCTGGGATGCCGCTGCGGTCGCGAGGCTGGCGGTCGAGGCCGGGGTCGAGATCCGGCGGACGGAAGATCCGGCTCGGGTGCTGGTGCGCTTCCCTGATGGCGAGCAGGCCTACGAGGGTCTCGCCAGGCGAGGCCTCGTCGCCGAGGCGGCCCTGCCGGCAGCTGTCCTGCTGTTGGTCGGCCCTGGATCCCGGATGGAGGTCGATCGCATCGCGGATCACCTGCGCGCCGTCGCGAGCGCGATGGCCGACTTGCGGGAGCGAGCGCCGTCAGGCCGGCAGCCTGGCGGATTTGCGTCTGCAGCCGCCAGTTTGGCCCGGAGGGTGGTCCCGCCACCGCCGCTTCCCCGGGCAGCGCTGGCGCCCCGCGAGGCCTTCCTGGCCAAGGGCCGCAGCGTGCAGCTGGAGCGGGCCGTCGGGCATATTTGCGCCGAGGCGATCTGTCCGTATCCCCCGGGGATCCCGGTGCTGGTTCCGGGCGAGGTGATCGATGCGGCTGCCGTCGCCCATCTCGAGGCGGTTCTGGGCAGGAACGCCCGGATGCGTGTCCTCGAGATCGGATCGAGGGCGCCGGGCCCTTAACCGCGGCTTCAGCGTTCCTCTGCTCCCCCTTGGCCGCCATACGCTATGATGGACACCGTGCCACAGGTCGGCCTCGGGGTCCGGCTTGCGCCCGACACCTGACTCGAGGGAGATCCATGCCCACAGTCGCAGCCGCCACCGACGTCCAGACCCTTCTGTCCCGCGCCCTCGCCGACTCCCCGGCGGAGGCGACGGAGTTCGTCTACAGCGAGACCCACGAGGATCTCACCCGGTTCGGCGCCAACACCATCACGCAGAACGTCATGAAGTCCAGCCGGCAACTCTCGGTTCGGGTGCAGCATCAAGGTCGCGAAGCCCGGGTCGACGTATCCGAGGTGGACGGCGACACCCTGACCCGAGCCATCAAGGAAGCGCTGGCCGTCACGGCCGTGCAGGCGCGTGACCCCGACATGCTGCCCATGCTCTCGGAGCTCCAGCACTACCGGGCGGTTGACTACCCGGACCCCGGCGAGATGGGCCCCGAGGAGCGTGCCGATGCCGTCCAGTACGCTATCGGCACCTGTCGCGAGGAGAGGGCGCGAGCCAGCGGCATCGCCTCGACCACGCGCACGCGGACGGTCGTGATGAACTCGTTCGGGATCAACGCCGAGGGGCACGAGCAGCACAGCGAGTTCTCGGTCACGGCCGAGAAGGACGGCGGTTCGGGCTGGGCCAAGTCGTGCACGATCCGGCCGCGGGATCTCGACATCGAGGGTGTCACCCGCCGTGCTTTGGACAAGGCGCTCAAGGACCGCACGGCCAGACCGCTTCCGCCTGGCGACTACCCGGTCGTTCTCGAGAGCGCCGCGGTGGGGGAGCTGATGCGAATGATGCCCTGGATGGCCTTCAATGCTCTGGACTATCTCCAGGGCCAGCATTTCGCCATCGGCAAGCTCGGCGACAAGTTCTTCGACGAGCGCATCACCATCAAGGACGACGTCTGGGAGGTCCCGGGGTTGCCGTTCGACTACGAGGGCGTGGCCAAGCAGCCGACCGTCTTCGTCCAGGATGGCCGTTTCGTGGGCTTGGCCCATGATCGCCACACCGCCAGGCGCTTGGGTGTCGCTCCGACCGGCCACGGCATGCCCTGGCCCAACACGATGGGAGCCTGGGCGATCAACCTCGCGATGAAGGCGGGCGCGACGCCGCTCCGGGAGGTCATCGCCGGTCTCGATCGCGGGCTCCTGGTAACCCAGCTCCACTACCTCAACGTCGTCGACCGCATGGACCTCTCGATCACGGGCATGACCCGCAACGGAACCTTCTGGGTCGAGAACGGGCAGATCGTCCACCCCGTGCAAAATCTACGCTTTACCGATTCGCTGATGAGCCTGTTCAGCCACGTCGAGGCTCTATCTTCCGAGCGCGAACTCGAGTCGGCCTTCTGGGAGGGCAACATCCTCGCGCCCACGCTGCGCCTCTCCAAGATGCACTTCTCTAGCCCGGCGGGCTTCTAGCTCCCTTTACGCCTCGACTGGGTCTCGATCAGAGGATTAACGCGATGACACTGCCAATGCTGGATGTCAAGCCGTTGCCCGTCGGCAACTGGGCTGGCCGTACCAAGCCGATCGTCGATGCGGCTCTCAACGCTGCGCAACTTGCCGGTGCCAGCTACGCCGACGTTCGTGTGGTGCGCACGCGCCGGGAAAACTTGGTCGTCAAGAACGGCGCGGTCGGGGAGCTGGATCGCAGCAATGACGTCGGCGTCGGTATCCGGGTGATCGCCGGCGGCGGTTGGGGGTTCGCCTCGACCTACGACCTCACCGAGAAGGGTATGGTCGCCTGTGCCAAGCTCGCGGTTCGCATTGCACGGGCCAGCAGCCGGGCTCTCGAGGAAGCTGTCGGCCTCGCCCCCGAGAAGGTGTACCGCGATCGCTGGCAGACTCCCTATCAGATCGATCCGTTCTCGGTTCCCCTGGAAGAAAAGCTGGCCTACCTCATGGAGCTCGATCGTCTGCTCCGCGATCGACCCGAGATCGCGGTCGCCGAGAGCAACATCTCGTGCCAGCGCGAGCGGCAATGGCTGGCTTCCACCGAGGGTACCTTCATCGACCAGGAGATCACTCGCTGTGGGGGCGGATTCGAGGTGCTGGCGGTCGGCAACGGCGATGCCCAGACGCGCTCCTACCCCGCGTCGTTCCGCGGCCACCACAAGACGATGGGCTACGAGATCATCGCGGCCCTCAAGATGCATGAGAACGCCGAGCGCATTCGCGACGAGGCGATCGCCCTGCTCACGGCCGAGCCCTGCCCGGCCGGCAAGACCGACTTGATCCTGACCGGTTCCCAGCTCTGCTTGCAGATCCACGAGTCCGTCGGCCACGCCAACGAGCTCGACCGCGTCCTAGGCCTCGAGAGCAACTATGCGGGAGCGAGTTTCGTCACCACGGACAAGCAGGGCCAGTTCCGCTATGGCTCCGATCTCGTCAACTTGGTAGCCGACAGCACGGTTCCGGGCGGCCTCGCTACCCTTGGCTACGACGATGATGGCGTTCCAGCCCAGCGCTTCCACGTCGTGCAGGACGGTATTCACCAGGCGTATTTCACCAACCGCGAGCTCGCCCATACCATCGGCGAGGAGAGCTCGCGCGGCTGTAACCGCGCCGAAGGCTGGAACAACATCCCCATCATTCGCATCCCCAACCTGTCCTTGATGCCGGGCACCTGGGAGCTCGAGGCTCTCATCGCGGATACCAAGCACGGCATCCTGATGGACACCAACCGTTCCTGGTCCATCGATCAGATGCGGCTCAACTTCCAGTTCGGCTGCGAAGCCGCGTGGGAGATCAAGGACGGCAAGCTGGGCAAGATGTACAAGAATCCCAATTACCAGGGCATCACCCCCGAGTTCTGGGGCTCCTGCGATGCCATCTGCGACAACCAGCACTGGGATCTCTGGAGCGTCGTCAACTGTGGCAAGGGCCAGCCTGGTCAAACCGCCGAGATGAGCCATGGAGCCAGCCCGGCGAGGTTCCGGGACATCGTCTGCGGGATCCACGCTTGATTCGATAGGCGCTGCGCAACCGGTCCCCGTTTGACTGCAGTTTGACCGGGTCCCTCTGCGCGGTCGCTACGCTGCGCAACCGGTCCCCGTTTGACTTTGCTGGCTCTGATCCCCTTCGGACCAAGAGAAGCTTAGTAGCCTAGATACGGGCCCCCGTGGGCCATGCTGACGATCCCGGGGGTATTCGAGACCGACCCGTAGCGACGGATCGCATAGCGTGCGCCCGCGATGATGTTGTCGACGGGGTTCCAGATGTCGTCGTGGCCCGGCAGGTGGTAGGCGTCGAAGGTGGGCCCGATGGTCTGCATGAGCCCTTCGGAGGGGTGGCCAGCCCTGGCGTTGGAGTCCCCGAGGTTGATCGCCCTGGGGTCTCCGCTGGACTCGTGCTCGATGATCGTGGCGATATCCGCCTTGTTCAGCTTGGAGGCCGGCACGCCGTTCGCCTCGAGGATACTGACCGCCTGGTCGATCCATTGCCCGACGCTGCCGCCCGGCGCTGGACCGGCCGGGGCGACGGCTCGCTGCGCGGTCGGGGCATGGGAGCCGGAAGGCAATGCGAGAACCTGCCCGGGTTGGATGAGGCCGGGATTCGGGCCGATGGTCGACCGGTTCAGGGCGTAGATCTCTGGCCAGCGGCTGGCGTTGCCCAGCGTGGCCTGGGCTATTGCCGACAGCGAATCGCCCGGCCTGACCGTGAAGGTTGCGGCTGCATGCGCCGGCTTGGCGGGTGCGGCCGGAGTCTTTGCTGCGGGCGGCGCTGTTACCTTCCGGGCGGCGGCAGGCGATCGGGCCGGAGCTTTCGGGTTGCCGTCCACGAGCTGGTGAAGTTCGGACAACAGCCCTCGGTAGGAGGCAGGAGCACCCGCTGGCCCTCCAGCTGCGAGCGAATCGCTGACGCCCAGGGAGGCGGGACTGGCGGACGGGGCCGCCGTCAACCCGGGGGCGCCGGCTCTCGCCCGCGCCTTGCGTGCTCGCGAAGAGCTCGGCATCCAGCTCCGCGCAGGCGCAATATCAGCTCGAAGGGCCAAGTTCGTATCCTTGTTGGGGCACCACCACAGCGACCTTACTTTCCGCGCTCGGACCCGGGGGCCCGCTGGGAACCGCGCTGGTTTAGTTGTCGTTCGGTCGCTCGCAATATCGCCTAAGCGACGGCTAAGGCCTGGAAGAGTTTTGTTTAACTCGTGGCGCCAGGCCAGACGAGCTGCCCATCGGGGCACGTCGGGTACCCGGGACGGCGATTCTGAGCTAGCTTGGGAGGCGGTGGACTCATCACAACGGGGGCAAACGGCACCATGATCGAATCGCGGTCCCAGGCGGAGGATCTCGTGAGACGCCACCTGGCCTCGGGCTACGGGCCCGGGCGGGATCGGCGGGAGCATCTGGAGAGCTATTCGCCGGCCGCCCTCGTGCTCGTGGGGGGCGAACTGGTGCGTCGTACCGAACTCGACCCGGCGGCCTACGCGGAGGGCCCCGAACTGGACTTTGAGGCGGGCCCGCGTCTGGCCGGGTATGCCTTCGATCTCGATTCCGTCGGCGCGTATGCGCACGACCGCGGGTTCTGGGCGCTCGAGTGTGTCCTGGCAGAGCGTTCGACGGGGCTGTCCTGCCGGGGAATATTCGCCGGAGATTCCGGTGGGATCCTCGGGGGGGGCGTGCTTGAAGGCGCAGAGCTGCCTGAACCCGCCAGGGCCGTGGGGATCGCGCTGGCCGAGCTGGGCCGGGCCCGCAAACAAGGCGGCCAGCGCTTTGCCAGTGGGCTTGAACTTTCTTTCGCCCGCGTTTTCGAGCCGGTCGACCTTCCGCTGCGCTATCTGCCAGAATCAAGTTTCTCGTGCCAGGGCTGCGGCGAGTGTTGTCACCCGGGCAAGTGGGGCATCAGCCTTTCCGGGCCGCTGCGCCACGCCCTCGCCGACCTGCCCTTCGCCCAAATCTGGCCCGATCGGCTGCCCCGAGCCCCCGAGTTCGAGCAGCGAGAAGGGGGGAAAGGCCGCGGCCGGCTCGCCGCTGCAGCCGATGGCTACTGCGCCTTCCACGATACGCAGGCCGGCTGCCTGCTCCACGGCACGCTGGGCCAGCAGCCTGTTCCGGCTTGCCATACCTACCCCTTCTTCTTCACGCGGACGCCCGACGGGATCGACGTCTGGACGAGTTTTGCCTGCCACTCCGCGCTCTACGGGTTGGGGCTACCTTTCGCCCACCGAGAGGCTGACATCCGGTCGCGTTACTGGTCCGATCCGGCCGATCAGCGCCTCATGGTCGTGGAGGTCAGCGAGCGACTTTTCCTGGGCTCTGGGGAGCAACCGATCAGCTGGGAGGTCTACCGAGCGATCGAGGGACAGTTGCTGGAGCTGCTCGAGCCCGGGAGTTCGGTGCCGCTCCGTGAACGTCTCGAGGCCGGAGAGCGGGCGATGCAAGGCCTCTCGCGCCAGTACCGGCCCGATCTCGGCCCCGCGGAGGTCGCCTCGGCTCTGGCTGGCGAGATCGAGCGGCCGGTCGCATCGCAAGCGTCAGGCGGCGAGGACGATCTGGCCCTCGAGGTCCTGTGCCTCTTTCTCGTGACGCGGCTTCCTGCCGAGGAGTTGCCGGCGTTCCTCGGGGGCGGGTTCGCGGCCTTGGCCGGCGAGCTCGTTCGAAATCCAGGCGATCTGGCCGGGCCGCCGGACCTCATCGCCAGGTACCTCAGGCGCTGCCTCTTCCACAAGATGTTCCTGGCCGAGGCCGGGGCCCTGTTCACCTGGCGCTACGTGCTGCTCAGCTACGCTACGTTGCGGTTGTACACCCGGCATCTGGCCTTGCGAGAGGCGGCAACGGGTCGCGGCGAGCGGGCCCCGATCGGCAGCCCGGGCTGGGGTGAGATTGGTTCCGCGCTCCTGGTTCTGCCCACGGTGCCCGCGGCCGTCCCGGAGACGCCCGGACTGGCGGTCCTGCAGAAGGGGATCCAGGATCTGGAATCCTTCGTGATCCACTCGGCCGAGCTCTTCAAGGCGAGCTTCGTGAGGCGAGACGGACAGCGCGACCGCCTGGTCGCGCCGGGAGTCGCCCGCTCCCTCATCTGGGGATAGATGGGGGGCGAATTTGCCAAGGAGCGTATTGCCCGCGCCCGACTTGGTCGGCAGGGGTAAACGGATTTGCCAGCTCGAGTCGCCGGTGACCCGAGCTGGGCGGGATCAGGGCCGGGCGCGCTGGTACTGGTTGGGCCAGGCGATCGGCTGGTGCAGAGCCGCCGCAGCGCGGAGCGGCCAGCTGGGATTGCGCAGGAGTTCCCGCCCCAAAAGGACAAGGTCGGCCTGTCCGGTGCGGATCACATGGTCGGCCTGGGCTGGTTCGGTGATGAGGCCTACCGCGGCGGTCGGGATTCCGGCCTGGTGCCGTAGTTCGCTCGCAAAAGGCGTCTGATAGCCAGGGCCCAGGGGAATCGGACCGCCTCCCACGGCCTTGAGGTCCGGGACGAGGCCGCCCGAGGAGGAATCGATCAGATCGACGCCGAGCGCCTTGAGTTCCCCGGCCAGGGCGATGGAGTGCTCGACCTCCCAGCTCCCCGGTACCCAGTCCGTGACGGACAGCCGCACGAACAGGGGGAGGCTGGACGGCCAGCGATCGCGGACCGCCGCGACGGTTTCGCGCAAGAGCCTGGACCGGTTCTCGAAGGAGCCTCCGTAGGCGTCCGTGCGGTGATTCGTGACCGGCGAGAGGAACTGGTGGAGGAGATAGCCGTGGGCGGCGTGGATCTCGACCACCTGGAAGCCGGCTTCGTAGGCTCGCTGGGCCGCAGCGGCAAAAGCCTCGATGATGCCCGGGATCTCCCGGACGTCGATGGCAGCCGGGACGGGGTAGCCGGTGTCGAAGGGTAACGGGCTCGGGGCGATCGTCGTCCAGGCCCCCTCGGACTGCGTGAGCGGTCCATCGCCCTCCCAGGGGCTTTGGCTGCTGCCCTTGCGGCCCGCGTGGGCAAGCTGGATCCCCGGTACGGAACCGTGATCCGCCAAGAATCTCGTGATCCTGGCCAGCGGCTCGATCTGGGCGTCGGACCAGAGTCCGAGATCCTTGGGGGTGATCCGGCCCGCGGGCTCCACCGCCGTCGCCTCGAGGAGGATGAGGCCCGACCCGCCGACCGCCCGGGCGCCCAGGTGAACCAGGTGCCAGTCGGTTGCGGAGCCATCCGGGCTCGAGTACTGGCACATGGGCGACATCCCGATACGGTTGGGGAAGGTCACGCCCCGCAGGACGAACGGCGTGAAAAGGTGGGCGGGTCGCGTGTTCGTCTCGCTGGACCGACCCGGGGCAAGGGTAAGATTTTCTGGCAAGAAAAGACCTCCTGGGATTTGATCCGGAGCTGCCGGCGCTCGGATAGACGCCTGACGACCAAAGTTCAAGGTCGAAGCCGGCGGGATGCTAGCGCTTGCCTGCAGGCTCCAGGACCTTGGTCGGACCGGGGTTCCGCAAGGTGGCCTCGAGCAAGTTGACCCACTTGGGAAACCGTCCAGCCAGGCGATCATATGCCGACAGCACGTCTTTCTCGATGGCCTGCCGCTTGGGGCCAGGGAGCTTGAACACGTCCTGCAAGGTCTTGACCTGGGCCTTGGGGTCCTGGCTCGACATGACCGCGACGAACGCCTCGAGCTCGCTGTGGCGCGACAGCAGCCAGTCCTTCGACCGCAGGAACTCCCCTTGCAGCTTCAGGGCCTCCTGCGGCGGGATGCGCATCATGGCTGCCTGCAAAGCCGTCTGGGATTGCGGACCGAGGTTGAGTCCGGAGAACTTGGCGTAGAGTTCGGGGAAGCTGGCCTTGAACTGCTTGACCACCTGCTTCTGGTAGGCGGAGCCCAGCATCGGGCCGAGGGCCCTGGCTATCGCAGCCCGGGACCGGGGGATCGCTACGGCCGCGATCCCGGCTGCGGCCACCACCGCTGCGGAAATCTCACCGCCCAGGAGCAGATCGTTCAACCTTCACCTCGTTCGACAGGGATCCATGGTAGCAGACTCGAACGACTCCCGAAGGGGCGTGCACTCCCTAGACCTTTTGCAGTTTGAACGGGGCCCTCTGCGCGGTCGCTTCGCTGCGCAACCGGGCCCCGTTTGACTCCTCGGGCCCGATCCATTCAAACCGGGCGCACTCTAGCGAGCCAGGCAGCAACGCAGGTGCTCGCCTTGCAGGGCGAGCCCGGACCGGGAAACGCCCCCATCTCGAACCACCGTCGGCAATGCTGCGGCAAGAAGTGCAACGAGCGCCGTGTACCCGCGGCCGACCACGCGCTGGCGATCGGCCGGGGGGTGGGTCCGAGCTAGTTGCCGGTGCTGCTGGTCGACAGAACCTGAGAAGGCGCGAACTTCTCGATGCGGTTGTTGTTGGTGTCCGTCACGTAGACGTAGCCCTGGCTGTCCACGGCGATGCCGGTCGGGTCGTTGAACTGGCCGTTGCCGCCACCCATCCCGCCGAACTCGCTCATGTACGAGCCATCCCGGTCGAAGCGCTGAACCCGGTTGTTGCCGGAATCGACCACGTAGATGTCGCCGTTACGGTTGTCCACGGCAATGGCGCTGGGGCTGCTGAAGTAGCCGGCACCGTTGCCCCCGCGGTAGCCGAACTGCAGCAGCACCTGGCCCTGCGGGCTCACCTTGCGGATGACGCCGCCAGGCGAGGCCGCGTCGTCGATCATGTAGAGGTTGTCGTCGGCATCGACGGCCATTCCCTTCAGGCCGTCGGCACCCGTGATGGGTGGCATCAGGGCGCCGCTCGAGTCGTGCGCCGCATCCATCGAGGCGTCGAAGAACATGACCTCGTTGTTGCCGGCGCTCGAAACCGCGAACTGGCCGGTCGAGAGCACCTTGATGTCGTAAGGATCGTTGATGCCCGGGAACTCGGTCTGGTTCGAGGCCGGCTGGATGTACGACCCGGCCGCGCTGTACTCGCGGATGGCGTTGCTGCCGGGATCGGCAACGTAGACGTTGCCGCCGTTGTCGACGGTCAGGCCCATCGGGTTCTGCAGGGAATGGAAGACGGCGGTGTCGGCAAACTTGTTCTCGAGGCCGCCAGCCAGGCCGAACTTGCGCACGCCCCAGACCAACAGGGGCGTCTGGAAGTTGAACAGGGGATCCTGCCAGTTTTCCTGGTCGAGGACATACATCACGTTCGTCGAGGTCTCGGGATCGGTCCCGATGGCGATGGCGCGCGGGCGGGTGATGTTGGGGATCGCTTCCACGAATGCGTTGGGGATCGCGTACTGCTGCTGGGTGAGCTTGATGTCGGGAGCACTGACCGTGTTGCCCGGCAGAACGTTCACGATGGTATCGCCGGCGCCTACCGGATACGTGTACAGGTCCTTCTGCAGGACGATCTTGATCCGTTCGGCCGGGACGTCGGACAGCGTATAGTTGCCGTCGCCATCGGTCTGCGTGCTGACGGGAGGCGAAACGCCCTCGATTTGAACCGTGACGTCAGGGATGCCGAGCCCGGTGCGCGAATCGATGACGCGGCCGGTGATGGTGCCAGTGGCCTGGTTCTGGATCGGGGTGTAGGTCGTGCTGCCGCTGTAGTTATCGGACGGCACCGCCACGGAAGGAACCTTGCCACAGCCCGCTGCCAGCAATCCGGCAACGAGTGCCAGGTTGGCGATGTTGCGAAGCTTGCGATCTGCCATGTCCGTCCTCTTGGGCCTCCGCAAAGGGACACCGTCCCGAGATAAAGGCCTGGTTATTCCGTGATGGAATTATCGCCTCGAGAGGGACTCTCCTTGCGGCTCTTGAGCAAAGTTTAGATTAAGGCATGGGTGGCGGCACGTTAAATCTAGTCGCCACGCGTTCTCCAGCCCACCCCTCGGTCTGGATCGACTGGACGGGGGCGAGCCCTGCCCATGCCGCGTCCTTGAAGGGTCTGCCCGGCTTACCGAAGGCGGTGGGCCGCCAGGAGGCGGGGCCGATTCTCGATCAGTAGGCCGACTGCTGGCGACTGACCAGCAAGTCGCTCCAGATGATGTAGCCGGTGGACGCGTCGACCACGCGCACGAAGACACGGTTGCCGTCGAAGGATGAGTTCCCTTCGGGTTCGATGTTCGCCTGTCTGCTGTGATAGACCCATCGATACAGCAGCACCTTGGTGATCCCGAGATCCGTGAGGGTGCTGCCGATCTTGCCGAGCGGAATGCACCGGCCGCCGATCTCGAGGAGCTTTCCGGCCTGCGGGAGCTTGTCGGCAACGGAGAGAAGCTGTGGCAGCAGGTCATTCGTCGCCTGCCGCCCTGGAAGCGGCATCAACCGCGCCACCGCCTGGTCAACCGCGACCTGTTCGGGCGATTCGCCCACATCCATGTCCTGGAGCACGACCGCTCCGTTCTTGAGCAGGCCGGCGACGAGGGCGTCGTCGAAGAAGAGTTGCTCGGCCTGGCCCGAGGCAGACCGTCGACCCAGGGCGACGCGTACCGGGAAAGGCATCCGGACCACCAGCAGGCGATCGCTCTTGGTCAGGATCTTCATCTTGAAGAGCTGGTCGGTCAGACTCTCGATCGACCGGAACTGACTCGTCTGCGAATCCCGGACCGTGTCCGAGCAACCCGCCGCCAACCCCAAACCCAGGGCCAGGACGGTAGCGAGGACCCAGCGGCTCATCGTGTGGCTAGAACGCATGCAAGCTATCCTAGACTGTTTTCATCGCGAAGGCATGCGAGGGGCTCGAGAGGGCTGGTTGCTAGAGCGATTTTCGGTTGAGTTGATATGGCAACGGGGTCAAAATGGGACCGGTTGCGCAGCGAAGCGACCGCGCAGAGGGACCATTTCAAGCTGAAAACGGTTTAGTGCGCGTCGGCCAGGGCCTTGAGCACGGGCGGCGAGGTCGTGCCGCTACGGGCCAGACGGTGGAGAAGCTCGCTGCGGAAGACGTGCGGTTCGTAAAGGGGCGACTCGATCGTCCAGACCCGGCCCTTGCGCTCGAGGTGGAACTCGACGGTCTGGTCGGGCGGCATCGGTTCGAGGTGGTCCGGCGTCAAGGTTCCGATGACCGAGAAGCGGACTTCCACGTGGGCAAAGTTGCCAAAACTGTCGGCGTCGCCCACGGAGAACGACCGGATGACGGTGGTCTCGTCCCAGCCGGGCTCGTTTGACCAGGCGGTGAGCTTGTCGATATCCGGATGCAGCCCCGCGGAGCTGGCGAGGCGGGCGCCCTCGGCGTCCAGCGTGCAGAACAGGTCGACGACCTCCCAGGGTGAGAGCGTCTCCTGCTCGCGTTGGCGCAAGTGGCGCCGGGGGGTTGGCGGGTGCGGGTGGTGGTCGGTTTCGGGGGCGGTCCGGGGCGGCGGACTGCGATGCGCCTGGGGGCCAAGATGGCCGGGAAGCGGGGCCCTGCGCTCTCCCGAGCGCTGGCGAGCATGGCCTGCCCCGGGGCTAGCCGATGCGGCCGGTCCGGGCGATCGGGAGCTGGCCGGAGCAGGGAGGCCGCCGGGGTGTCCGGGCCCGTTCACGCCGGGAGTCGGATGGCCGACCGAAGCTGGCGTTGCGCTGGCGCTCGGAGCCACGGGGCCGGCTTGGCCCGCAGCGGCTACGGCGCCGCGGACTTGCAGCCGCTCGGGCTGAACGGAGCGAGTGGCGCCGCCTCGGGCCACACTGGCCACCGACGCACTCGCCGCCGCAGGTGCCAGAGGCACGGGGCTCGCCGCTACGGCCCCGGATCCTGGCGCTGCCAGACAGGGTCCGGCGATCCCGCTCGTCCCCGAGAGGATCGCCGTTGCGATCGCCAGAACCCGGGTCGTCATCTCTCCTAGCTGGCGGCCGCCTGCTTGACCACCTGGGCGAACGTGGCAGTGCCGTCCGTCTTAACCTGCGTGCCGTAGACGGGCGTTAGCCAGTGGTGGTAGCGGGGCAGTTCGCCGTGAACGGCGCGGTAGTAGATATCCCGGATCTTCTCGGTGATCGGACCGAGCTTGCCGTTGCCGATGTCGCGGTGATCCACGCTGGAGACCCAGGCGATCTGTGCGCCGGTCCCGCAGATGAAGAGCTCGTCGGCAATGTAAACCTCGGTACGGTCGATCGTCCGTGCCACGGTCTTGAGGCCCAGCTCGCGCTCGGCGATCTCGATGATGCTGCTGCGGGTGATGCCCTCGAGGATGTTATCCGCCACTCCGGGAGTCACCAGGACGCCGTCACGCACCATGAACAGGTTCTCGGCAGAGCCTTCGCAGACGTGGCCATCCTGGTTGAGGAACAGACCCTCGTCGAATCCGTTCATGACGGCTTCGGTCTTGCACAGGGCGCTGTTGATGTACGCGCCGATGATCTTGGCACGGGCGGGCACGGTGGTGTCGTCGACGCGCCGCCAGGACGAGGTGCCGAGCCGCAGACCCTTCTGGATGTCCACGTAGGTCCCCATGGGGGCCGCGTAGATGTGGAACGCGTCTTTGAGGCCGTGGAGGCGGACGCCGATGATCTCGTCCTCCTTGTACAGCGTGGGCCGGAGGTAGATGTCCTGCTGGAAGCCCGTGGCCCTGGAGAGATCCACCGCGATGCGGCTCAGGCCCTCGATGTCGGTGGGCAGCTCCATGAACAGGATCTTGGAGTTCTTGGCCATGCGGCGGAAGTGCTCTGCCAGGTGCAGGATGTACAGTTCGCCGTGCTCCTCGTTCCAGTACGCACGGATGCCCTCGAAGCAGCCGGTTCCGTAGTTGAAACCGTGACTCATGATCGAGATCTTGGCTGCTTCGATCGGGACGTTTTCGCCCCGGAAATAGGCCATTGTTTTGCCCATATGGATGATCCTCTCCGACGTCTGGTGGGCAGCCTTGCCCGGGTGGTCAAACAGGAAGCCGCCGCGCCATTGCGACAGTCTATTACAGCGGAGCTTCGACAGGGACAGAATACGCTCATTATACGCGATCGAGCATTCTGGCTCGGGCCGCGCCCCCGCGGCACCGGCTCAGGAGCGAGGGGAACCACGGCCGAGGCCAAGGTGCTGGTATGCGAGGGCGGTGGCCGTCCGACCCCGGGGGGTCCGACGCATGAGGCCGGCCTGGAGCAGATAGGGCTCGAGGACGTCCTCGAGCGTGGAGGGATCCTCTCCGAGCTCCGCGGCAAGGGCTTCGATCCCCACCGGACCGCCCTGGTGGTTCTCGATGACGGCCGACAGCAGCTGGCGATCGGCAGGATCGAGTCCCAGGCGATCGATCTCCAGGCGATCGAGGGCCCTGGATGCGATCGTTTCGGTGATCGCCCCGTCGCCATCGACCTCGGCGAAGTCCCTGACCCGCCTCAGCAGGCGGTTGGCGATCCGTGGAGTGCCGCGCGAGCGTCGGCCGATCTCGAGCGCGGCCTCGGCCGTGAGCGCGACGCGCAAGAGGCCGGCCGAGCGCGCCAGGATCTCGGCGAGTTCGCCGGAATCGTAGAAGCGGAGACGCATCACCAGGCCGAAGCGATCGCGCAGCGGCCCCGACAGCGCCCCGGCTCGGGTCGTCGCGCCCACCAGCGTGAACCGCGACAAGGGCACGCGTCGGGTGCGAGCCGTCGGCCCCTTGCCCAGGGTCAGGTCGAGGAAGAAATCTTCCATCGCGGGATACAGCAGCTCCTCGGCAATGGGTGTCAGCCGGTGGATCTCGTCGATGAAGAGGACGTCCTTGGGGCCCAGGCGGGTCAAGAAGCCCGCCAGGTCCCTGGGCCGCTCGAGGCCGGGGGCCGAGGTCACGTGGCAGCGCGCTCCCATCTCCGCCGCGGCGATCTGGGCCAGGGTGGTCTTGCCCAGCCCCGGAGGGCCATAGAAGAGAACGTGGTCGAGGGCTTCGCTGCGGGCTCGAGCCGCCCTGATGGCCACGGAAAGCTGGCTCTTGAGCTCGGTCTGCCCGGTGAAATCGGTCAAGCTCACCGGGCGCAGCGACCCTTCGATCGCCTGGTCCTCGGACGTTCCCGTCGGCACGAGGAGGCCATCTCCCGCCGCTACGGGTAGGGGCGTCGAGGTCTGCCCAGGCGGTCCCGCGGGAAGTGAGCCGGGTGACGGTACGATGGTCACGATCGGCGATCGTACCGCACCGCGCACCCATGCGACCAACCCGCTGCTAACATGGTGGGCGATGATCTTGGAGACTTTCCCGGTCGGGGCCCTGCAGAGCAACTGTACGATTCTCGGCTGCGAGCAAACCCGTGAGGCTGTCGTCGTGGACCCGGGCGACGAGGCGGGGCGAATCCTCGACCGACTGGCCGAGCTCGATCTCAGGGCGTGTTTCATTTTTCAGACTCACGCCCATTTCGATCACGTGATGGCGAGCCGGGCGATCAAGCAGGCTCACGGCGCGCTCATCTGCTTGCATCCCGCAGATGCGTCGCTCTACGAGAGCCTGCCGGTGCAGGCGGCCACGTTCGGGATGCAGGTGGACGACCCCCTGCCGGTCGACGCCTTCTTGGAGGACCATGCGGAGATCGTCTGGGGGAAAAAGAGCACCGCCGGAGCCGGCGAAGCGCCTTTTTCGAGCGGATCCGCGCCGGGACGACACCGCGGTATCCTCATCCACACGCCGGGCCACACCCCAGGTTCTGCCTGCCTGTATCTGCCGGAGCTCTCCGTGCTGTTCTCGGGAGATACCTTGTTCCGGGCCGGCGTTGGCCGTACCGACCTCTGGGGCGGCTCGTTCCCGGATCTGGTCTCCTCGATCCGGGAACGGCTTTTCACCCTCCCCTCCGATACGCTCGTGATTCCGGGTCATGGCCCGACGACCACCATCGAAGCGGAATGTTCGATGAATCCCGTCATGGCTATGTGAAGAGAGCCTGGATAAGCTCGAAACGTCTGCCGGCACGTCTTCCAAGGCTGGCCAAAGCGATCCATAATAGGCTGTCAATTCGCCATCACTTTAGGAATGCCGGGTGTGTTCCAAGCCTCCGGTCTCATGGATGATCGCCTTTCAGATCTAGCGGTCGAGCGGGATACCCTGCTCGCAAGGCTCGGGGCTGCAGAGCGCCTGATCGAGGAGCAGCGGGTCGAGCTCGTGCGGCGGCGTGTCGAGTCCGCCGACCTCGAGACGCAGCTGTTCGACAACCTTCGCGCCCTCGAGCGTCTGGAGGACGAACAGGCCGCTCGGGTTCGCAAGCTGGACCGGGCCCACAACGAGTTCGTGAACATCGTCTCGCACGAGCTTCGAACCCCGATGACCAGTATCCTCGGATACGCGGAATTCCTCGAAGACGAGCTCATCGCGCGCTCGGAGCAGGAGCTCCGGCGCCACGTCGGTCAAATCCTCGCGAGCACGCGCCGGCTGGAACGGCTGGTGAACGACCTGCTCGACTACGCTCGCCTGGAAGCGGGCAACTTCCGCCTCGAACTCGAGAGTGCGGATCTCAAGATCAAG
Organism: bacterium; assembly: GCA_021781555.1. Classification (GTDB taxonomy): domain Bacteria; phylum Cyanobacteriota; class Sericytochromatia; order S15B-MN24; family VGJW01; genus JAJXWQ01. The sequence continues at coordinate 24,915 of JAJXWQ010000030.1, forward strand.
ATCCAGGAGGCCGTCGAGAGTCTCCGCCCGCAGGCGCTGGACAAGGCGCTGGAGCTGACCCTGTCGCTCCCGGATGCGAGCCTGCAGCTGGTCATGGATCCCGGGCGCATCGAGCAGGCCCTCTTCAATCTGGTGGGCAACGCGATCAAGTTCACCCCTCCCAGCGGCAGCATCTGGATTTTGGCTTCCCTGATCGATGGCCGGGTCCAGGTCGAGGTACGAGATTCGGGCCCCGGTTTTTCCCGGGAGGGGGCCGAGGAGCTCTTCGTCAAATTCGTCCAGGGGGAGGCTGGCTCGGCCAAGCCCCGCAGCGGCTTGGGGCTGGGCCTCTCCATCGCCAAGGCGATCGTCGAGGCCCACGGCGGGAACATCGGTCTCGACAGCGAGCCCGGCTTCGGCAGCCGGTTCTGGTTCACGCTGCCGCTCCCGGTCGAGGTCGGGCTTCAGCCTCCGCTGGTCAGCTAGAGCCAGGGCGCTCCCGGTTCGAAGCCATCGGGTCCGGGGAGTCAAACGGGGCCCGGTTGCGCAGCGCAGCGACCGCGCAGAGGGACCCGTCAAACTGAGAAAGAAACGGGGCCCGGTTGCGCAGCGCAGCGACCGCGCAGAGGGCCCCGTCAAACTGAGAAAGAAACGGGGCCCGGTTGCGCAGCGCAGCGACCGCGCAGAGGGACCCGTCCAAACTGCAACAGGTCTACGGGGTGTCGGTAAGGGCCACGATCGCGCGGCGGATGGCCTCTTCCACCGGAGTCGACGCGGGGATCCTGGCCAGCGCCGTCCGGGCCTCGCCTTCCGTGTACCCGAGCGAAAGGAGGGCCAGCTCCGCCTCTTCCAGGGCGGCAGGCACGGGATCGGGGAGGTCGGCGGCCCGCAAGGCCGGCTGACCCGACAGCTTGCCCTTGAGCTCGAGGACGATGCGCTGGGCGATCTTGGCGCCGATGCCGGGAGCCTGGGCCAGCCGACGGACATCTCCCGTCCGGATTGCCGCCGCGGCCTCGATCCCGCCGATGTTGAGCAGACCCAGAGCCTTGGCGGCACCGATCCCGTTGATTCCGACCAGCAGCAAGAAGAGTTCGCGATCGACCTCGGTCTCGAAGCCGTAGAGGATCATGGCGTCCTCGCGGTGCACCAGGTGGGTCAGGATGCGGACCGGGGTGCCGCAATTGCCCAGGCGAGCCAGATGGGCGGGTGCGCACGAGATCTGGTAGCCCACGCCGCAGGCCTCCACGATCGCATGGTCGTCATCCTTGTGGGCAAGCGTGCCGCTAACCGAGTAGATCACGCCCCATTGTGCCACGACGGCGACCGGCTGGGCTCGTTGCCCCGCTCCCGGACTTCCGCTGCGAAGCCGCCCTACCGGCCGAGGGCCCAGGCCGGGCCCTCGATGTGGTGGAGGTGGCACAGGGCGACGGCGAGAGCGTCGGCAGCGTCATCGGGACGGGGGATGGTCTCCAGGGCGAGAAGATCTCGAACCCCTTCCTGCACCTGCCGCTTGTCAGCCTTGCCGTATCCCGTCACGGCTTGCTTGACGACCATGGGGACGTAGCTCGAAACGGGCAGCCCGTGCTGGGCTGCCGCCAGGAGGATCACGCCGCGAGCCATCGCCACGTTGATGCCGGTGGTGATGTTCTGGACGAAGAAGAGTTCCTCGACGGCCACCTGATCCGGTGCATAGGTGTCCAGGAGGCTCGAGATGTCAGCGTGGATCTCGCGCAGACGCTCGGCGATGGGATCGCCCTTGCGCGTCACGATCGCCCCCACGGCGACGCACGCCGTCTGGCCCGACGCTTCGACGTCGATGATCCCGTAGCCCACGCGGGCCGTTCCCGGATCGATGCCCAGTATCCTCACCGAAAGATCGTACGAGCTTGGGATCCTTTCTGGTTGTGCGCCCCGTCACCAAAGCCGGATCGCAACCCCTCGGCGCCAGGCCGCAGCGCGCGCAGTCAGGCGCTTGGCCGGCTTGGACCCGCCTGCTCTTGACGTCCCGGGCTCGTGGTGATAACTTGGGTTCCAAAGTTTTCGCGCGGCTCCCTCCTGGTGTCCCGATACGGGACTGGCTCCTAGAGATAGAGGTTGAGCGCAAAAACAGGCGATTCAGCACAAAGGATCGTCAGGTATTGGAGCCCATCACCAGCTACATCCTGGCTCACTCCGCCGACTGCGGGCCCGACACGGCCCCTCGGATCGGAGTCGGCTAGCAGCTGGCCACACCGCACAGAAGGGGCGAGTTTGGTGCTCAAAGAACAACACAGAATCCGCAGAAGCGAGCTTGAACTACCACCGAGGGCCATAAAAAAAGAGATCGTCATCAGCGAGGCCAACGACCTCGCCGTCGTCATCGAGGACGGCCGAGCCAGCGAGTTCGTGATGCGCCAGGGCGAGCAACTCGTCGGCGACATCATCCTCGGCAAGGTCGAGTCGGTCGTTCCGGCGATCGAGGCCGCGTTCATCAACATCGGCCACGAGAAGAACGGCTTCATCCACGTGGCGGACCTCCCCCCCAGCCCCAGCGCCAAGAAGAAGGGCAAGGTCCCGATCGTTCGCAGTGGCGACAAGCTGATCGTGCAGATCGCCAAGGCACCGACCGGTACCAAGGGCGCCCGGTTGACCGGACGCATCTCGGTCCCGGGGCGTTACCTGGTATTCGTTCCGCACGACAATCGGGTCTGCATTTCGCGGCGCATCGTCGATTCCAAGGAGCGCGAGCGCCTGCGCCGGATCGCCTTCAATCTCAAGGACCCGGGGCACGGACTGATCGTCCGTACCGAGGCGATCGGGGCCTCCGAGGACGAGCTCCGGCGGGACATCGATGAACTCATCGACCGCTGGGCCGAGATTCTCCACGTGGCCCAGGTCCGCCACGCCCCCGCTCTGCTCTACCGCGATCACGATCTGATGACGCGGGTTCTTCGCGACGCCCTGTCGGCCGACACGGAGAAGATCGTCCTCGATAGCGTCGAGGGCTTGCAGCGTGCGTCGGACCTGCTCTCGGGCTGGATGCCCGAGATGGTCAAGAACCTGCAGCTCCACGGTGGCAAGGACACCGTGATGAACCACTACAAGATTTACGGGGAAATCGAGAACGCCTTGAAACCGACCATCAGGCTGCCTTCGGGCGGCAGCATCGTCATCGAACCTACCGAGGCCCTCACGGTCATTGATGTCAACTCGGGCCGCCTTACCAACAGCAAGAGCCTCCAGGACACGGTCCTGCGCACCAACCTCGAGGCGGCCACGGAGATCGCCCGGCAGCTTCGCCTGCGCGACATCGGCGGGGTCGTCATCATCGATTTCATCAGCATGGACTTCCCTGCCGATCGCCAGAAGGTCATCCGGCACTTCGAGGAGGCGCTGCGGCCCGACAAGAGCCGGCCTCAGATCACGAGCCAGTTCTCCGAGCACGGTCTGCTCGAGGTGGCACGCCGGCGTCAGGGGCAGACCCTCCTCGAGCAGATGACCCGGGCGTGTCCGCACTGCCACGGCGTGGGCCGGGTCCGCAACGACGTCTTTGCGACGACCGCGGTCGAGGGAGCAGCCATCACGGCCGCAGTTGGCGACGAGCCTGAGGCGATCGTAGAGGAGCTGCTCGAGGAGCCGTTGGCCACCGAGATCCTGGATTCCGAGGTCGAGCCGGGGAGTGTTGCCAACGGAGGCGGTCGCATGCCATTTGGCCGGGAGCGCCGTCCCGCGCCAGAGCTTGCGGCGCCGCGACCCGAGTATATCGAGTCCGATGCCGAGGGTGGCGAGTTCGAGACCGAGGCCGGCGGGGAGGCTGAACCCTCGCGGCGCCGTCGCCGGCGCCGTCGTCGTCGCGGTGGGCGCGGCGCGGAGGGCGAAGGCCGGGCCCCGTTCGAAGGCGCGCAGCGCCCAGCCGAGGGAGACCTGTTCGAGTTGCCAGCCGAGGAGGGCTTCGACGAGTTCGAGGCTTCCCCCGAGGACATCGCCGTCTATGCCCACGATACCGGGGCGGCCGAAGGCGACGCGGAGGCCGGCGGGCACCGCCGGAGGCGTCGTCGTCGGGGCCGCGGCGGGCGAGAGGGCATGGCCGAGCGGCCTCTCGAGCCCGTGGCTCAGCCGAGTGGATTCGGCCGTCTGGAGCGTCCGCGGCAGATGGGCCCGGTGCCAGGCAGCGGTTTCGGCCACCGCACCGAGGCTGCGGGAGAGCGCCCGGCATTCGAGCGCACCGAGGTCGCAACGGCGCGGCCGCGGTTCGAAGGGGCTGCGGTCGGAGAGCGGCGGGCTGTTCGGCCAGAGCGCGAGGTCGCCGTGGTCGAGGCCGAGCCGACCCCGGTCCCGGCCGCTGTTACCGAACAACCTGCTGGCGAGGCCCAGGGTCCGGCCAAGCGCCTGCCCAAGGGCGTCACGGGCTTCCGCCCGATCGTCGGCCCGGTCGAGCGGACGGCTCCTTACACGCCCAAGGCGGCAGCCGGTCGCCCGAGGATGGAGATCCGCGAGGTCGCGCCCGGCGTCATGCAGCTGGTTCCGGTAGAGTCCGAGCCGGGTGCGCCAGCAGCCAGTCCGGCGGCCGAGGCCGAGGCACCGGTCAAGCGCACCCGTCGCACCGCGGTTCGCAAGGCAGGTTCTGCCGAAGCGGCCGAGGTCGCCCAGGCGGTCGAGGCTGCCAAGGCAGAGGCTGCAAGCGCTGGGCTCGAGGCCGCTCCGGGATCCGGGAGTGCTGCGGCCAAGCCGAGCGAGGCCAAGGCTGCCGAGCCAGCCAAGGGAACTCGTGGTCGGACCGGCGCATCGACCCGCGCCAAGGCCGGCTCGCGAACCCGCAAGTCCGCCGAGTAGGGACCGGTCGATTTCGATCGCGTCAAACCGATGCCAGAAGCCGCCGGTTCCGAAGGGCCGGCGGCTTCTGGGCCATCTGGCTCGAAACCGGGTGTCGAAGCAGCCCGGGGCGCGGACATGCCGGGAACCGAGCTGACGGTTCAGGTGCCCGAGGATGCGGCAGGGCAGCGCCTTGACCGCTTTCTGGTCGAGGCTGTCCCTGACCTGTCCCGGGCACGATTGCAAGCCCTCATTGCGGCCAAGATGGTGGTCGTGGACGGCAAATTCGCCAGGGCGGCTTTGCGGCTCAAGGGCGCCGAGTGCATCGACATCCGGATCCCTGCGCCCGAGGCCGCGTCCGCTTGCCCTGAGGATCTGCCGCTCGAGATCGTCTACCAGGACGCCGACCTGGCGGTGGTGAACAAGCCGGCCGGGATGGCGACGCATCCCGCCCCCGGGACGCCTGGCGGAACCCTGGTCAATGCGCTGCTGTCGCGGATCGAGGACCTGTCAGGGATCGGTGGGGAGCTGCGGCCCGGCATCGTGCATCGCCTCGACAAGGACACATCGGGCCTCCTGGTCGTCGCCAAGGACGATCGGGCCCACCGGGCGCTGCAGGCGCAGATCCAGGCCAAGACCGCCATCCGGAGGTACCTGGCCCTGGTGACGGGTCGCCTCCAGGAACACACCGGTACCGTCGAGGCCCCGATCGCCCGTCATCCCAGGGATCGTGTGAAGATGGCCGTCGTGCCGGGCGGCAGGCGCGCCGTGACGCACTACGAGGTGGTAGAGGAGTTCAAGGACGCGAGCCTGCTCGCCGTAACGCTCGAGACCGGGAGGACCCACCAGATCCGGGTGCACATGGCGCACATCGGCCATCCGGTGATCGGCGATCCGGTCTACTCGGGTGGCCCCTCGCCCATGCGCTTGGCGGGCCAGTTGCTCCACGCCTGGCAGCTCAGCTTCGACCACCCGCGCACCGGCGAGCGGATGGAGTTCGAGGTCGCGCCGCCCGCAGAGTTTGCCAGGGCGCTCGAGTTCATCCGCCGAAGGGGGTTCTGGCGGGGGTGATGAGGCCGACCAGGTGGTCAACCGCGGCTTCGACCGGAATCTCCATCAGCTCGCCGGTGGCGCGGATCTTGAGCTCGAGCTTGCCGTTCTTGAGCCCCTTGCCCACCGTGATCCGGAGCGGGAACCCGATGAGGTCGGCATCCTTGAACTTGACCCCGGCACGGTCGTCACGATCGTCCAGGACGGTCTCGATCCCGGCTCGCGTCGCTTGTTCGTAGAGATCCGTCGCGGCGCGCATCAGCTCCGTATCCTGGGGATTGGCCGGGATGATGACGAGATGGTAGGGCGCGATCGCCACGGGCCACTGGATGCCGTTGTCGTCGTGGCAGGCCTCGACCGCCGCCTGGGCCGTCCGGGTGATGCCGAGCTCGTAGCAGCCCATCACGAAGGGCTGCTCCGAGCCGTCGGGCGCGTCGTAGGTCGCGTGCATCGCGCTGGAGTACCGGGTGTCGAGCTTGAAGGTGTTTCCCACCTCGATGCCCCTGGCGTGGTTCAGCCGGCCTTCGCCACAGCGCCCGCAGACCTCGCCCGGCAAGGCGCTGCGGATGTCGGCCCAGAGGCCCGGGCTGAACGCGGGATCCCAGTTGGCGTCGACCCAGTGCATGTCGATCTCGCCGGCGCCGGTGGAGAAGTTGGAAAGCTGCCGGAGACTCTCATCGGCCACGACCAGGACGCCGTCGGGCAGAGAAAACGGCCCGACGAAGCCCGGCGCGGTTCCCGTGATCGCCTGGACCTCCAGCTCGGTTGCCGGCCGGATCTCGGTGCAACCAAGGGAGGTGCGGAGCTTGACGAGGTTGACCTGGGTGTCGCCCCGTACGAGTGCCACGACATCCGTGCAGCGCTCCGTCTCGTCCTTGCTACGCCAGATCGCTCGCACCACCAGTGTCTTGACGATGCGTTCGAGGGGAAGGTGCAGCATCGCGGCTTGCTCGGCGACGGTGCGGACCGCCGGGGTCGACACCTTGCGTCGCGTCCGCGGCGCTTCGGGGGGCGCCGCGACCAGGCGCGACTCGGCCGTGTCGACGTTCGCGGCGTAGTCACAGCGATCGCAGTAGAGGATCTCGTTTTCGGCACCGGAGGTCTCGATGACGACGATGAATTCGTGCGCCGCCGCGCCCCCGGTGGTCCCGACGTCGCTCTCCACCCTCCGCGTCGCCAATCCGCAGCGCGCGAAGATGCGCGTGTAGCTGCGGCACATCGCGGAGTAGGTCTCCTCGAGCGAGGCGGCGTCCGCATGGAAGCTGTAGGCATCCTTCATGAGGAATTCTCGCCCACGCAGCAGGCCGAAGCGTGGCCGGTTCTCGTCGCGGAACTTGCTCTGGATCTGGTAGAGGGTGAGCGGAAGCTGCCGGTAGGAGCGTAGCTCCTCGCGGGCAATCGCCGTGATCGTTTCCTCGTGGGTGGGGCCAAGGAGCTCCTGGCGGTCCGAGCGGTTGCGGAGTCGAAGCAGCTCGGGCCCGTAGGCGTACCACCTCCCGGACTCCTGCCAGAGTTCGGCGGGCACCAGGTTGGGCATCAGCAGCTCCTGCGCTCCGCTCGCGTCCAGCTCCTGGCGCGCCAGGGCCTCGATCTTGCGCAGCACGCGCCACATCAACGGCAAGAAGGCGTAGACGCCGGGCGAGATGCGGCGGATGAACCCGGCCCGCAACAGCAGCTGCTGGCTTGCGATCTCGGCGTCGGCCGGGACCTCGCGCAGCGTGGGCGCAAGCAGACGCGACATTCGCATCAAGGGCTCTCTTTCGACACAGGCGGGTCGCCGGCCGCGGTCGCCCACCTGGCGCCCCGCCCCAGGACCGGGCGAGCTTCCATGATACAAGTTCTGGCGCCCGCAGCCGGCTGGACGCCAGGCGCGGCCGTCGCCCGGATCCTGGCCGACCGGCTGCTACCAGGCGATGAGGTTCTTGGCGAAGGTCAGATTATCGTCCTGGGCGACGTCGTCCGACGCGTCGTTCGTCCACGCGTCGGTGTCTCCGAGCGCCACGACCAGGCCAGTGCCGACCTGGCGGGCGATCCCCACCGCGTTCGCGTCGACGTCCTGAACCCGGTACCCGCCGGACGGGATCCCGGCCACGACCTGCATGGGGGTTGCCGACTGCACGCTGGCGGCGCCGTAAACGGCGATCGAATGCACGCCGTTCGACGCGGGCCCGGCCCCGACGATCGGCGAGAACCACTCCGGCCGACCCAGATTCCCGGTGTCGACCCGGACCAGGTCGTTCTCGAGGCCGACGCCGAGCGGGAGCAGCAGGTCGTCGGCCAGGTCGGGGCGGTAGTTGGTGGCTCCACCCCAGTCGCCCATCACGACGATCTTGCCGCCGGCCTGGACGTACGAGGCGACGTCGGTCGGGCTGACCGAGCCGAGATCCGACGGCGCTGCCCACACCCGGACGTCGGCCGTCGGGTCGTCTTGGTTCTCCACCACGAAGCCCGCGGCCGCGAGGGCCGACTCCAGTGACCCGAAGATCGCCGCGGTCGCCCCCTCGTCACCCGCGAAGGGAGAATCCTCGAAGGCCACCTTCGGTTGCTGAGCTGTGAGCTGCACGACGCCACCGGTGGTCGTGGCCACGGCGTAGCCTGTCTTCTTGACCGTCACGGCGCCAGGGCTCGCCGCGGCGAGCTGGTAGGTGCCGTCGGCGCCGCTCATGGTCCAGGCGTCGCCAAGGGCCAGGCGGGCGCCGGCCAGGGGATTGCCGGAGGCGTCCTCGACCGTGCCGGTCAGGGGCTGGCTGACCGCGACGACAGGGACAGACAGGGTCAGGGCCTGGCGTGCCGCCGAGACCGAGAAGGCTCGGGTACACCCCTGGTGGCCCGCCGCATCGACCCGAACCGTGTAGGATCCGATCGGCAAGCTGCCAAGAACGACCTGCCCGTTGGCGTCGGTGAGCGCCTGGGCCAGCGTCGGGCCGAAGGCGGCGACCTGCGCGCCTGGCACGGCACCGGAGGCGTCGGTGACCGTGATCTGCATCGTGGCGCCGTTGGCAGCGCTCGGCAGCAAGGGGGGCGTGGCGGGTGGGGCGATCGGAGTCGGATCCGGCGAGGACGTTTGCTGGGTGGTCGTACCGGGCCTGGAGACCCCGGAGCTGGCGTGCGGGCAGCCCGTCACCGCCAGCATGGTGGCCGCGGCCAGACAGGCAAGCGCGCCCTGCTTACTGGCCATAGCGCGGATCTCCCAGCGACAGCGCCGTGACGGCGTCGACGAGGCCCCAGCCGGTCTGATCGCTGAAGTCGACTCCACCCAGTGGATCCGCCGAGGCGATGAGTCGCTCGCGCACCTGCGCCGCCGTGAGCTGGGGGTAGAGCGACCAGATGAGCGCCGCGACGCCCGAGACATGCGGCGCGGACTGGCTGGTGCCCGATACCCGCCCGTAGCCAGGGATCGTGGCACCGACCTGCTCGGCGAGGAAGGACCCGTAGGTCGGAAGCGTCGACAAAACGCCGTCGTCCTTTTCGTCGACCGTGCCGCCTGGCGCCACCAGCGCCACCTGCGGCCCGAAGTTGGAGTAAGGCTGGTAGTTGTTGTACTGATCCACCGCCCCGACCGCGATCACTCCGGGATACGCCGCGGGGTAGAAGACCGCCTGGCCCTGCGGCAGGTTCTCGCCCGCCGCCACGACGATGAGGACGCCGTGGTCGAGCGTGTACGTGACGGCGTCGTCGAGGAGCTGGCTCGGATCCGGCCCGCCGATCGACATGTTCTCGATCTGGGCTCCGGCCTTGGCGGCGTCGACCATGCCGTTGGCGATCGTCCAGTCGTCGCCGTTGCCGTCGTTGTGCATGATCTTGACCGGCAGGATCTGGGCCGCCGGGGCCACCCCCACGACCTGGACGCCCTGGTAATCGTCGCCCGTTCCCGCAGCTGCGGCGATGATGCCGGCGACGTGGGTTCCGTGGCCATGCCCGTCAGGACCCGGGCAGGTATAGCCGGCAGGGCAGGCCGCGTCGGGCAGAAGGCTGGCGTAGGTCGCGCCTTCCGGGGTGCCGCTATACGCCGTGGCCCAGTTGAAGTCTTTATCGGTGCTGGTATCGATATCCGACGTGGCGGTGTCGGTCGGATGCACCTCGTCGATGAAGCGGATCTTGCCGCTCGCATCGCGTGCGATGTTCGGCAGGAGATTGGGGTGAAGGACGTCGACGCCGGAGTCCAGGACCGCCACCAGGACCGCGGGCCCCTGCGCCGTCTGGCCGGGAGGCTGGCTCGCGCTGAAGTACTGGGACCAGGCCTGTGGAGCGTGGATCTGCGTGAGGTTCCACTGCTGGGTCGAGCTGTAGTCCGTCGACGGCACCGCGTAGCCCAGCACGTGCCGTTCGAAGTTGGGCTCGGCGAACTTGATGGCCGGGTTGGCCTCGAGCTGGCCGATGACCTGCGTGGGATCGACACCCGCCGGCAAGGTCCAGCGCTGCGCCTCGGGGAGCGCGCCCGTCGTGGCCGTGGCTCCGAACTGCTTTGCCAGCGCCTGCTGCGTCGCGGCGGAGACGCCTGGGTTGAAGCGCAGCACGAGCTGGTGGGCGATTCCCGGATACGGCGCCGCAGCCGTGGGAAGCAGCGTGGCGCAGCCCGCCGTAGCCAGGGCCATCGCCAGCACGCCCTGCGGCCAGCCATACCGATTCGAGGCGGTAGGCCGAGGAAACCTGCGGGGAGGGGGTGTCGAACCGCTCATCTGGGTCCCATGTACCACCTGGAACGCGAGGGTAATCCCGACGGGTGTTCCAAGGGACGCGGCGGTGAGAGCCGTTCGCCTCTTGGACGCGGGATATGACCATGACGAAGGCCGGCGCTGGAGGGTTCGGTGGTGCCGGTAGAGGGACGTGTCGTGCGTGCCGGCGATCCGGCCGGGTGGCGCGGTGTGCTCTTGGTGAGGATCGGGCCGAGGTTGGACAACACGGGACGGTTGGCCTACCCTGGTCCCGATGCGTCCCGCCGCTGTCCTCGCCTTGTTCGGGCTCGTCACGCCGCTTTCGGGCTGTGCGTTCTTCGTGCGCACCTTCGCCGATGCCAGCTATCCGATCGCCAGGGGCCAGGCGTCCGCGATGTTCCAGCAGGACAACCTCGCAAAGGCGCAGACGGCCTACGGGCAGATCAAACTGCTCGAGTCCCTGGCCGATGACGACCCGGATAACGACGCGTACAGCGCCCTGGCAGCGCAGCTCATCGGCGGCTATGCCTTCGCCTTCGTCGATCCCCTGGTCGGCCCTTACGACACCCCTGACCCCGTGCAGGTGGCCAGGGCCAAGGCGCTCTACACCAAGGGCCGGGACTACGGGATGCGGGCATTGCTGCGCCATCCCGCCTTCGCCGCGGCTCGGAACGCCGATCTCGCTACCTTCCGTGCGGCGGTGGCAAGCTTGGGCCCGCAGGACGTTCCCGCGCTCTTCTGGACTGCCTACAACTGGGGTCAGCTGATCAACCTGTCCAAGGAAGATCCCTTCCGGATCGCCCAGCTTCCGCGCGTCACGGCCATGATGCACCGCGTCGAGGCCCTGGACCCGGCCTACTACTACGGGGGCGCGTACGTGTACGACCTCGTCGACGCCGCGTCCCGCCCGGAGGTCCTCGGCGGCGATCCCGCCGCGGCGAAGGCGGCCTACGACAAGGCCGAGGCGGTCGATGGCGGCAAGTTCTTGCCGACCCAGGTGATGTTTGCCCAGTACTACTGCGTGCAGATCCAGGACGCCGCCCTGTTCAAGTCCACGCTCGATCGCGTCTTGCGGGCCCCGGCCGACATCCTGCCGGCCCAGACCCTGGCCAACGCGGTGGCCAAGCGGCAGGCCGCGTTCTTCCTGTCCAAGATCGACGATTTCTTCCCGGACCTTGACGACTCCCGGTCGGCCCCGGATCCAGCGGCCACCGAGCCCCCTGCGAGTCCGTCGTCACCTACCGCCGGGGCCCGATGACAAAGGAGAATCCACCTCGATGAAGCCGTTCCGATCCCTCGTTCTCGGCGCTCTCCTGGCTGCCGCCGCCGCGCTGCCGGCATACGCCGCCCAGTCCTTGCGGATTGCCTTTCTCGCGCCGCCAGGATCGCGGTGGGACTCGATCTTCAAGAGCATGGCGGCCGATGTCTATGCCCGGACGCATCACGACGTAAAGATTCGCTTCATCGGCGGCGGAGTGATGGGGGACGAGACGGACGAGGTGCGCAAGATGCGCATCGGCGAGCTTCAGGGTGCTGCGCTCACGGGGATGGGCCTCGGGCTCATCGATCCCGAGGTGCGCGTTCTCGAGCTGCCGCTGCTGTATCGCAATGACGCCGATGTCGATCGGGCCACGGCCAGGATCGGGGGCTACCTCGACAAGCAGTTCGATCGCAAGGGTTACGAGCTGCTGGGCTGGGCCGAGGTCGGGCCGGTTTACCTGTTCACCAACAAGCCCATCTACAGGCTCAGCGATCTGCAGGGGGTCAAGATGTGGATGTGGGAGGGCGATCGCCTCGCCGAGGCGATCTTCCACCAGCTCAAGGTCATTCCGCAGCCCCTGGCCATCACCAACGTCCTCACCAGCCTCGAAACCGGCATGATCGACGGCGCCTACAATGCCCCCGAGGCCTTGCTCGCACTCCAGTGGAATTCCAAGGTCAAGTACATGCTCAACTTGCGCCTCACGCAGTCCATGGGGGCGCTCCTTGTCACCAAGAGCGCCTGGCAGAGGCTATCGCCAGCAGACCAGGCCGTGTTGCGCCAGGATGGCCAGAAGTACTGCCGGGAGATCGTCGTGGATGGCCGCAAGGATAATCAGGAGGCCATCGCCGCCTTGCGCGACCAGGGCATCAAGGTCACCACGATCTCGGCCGCAGATCGCGCCAAGCTCAAGCGAGATGCTGCCATCGTCCAGCGCTCCCTCGTCGGTAAGCTCTACCCGGCGGCCCTCCTCAACGAGGTCAAGGCCGGCATCGGCCGCCGCTAGGCCAGCAGTCGCACCGCAGATTCTTTTCAGCACGAAGGTTTCGACCCTTGAGCATGTCGGCTTCCGAGGGATCCATGGCCCAGGCGATGGATCCCCGCGTGGCTCCTGATGTAGCCCGGCACCCCGTATTGCGGCCGTTCTACGGGCTCGATCGGCTGCTCGGCTACCTGGAGCAGGGCCTTCTCATCGTGCTGCTGGCCGCCATGATCCTCATCGGTACGGTCAACATCGTGCTGGAGAATGCCGACCGCCTGCATCTTCCGGTTCCCGACAGCATCATGGGCGGCTTCATGTGGGCCGATCCAACCCTGCGCTGGATGGTGTTGTGGGTCGGGATGATCGGCGCGATGGTGGCCACCCGGTCGGGTCGCCACCTCAACATGGACGCCTTCGCTCGCCTGCTTCCCGCGAGGATCCGGCGCTGGGTCGATGTCGTCATCAACCTTTTTGCGGCGGGGGTCTGCGGCGTCCTGCTGTACGTCGCCTTTCCGTACCTCCAAGAAGAGATGCAGGGTGGCGGTGAGAACATCGTCGGCCCGATCCAACGCTGGCAGGGCGAGTCCGTGTTCGTGCTGGTCTTCGCCGTCATGACCTTCCGCTTCCTCCTGGCCGCCGCTGACGGGATCCTCGGCCGTGCCTCAGGGCCCGGCGACGTTCAAAGCCTGGCGAGTGCGGCTCAAGAAGGGCGGATCGCGCCATGACCTGGGTCCTGACCGCCGGGCTTGGCCTGCTGACGCTGCTAGGCGAGCCGCTGTTCGTCATCATTGCCGCCATCACCCTGATCGGTTTCGGCATCGCGGGCTTGCATCAGGACCAGACGCTGATCGACAGCTTCTCCAATCTCTACTCGGAGATGGTCAAGATCGCCGAGCAGCCGATGTTCCTCGCCATTCCGATGTTCACGTTCGCGGGCTACCTCATGGCCGAGGCCAAGACCAGTACCCGGCTCGTCAACTTGACCCGCGCCCTGGTCGGCTGGCTTCCGGGGGGGATCGCCGTGGTGGCGCTGATTGCCTGTGCCTTCTTCACCGTGTTCACGGGGGTCTCGGGAGTCACGATCATCGCCCTGGGCGGCCTTCTTCTCCCTGCCCTGGTCAAGGAAGGCTATCCGGAGCGTTTCACCCTCGGCCTGCTCACGACGGGGGGGAGCCGAGGCATGCTTTTCCCGCCGTCCTTGCCCATCATCATCTACGGCGTGATCGCCCAGACCGACATCAACAAGCTCTTCGTCGCGGGTGTGGTCCCCGGGATCCTCGACCTGTCCGTGGCGGTGGCGCTTTCCATCTGGCTCGGAAGCCGGGCCAAGGTCGCGCGAACCCCCTTCGCGCCGCAGGCGGCCTTGACGGCGCTCCGGGAAGCGGCCTGGGAGCTCCCGATCCCGTTCATCATCTTCGGGGGGATCTACGGCGGCATTTTCACGGCCGATCAGGCGGCCGTGGTGGTGGCGCTCTACGTTTTCCTGGTCGAGGTCTTCGCCTACAAGGATCTTTCCCTGGTGCGCGACATTCCCCGCGTCGTTCGCGAGAGCATGGTGCTGGTGGGTGGGATCTTCGTGATCATCGGAACCGCCCTGGGTCTCACCAATCTCCTGGTGCTCCAGAACGTGCCGGGTCACCTGTTCAGGGCGATCCGTCCGTTCATCCGCAGCCCGCTCACCTTCCTCATCGCGCTCAACTTCTTCTTGTTGATCGTGGCGGCGCTCCTCGACGTTTTTTCCGCCATTTTGGTGGTGCTACCGCTCATTCTTCCCATCGCAGCTCGCTATGGCATCAATCCTTACCAGCTCGGGGTCGTGTTCTTGATGAACCTCGAGATCGGCTACAGCTTGCCCCCGATGGGACTCAACCTCTTCGTGGCCTCGTTCCGGTTCAACCGGCCGATTCTTGCGCTCTACCGGTCGACCGTGCCGTTCCTCATCGCGACGCTGCTGGTGCTGGTGCTGGTCACCTACGTCCCGGCCGTCTCGTTGGGCCTCCTCGGCGCCCTGCACATGGGGACCTCGGCTACGGCGCTACCGTGATCTGGCGATCAGGACGAGGTCGAATCCGCGTCTGGCTAGCTGGCGCGCAAAGGCCTTGCCGATGCCTGCCGGAGCTCCGGTTACGAGTGCGGTTGCCAAGCTCTTCTCCCTTCCGGATGGGGTATACATGCATACACTAGCCGGAATGCCTCCGTCGCGCAGGCACCGGAGGCAACGTCAGGAATCCGAGTCATGCTCATTGCTCCCGCCTTCGAGGGTACCTTCGATCGGACCGATCCGGTCGACGCAGAGCGATTCAAGCGCCTCATCGAGGAGCTCAAGGTCAAGGTCAAGCTAGAGAACCTCGGTCAGGGGTTCTTGCTGCACCGCTGGCTGGACCCGACCCACATCCACGTGATCGTGTTCGACGATACCCTCGAGGGGCAAGGGGAGGTCGAGCGCCTGGTGGCGCAGGGCTACTCCTCCGGTCCGATGGACGAACCGCCCCGGGCCGGGCTGTCGGATCTCGTGGCCAAGGTCAAGCAGAGGACTGCCCATCTCGAGACGGACGGCCCCTAGGCCGTCCCGGGCTTTGCGAGCGGCCGGGCTCCATCAGGGCTGGTGCTAGAACCAGCCCTTGATCGTGTTCCAGCCGCCCTTCAGGGCATTACCGGCGGATGTGACGGCTGCCTCCCGCGCCCGCTGGCCT
>JAJXWQ010000031.1 GCA_021781555.1 bacterium
GAACGCTCTCCGGCTGCGGGCAAGCTGCTGCGCGGCTCGGCATTCGCGGTGGCGAGTTTTCTGGACAGGAGGGCTGCCGTCGGCGCGGCTGCTGGCGGTGTTAGAGTGCTCCCGGTTTGAATGGATCGAGCCCGATGAGTCAAACGGGGCCCGGTTGCGCAGCACAGCGACCGTGCGGAGGGACGGCCGCACGGAGGAACCTGATATCATGGCCTTGGTGCCTCGTGGGGCGGTTCTGCCAGGCAAGGGAACAGCCTGGAACCGATGGGATCGATTCCGGTGACCCCCCGGGGCCTGCATGCAGGTCCAGGAGTAGTGATGAGAATTTGGGCAGCAGGTTTGGGCGCGGCCGTGCTGGTTGCGGGGGCCGGTTCGGCTGCTCTCGCGGCTCCGCCGAGCGTCTTCGAGGCGACGGGAATCTTCCACAGCGTGACCGAGGGCGGGGCGCAGGACGTTGGCCTGACGATCGCATTCAAGTCCGGCCACGTGCGCATCGAGACCCGCTCGAAGGCAGCGGGCACCTCCATCATCGTGGTCGACAAGGGCAAGGACGACGTCGCGATGATCGACCCGTCGCAGAAGGTGGTCGTCCACATGAAGCCCTCGATGCTCAAGGCCGCCGACGGCGCCGACGCGGGGGCGCTGTCCTCTTACCAGGGCATGCTCGATCCGGCGCACTTCCGGACCTTCATCCTGGAGCATGGCGGGCACAAGGTCGGGCCAGGGCCCGGCATCCTGGGCCATCGTACGACGGTCTACGAGGCCACCCGCAAGGGGAGCGAGATGAAGGTGTGGCTGGCGAACGACCTCTCGCTGCCGCTCAAGATCGAGGGCCGGTCGGCGGCGGGGGTCAGCTTCGACGTGAACATCACGAGCTTGAACCTGCACCCGGCCTTCGGCGCCCATTTCTTCGACGCCACCCCGCCTGGCTACACGGATATCCGCGCCCAACCCAACAAGTAAGCCTTCCGGCGGAGCTCCCACGAGGCGCGGGCGAACGAGCGAGCGGCTCGGGGCGGCACGTGCTCGGTGCGCAGGGCCCAAAGAGGGATGCTGGTCGGATCGGCCTATCGGTGCCAGGCGGAGCGGTGCTAAGGTCCGGCCATGGGCGTCCGACCGTTCCAAAGGCTTGGGCTTGCTGGGCTCGCCCTCGGGCTTGCGGCCTGCACGGAGCCTAACCCCGGCGTGAACGATGTTCTGCCCCCGCTCGTCGTCGTGACGGGGCACGTCGTGTTGCCCTCGGGGTTTCGTGTCAGCGACGCCGCCGCCACGGTCGGTTCCGTCGTGCTGCTGGGGCCGCCCGGCGCTGGGCGGGATCGGGCGATCGCCGCGGGCCGTGTGGTCACCCCGGATGGCTTCTTCAGCGTGTCGGTCCCGACTCCGACCTTGCCCGCGGCCGTCAGCGAGTACGAGATCCAGGTGGACGGCACGGGTGCGAGTCCGCAGCTTGCGGCGCCGCTGGCGCTGTCCTCCTCCGCCACGTTCGCCATCCAGGATGTGAACGGTGCGACGACGATCGTGGCCATGGCTGTCCGGAAGGCCCTGTCCAGTGGTCAGAATCCGACGGGCTGGTCCATCGCCAGCTTGGCCGCCTTGCCACAGGTGCAGCAGGCGGTCCCGGACCTGATTTCTCCGGTGGACTCCCTGGGCGTGACGGCCAGCTCGCAGGCCACGGGCACCACCCCCCGGCAGGGCCTCGAGCTTGCGGTAGCGGCGGTTCTCCAGGCCGCGGGTGGCTAGATTTTTGCACTATGAACGGGTCCCTCTGCGCAGTCGCCGCGCAGCGCAACCTGCCCCCGTTTGACTCCTCGGGCCCGATTCCTTCGAACCGGGAGCGTCCTGGCGGTCCTGGACAACCCCCGATCCCTGCTCGCGAGGGTCTGGCACGCGGGCAGGGGATTTAACCGAAGCTTAGCGGCGAAATGGCCTCGTCTTTCCCTGCCAGACGTCAGATCGGCGCGGATTCCAGTCATAAGGAGCCCAGACCCCAGAGGAGGAAGAGGCTCCCATATGGCTCGCAAGAAGTGGACTTACCTGCTGGCACTCGTCGCCGGAACCCTGGTCGGTTGTGGCGGAACGACGTCCAGCGGATACGACGCCAACGCACTCACCGGTGCGCCATATCCTGTCGCGACGGTCGATCCGTACGACAGCTCGACGTACCCGACGCCGGGCAATCCGCCGTCCGCGGAGACGGCTACGCCCGTACCGGTTCCGAGCCTCGATCCTGCCACGGATTCCGCGAGTCCTGCGCCCGCGGACAGTCCGACGCCAGCGGCCTCCGATGCGCCTTCTCCGCTGCCCTCGATGGCACCGGATTCGAGCACGGGCCTGCGGATCGTCAACATCGACGGTCCCTCCGAGGTCTTTGGCTTCTGCGACTACATCCTGCCGTGCATGAAGGCGAAGATCACCTCGATCAGCATCCAGAATCCCCTGATGAACGCCACCCAGATCGGGCATCTGCTCATCAGCTTCTCGTCGGGCGGAACGGCCCTGGCTGATCCGCTTTCGATCTCGGTGAGTCTGCCTCCTGCGGCGATCCAGCAGTTCGGTCCCTTCGAGGCGAGCGACCGATCGGATGCCGCCGACGCACAGGTCGTTACCAATGGTCAGTAAGATTTTCCGCGTGGCGGCTGCCTGCCTGGTTGCAGTCGGATTGTCGGCTTGCGGGAGTGGATCCCCGTCAGGAACGACGGCGATCTCTTCGTCGCCCACTTTCGATCCGAGCGCTTATTCGGCTACCACTTACAACACCGGCTCCAGCGCGTCGAGTTACGGCACCTCCTACGGCTCGAGTTACGGCTCGACCTACGGCTCCGGTTCGTACTCGAGTGGCGTCCCCTCGGCCCTGACGTCGAGCACCGGGACCCCGGCCTCGGCGTTGCCGTGCAGCTCCACTCCGGGCGTCGATCTCACGAACTCCAGCGGCTTGCCGACGGCCACGGTCCCAGGTGTGACCTCTTGCAGCGCGTCCGGTACCACCGGATCCTCGGTTGCCGGCGCTGGGACTTCCGGCACGGCGGCCGGCTTCTCGGCGTCCATCACCGGAACCCAGACGACCGGCCTGTTCACCAAGAGTGTCATCGGAGCGACGGTCCTGGTCACCAACAACGATTCCACCGAGGAATCCCACTACGTCATCGTCTCGTTCACGCGCAACAACGATGAAGTCGCGGTCGCTTACCACCTGGTCGATCTGACGCCCGGGGCGCAGCAGACGCTCGACTTCCCGGTTCCGACCGACTCCTCCGGGCGCTACATCGACGCCGACAACGCGCACGTCGAGGTCAAGGACAGCCTTCTCTGAGCCTGGCCCGCGGCCCCCTTCTCGAGTTAGCCGCGCCCGCGATCAGCGCCCGCCGGGAGCCCGGGGGACGGATGGATCGGTCGGCCCAGGGGTAAAAGGTGGAGGTGATCGGAGGAAACGATCGAGGAAGGCCTGCCGCCGCCGAGCTGGGCGGGTGGATCGCGACGATCCTCGCCGATTTTCCGGGGCCCCGTGCCGCCGTCGTCCTGGGCCGCACCGGGCGCGTGGCGCGGCGCTTGGCCGGGCAGGAGCGCCGCGTCATCGCACTCGAGGTCGCTCGAAGCCATGCGTGGTTCGAGCGCGCCACCCTGGGAGAAGGGTTGTCCGCGATCGGGGAACACGTGGTTCTCGACTGGGTGCGAACCCGGCGTGAACCCGAGGTGGTGGGCCGGTTTGCCGCCTGGGCCCGAACTGCCTTCACGGCCGAGGAGGCCGCGTGGCTGGGCATCTGGAGGGCGAACATTCTCGAATCCGGCCTCCCGGAAGCCGAGGCGGCGATCGGCGTGGTGGCGGTCATGCGAACCATGGCCTACTGGCTGGCCTGGAACGAGATCTCTCTGGGGCACAAGCCCCTTCCTCCGTCCACCGTGTTCCGGCACTACCTCGGTGAGCTGAAGCGGACGAAGGGTCGGCATCCGGCGGGCGAAATCCGCCAGATCGGCCTCTCAAGCTGGCCACGGCTTCCTGCATGCGATCTGCTGTACTGTTACGTGCCTCCGCGCGAGGGTATGAAGGCCATGGATCCCCGCCTCTCGTTCTGGGAGCGCTGGGTTCTGGGCGATCCAGAAGCTCCCCTGGAGTTCGATGTCGAGGGTCGGCTCGGCGGATGGTTCGCCAGCGAGACGGATCGGGCGACCGCTCTCGGAGCGTTGCTCGAAAGGATGGTAGACATTCCCACCTGGAGCCTAGCCTACAGTGGTGACGGCGATGCTCTTGCCGTCGCGGTGGAGCGATTGCGGCCGCTGTCTTTCCGTCACGAGGTGGCGGTTCCCTATCCCTGTGGCCAGGAATCTACTATCATGAAGGAGGGCCTGATGGTGGCCAGGATCGCCGCATGAGGCTCTTGGCACGTCGCGACCCTGTCGTCCCGGTCCTTTCCGGTACGGCGCCGCTCTCATTCATCGTCCTCTCGGTCCGCGGCAACGCCTTCTTCCAAGCTCACACCGGGGAGCGGATCGTCATCGCAGCAGCAGGACTCTCATGATTCCCCAAGGCAGCCTCCTCGAGTTCAGCCTTTCCGACATCCTCCAGATCGTCTCGATGGAGGAGGCGACCGGCACTCTCGAACTTTCGGCTCCAGGGCGTTCGGGGACCATCGAAGCGCAGCGCGGCAAGATCGCAGCCGCGATCTGCGGTCCCAAGCTCGGAGACGAAGCGGTGTACGCGCTCTTCCTGTGGGAGGACGGGCAGTTCATCTGGACTCCCAATTCCACCGGCCGCATCCAGGGCCCGGTGGAGCTGCCGCTGGGCGACCTGAGCCGAGAGGGGATCCACCGTCGGGATCTCTGGCGCATGGCTCGCGAGGTCCTTCCCAGCCTGAACGCCGTGTTTCGTCGCAAGCCGGGCTTCGAGCCGTCGGCCGACTGGACTCAGGTCAATCTCGGCGCCTGGAATGCCCTCGATGCGGGGCTCACGGTCGGCGACCTGGGGCGAAGGCTCAAGATCAGCCCCGCCGCGGCCGCGCAGGCCCTGCTGGCGCCGTGGCAGGCCGGGGCGCTCGATGCCGAGTTTCCGGCCGCCGAGCTCTCGTGGCTCCTGTTCGGTCGTCTGATGGGCGATCTGGTGAGCCGTTTCGCCGACATCTCCGGCCTCAAGATGACCGAGGCCTTTGCCGGCTTCCTGTCCGAGCGCGCCCGGGCTCGGGGGCTCGATGTGCAGATCCGGGCAGGCAAGTTCATTCCCGGGGAGCCCCCGCAGGAGGACCCCACCGAGGGGTGCCGCGAGATGCTCGCCGGAGTTTCGGAGTACGTCAGCCGACTCCACGGTGTGGAGTTCGTCGACCGGCTGTATTCGGACCACGTACGGACGGCCCAGGCTTCCGAGCTACCCGCACTCGAGAGGCTAGGTGTGGCCGGTCGGGCGGCAGCGGGTCAGGCGGCTGGGGATTAGGAGGCCCGCCATGCTTCACCGCGGCACCGGCAATCTCGTCCTCACGGAAGAGGGCATCCGCGCCATCAACAACTCGCTCGGGAACCTGGTCATGGACTCAGGTGCCAAGGCGGCTCTGTTGCTGGACAAGAGCGGTCAGCTCATCGCGGCTCAGGGCGAGACCAATGCCCTCGATACCATGTCCCTGTCGGCCCTGATCACCGGCTCGTTCGGCTCCAACAAGGCGATCGCCAACCTGGTCGGCGAGACCGAGTTCAGGCGGATGTTCCAGCAGGGGCAATCTTCGAGCATCTACATGGCCCAGATCGTCACGCACGACCTGATCGCGGTCATTTTCCCCAACTCGATCACGGTGGGGAAGATCAAGTTCAGGGTCGACCAGATGCTGGACACCTTGAATCAGCAGATGCAGGCCATGTACAACAACACACCCGAAGCCCCCTTCCGGGCGGCTCCGAGCGCCGGCCCCAAGCTGAGCGATCTCTTCTGATCCGAGATCAGGCGGTCGCCGCAGTGATTTTCAACCCATCCCGGGTTCGTTCCCCTCGACCTGGTGAATCCGATCGCCGAGTTCGGCGGTCTTGCATCTAGGAAGGCAGATATGGCCCTCATCAACTACGCAAGTCGCGAGATCAACTGCAAGATCGTCTATTACGGGACCGGCCTCGGCGGAAAGACGACCAACCTGGAGTACATCTTCAAGCAGCTGGCTCCAGGCATCCGCGGGGAGATGATCAGTCTGGCGACGGAGACCGAGCGTACGCTCTTCTTCGACTTCTTGCCGCTGGATCTCGGATCGGTGCAGGGCTTCAAGACGAAGTTCAGCCTCTACACCGTTCCCGGTCAGGTCGAGTACAACGCCAGTCGCAAGCTCATCCTCAACGGCGTGGACGGAATCGTCTTCGTTGCCGATTCCCAGAGCGAGAAGATGGCCGAGAATATCGAATCCATGCGCAACATGGAAGAGAATTTGAGCGAGTACGGGCTGACCCTGGAGTCCGTTCCGTACGTGTTGCAGTACAACAAGCGCGACCTCGGCAACATCAGTACCTTCGAGGAGCTCGAGGTCGCCATCAACCCGCGCGGGGTCTCTTCGTTCGAAGCCGTCGCGGTCGAGGGCTCGGGCGTGTTCGCAACACTCAAGGCCGTCTCCAAGGCCGTTCTCAATCGCCTGAGCTAGTCGCCTACCGGTTTTCTGGGTGCCAGGCTGCGCGCAGCCGCACCCCTTCGGAGATGTCCGTCACAGACCCTTCGTGACGGACGCACTAGCCTTGTTTACAGATTCTCCTTGGAGAATTATGCGCTTTTGCGCGTTTGGCTCCAGGGCAATCTGTAGCAGGGTCAAGATGCCATGTACGAGCAGTTCGCAGGCTACGAGCTCATCACCCTTCTTGCTGATGGTGTGACGGGCCGCGTTCATCTTGCGCAGGATCCCGCCACGGGGCAGCTTTTCGCCATCAAGGAGATGATCCTGGAGCGGGAAAGCGCCTTGCCGGACGAGGAACAACGCCAGCGTTTCGAGCGGGAGGTGCGGATTCACTGCTCTCTCGACCACCCCAACATCGTCAGGGCCCACGTCGGTGGAGTCTGGGAGGGACGCCACTACCTGGTCCTCGATTATCAGCCCGGCACCACACTCCAGGCGATGATGGAAGCTGGCCGGCCTTCCATGGTCCAGGTGATCGAGTGGGGGATCCAGCTCTGTAGCGCTCTGGACTACCTTTACAACGAGCGCCAGCTGGTGCATCGCGACATCAAGCCCGCCAACCTCATCATCAGCCCCTCGGGGCAGGCCAAGATGACCGATTTCGGTCTGGCCCGGGTGGCGCTTCATCCCGAGATCACGCAGACCAAGATGATGCTGGGGACCATCGTGTACATGTCCCCCGAGCAGCTCCTCGATCCGACCATGGTCGACAACCGAGCCGACATCTTTGCGGTCGGGGCGGTCCTGTTCAAGGCCCTGACGGGAGCCTTGCCGTTCGCCGCAGACGACATCACGGGGATGGCGCACCGCCTCCTGTACGATCGCCCCAGCGATCCGCGGCAGTTCAATCCGCTCATTCCCGAGAGCCTGGCGCGGGTCCTCCTGCGCTGCCTGGCCAAGGAGGTCGATGAGCGCTACGTGTCGGCTGGCCAGCTTTCGTTCGACCTGGAACAGCTGCTGCACGATCCCGCGCTCCACCTGGCCCAGGGCAGGCTTCACGCGGAACGGGCCCAGTGGCAGGATGCGGCTCATTGCTTCCAGCAGGCGGCGGCCCTCGACGCCGTCGGTGCCGAGGCCTGGTTTTGCCTGGGAGATGCCCTCGAGCGGCTCGAGCAGCTTGAACCGGCCTTCGACTGCTATCTGAAGGCCATCCATTCGGATCCGGCGAATGTCTCGGCTTACCGTCGTCTGGGGCATGCCTACGCCAAGCGGGGGCAGCCCGAAGCGGCCTCCCGGATGGTCGAGCGCGCCTGGACGCTGGACCCCGAGGATCTCGACACCTGCCTCGATCTGGTGGGCTTGCGTCGTGAGCTCGGCCGCGCGGCGGAAGCCGCCGAGATCGCATCCGACACCGTCCTGCGCCACCCCGAGTCGTTGCGGGCCCATCTCGAGCTGGGGCGCCTGCTCTATGGCCAGGGGCGGGTGCAAGACGCGCTGCTCGAGTTCGAGGAGGCCCGGCGGCTGGATCCGATGGACTACCAGGTCCTGTTCAACCTCGGCGCACTGCGTTTCGAGCTCGGAGACCTGGGCGAGGCCGAGGATCTCTTCCTGAAGGCCATCGCGGTCGATTCCTCGCGGCCCGAAGCCCAGCACAACCTGGCCGTCCTGTGGCTCGGTCAGGGCCGCCCCGAGGAGGCACGGGACATGCTCAGCGCCCTGCTTTCGCGCTGGCCGAGCGCATCCGGATATGGCTTGCTCGGTGAGGTTCTCCTGGCTCTCGGCCGGGCACCCGAGGCGGTTGCCGCGTTCGAGCGGGCAGAGGCCATCGCTCCGATCTGGAGCGCGAAGGCCAAGCTCGCCGAGGGGCTCGTGCGCTGCTTCCGCTACCAGGAGGCCATGGCGACGCTCCGTGCCGCCCTGGCCGAAGCGCCGCAAGGCGACCGTGCTCCGCTGCACCTGATGTACGCCCACGTGGCGGCAACCGCGGGCAACCCGGACGAGGCCGCCGCCGCTTTGCAGGCCTGCCTGGCCGAAAAACCGGTCGCGGATCTCGCCAACCTGGCCGAAACCCTGCTCGGGAGGTTGCAGAACCGCTTCGAGCCGGACGGCAGGGGCAAGATGGGCACGGGCCTGCGCGCACTGCTGGGCCGGGGGCTCCTGGCCGCGCGCTGAGCCCCATCATCCTGGCCCGGATCCCCGAGAGGGAGGCCCGAGACTTGCCGCGGGGAGCGGTTATAATGCCGTGTGATGGACGAAACGGTCACGCGGCGCCTCGTCGCCTCCCGAGCTCTTCGCCACGACGCCTTGGTGGCGGCGCTCGAGGAGGATGGCAGCGTTTGCGAGCGCTACGATCGGCTGTCCGAAGTGCCTCCCGCCCCCGCGGGCCCGGCCGTCCAGATTCTCCTGCTCGACGAGGAGTTCGCCTTCGGGGGCTGGCCGATCGAGGTTCTTTCGGCCTTCGTGCGCGAGAGCGGCGTCGTGATCCTGTTGCTTCCCGAGGGCGGGGAGGAAGCGCTTAGCGGCATCCCGCCCGAGATCGTCTGGGCGGAGATCGAGGAGCCGTATCGCCACCGTACGCTGCGGCGCATCATCGAGAGCGCTTATCTGTACCTCAACAGCCGCCGGGAGACCGCTCGCGTCATCACCGAGCTGGATGCCTATTCGCGCAAGCTCCAGGAGCTCAACCGGATCGGTGTCGCCCTGTCCACGGAGCGCAACCACGACGATCTTCTGGATCTGATCCTGCGCAAATGCCGCGAAGTCACGCAGGCGGACGCTGGGTCGCTCTATCTTGTCGATGAATCACCCGAAAAAGAGAAGATTCTCCGTTTCAAGCTCAGCCAGAACGACTCGTTCAATCTTTCATACAAAGAATTCACGATGCCCATCAGTCGGAGCTCGATCGCCGGATATGTCGCCCTTTCTGGCATCAGCTTGAATCTGTCTGACGTCTATAACTTGCCTCCAGGCGCTGCCTACAGCTTCAATCGCGATCTCGACGAGAAAAACGGTTACCGAACGAAGTCCATGCTCGTGGTTCCGATGAAGAACCGCAGCAACGAGACGATAGGCATCGTCCAGCTCATCAATCGCAAGCGTCAGTGGGACTTCATTTTGAAGGACGCCGCTGCGATGGAGGGCGGGGTGGTGCCGTTCGACTCCTGGTCGGAGGAACTGGTCAATTCCCTCGCGTCGCAGGCTGCCGTCGCCCTCGAGAACAACATCCTCTACCGCAACATCCACGACCTCTTCGAGGGCTTCGTCAACGCCTCGGTGACGGCGATTGAAAGCCGAGACCCGACCACCTCGGGGCACAGCGCCCGCGTGGCGGCCCTCACGGTCGGCCTGGCGGAGGCGCTGGACCGTTCTGACGATCCGCTTTTCCGTGACCTGTCCTTTTCGCGGGACCAGATCAAGGAGATCCGGTATGCCTCTCTCCTGCACGACTTCGGCAAGGTCGGCGTGCGCGAGGAGGTCCTGGTCAAGGCCAAGAAGCTCTATCCCTGGCATCTCGATCTCATCAAGGGGCGCTTCGAGTACGTCCGCATGGCCGCAGAGGCGGAGTTCGCCTCGGGCCGGCTCGAGGCTCTGCTGAGCCGGGGCAAGGAGGTCTACCTGGAGGAGAACCCCGAACTCACCCGGGCCTTCGAGGACAGGATCGCGATCCTGGAGCGCTACCTCAAGGTCGTGCTCGACGCCAACGAGCCCACGGTGCTCGAGGACGGCAATTTCGCCGTCCTGCTCGAGATCGCCCAGCAAACCTTCCCGGGTTGGGACGGGGCCATGCGCCAGCTGCTGACGCCCGAGGAGGTCGGGTATCTCTCGATCCGGCGCGGCAGCCTCGATGCCACCGAGCGCCTGGAGATCGAAAGCCACGTGACCCACACGTTCCGGTTCCTCTCGCAGATCCCGTGGACCAGTGAGCTCAAGGACGTGCCCAGGATCGCCTATGCCCACCACGAGAAGCTCAATGGATCGGGCTATCCCAACCGGCGCAATGCCAAGGAGATCCCCATCCAGTCCCGGATCATGACCATCTCCGACATCTACGACGCCTTGACCGCATCGGATCGCCCCTACAAGAAGGCCGTTCCCCTGGACCGGGCGCTCTCCATCCTCGAACTCGAGGCCAAGGATGGCAACATCGATCGCGCCCTGCTCGACGTCTTCATCGCGGCCAGGATCTTCGATGTGACGCGTGAGGGAACGACATCCGCGCTTCCGGTGGCTTGAACGCGCCCTCGCGGCATGCTATCTTCGGGTTCATGCGGACGGGCCGGGCGCGGTCGGATCAGTATTTGGGCTACAAACTTCAAAAGAGGGCGCCTGACGTCTCTGATCGATGGCAGTAGACCGTCCACTGCAGGCGGAAACAGAAGTCGACCAGGAGGGCCCCCACCTGCTTTGGAAGCAGGTTCAAATACTCCCGACCGACGTTAACCCGTCCGCTACCCCTTTTCTCCACCCGTGGTGAATATCGAACTGCCGGACGAAGCCGCGACTCGCCGTCTTGGCGAGCGGCTGGGTCAGCTCATGGCGCCCGGGGATTTCGTCTTGCTCACGGGCGACCTGGGAGCCGGCAAGACCACCCTGGTCCAGGGCCTGGCCAGGGGGCTCGACATCCCGGATCCGGTGGTCAGTCCGACCTTCGCTCTCGTCCACGAGCTGGCTGGCCGGGTGCCGCTGCGGCACCTCGACCTCTATCGGCTGACCGGGCCGGATCTGGAGCACCTGGGCGCCGAGGAATGGTTCGAGCCCGACGCCGCCGTGGCGGTCGAGTGGGCCGAGCGGCTGGGGCCCTTCCGGCCGGCCGAGCATCTCGAGATTCACCTCGCGTCGGCAGCCACGGGACGTCAGGCGAGTCTGGTGGCCACCGGCGAGCGGGCTAGGGCCTTGTTGCAGGCCCTGGCGCCCGACGCAGGGCGGCACGGCGATGGCGACGGGGGCGCGACCTGAGGTGTGGATCCTGGCCCTCAACACGGCAACCGACGCGCTCGGCGTCGGGGTCCTGCACATCGGAATCGATCCCGGGCAGCCGGGCGATCCGGTCGGCGTCGAGATCCTGCTGGAGCCGCCTGCTCGGCGTTCAGGACATTCCGAGCGCTTGATGCCGACGGTGGACGAGGCCATGAGGCTGGCCGGGCTGGGCCCGGCGGAGCTGGGCGGAGTCGCGGTCGTGGCCGGGCCCGGTGGCTTCACCGGCGTGCGGACCGGTCTGGCGGCGGCCAAGCTGATCGCGCAGGCCCGCGGCATTCCGGTGTGGGGCCTCGACACGCTCGACGTGCTGGCCGCCGGTTGCAGCGCCTCGGGCCTGGTCGCTGCGATGCTCGACGCTCGCCGGGGGGACGTGTTCGCGGCAATTTATCGGCCAGCGACCGGCGGTCAGCTCGCACCCGAGCGCCTCGACGGGCCGCGACTGGTCGCGCTCGAGACCTTCCTTTCCACGCTTCCCGCCGGCGAGGCGGTTTCCTTCGTGGGCGAGGGCGCGCTGCGCCATCGGGACCTGCTGGCCCGCCATCCCGGAGCGCGGGAGCTCCCTGCCGAGGCGCACTCGATCCGGCCGGCGACGATCGCTCGTCTTGCGGCCCCCGGACTGCTTTCGGGCGGGATGGATCCCTTGGCCCTCTTGCCGAGCTACCAAAGACCCCCGACCATGGCGCCGGACTGGGTCGCAGGAGCTCCTCGATGAACGCTTGCCCGCCTCCGGTTCGACCCCGGACCTGGCGACAGGCGTCCGGATCCGATGAGGGAGTCCGATGATCGATAGAGAACGCCGCATCGAGACGGTCACCGCTCGGCCGATGACTCACGACGACATCCCGACGGTCGTGCAGGTCGAGAAGCTGTGCTTCGGCGATCGCTGGACGGCCTCGGCTTTTGCTGCCGAACTCGACAATCCCACCAGCACCTACATCGTGGCCGAGAAGGACGGACAGGTCGTGGGATACGCGGGCTTCTGGCTGATCCTCGAGGAGGCGCATATCACGACGATCGCCGTCCATCCCGGGAGTCAGGGGCTGAAGATCGGCGAGCAGCTCCTCTTGCGGCTCATCCAGGCGGCTGCCGAGCGGGGGGCCAAGTGGATGACGCTCGAGGTACGGGTCAGCAACGTCGTGGCCCAGCGTCTGTACGAAAAATATGGCTTCACGTCCCTGGGCAAGCGTCGCGGGTATTATCAGGATGATGGGGAAGACGCCCTCGTGATGTGGACCGAGAACATCTGGCAGCCTCCTTACCGCGAGCGACTTGCGCGGCTGGCGGAGCCCTTCGACCGCTAGATGGACCCAAGCCGAAGTCGAACCGCCGAGCGGCTCGCCTCCTTGGGGGGCGCGGCGATCCTCGTGGTCTGGGCCCTGGAGCGCGGGTATCTCGTGCGCTCGGCGGCCGGCGTCGGCCTTGCCGTCTTGCTGGTCGGGATCCCGATCGCCATTCCAGCCGCCTGGAGCTGGCTCGGACACCTTCTGGCGGGCCGTGGCAGCCACCCGGTAGGAAGCCAGCGCGGCATCGAGCGGACGATCGAAGAAAGGCTTCCGCCCGACGCCGACGAGGCGGATCGCCGGATCGTCCACAAGGCGATCGCGTTCTCGGGCAAGACCGTGGGCGAGGTGATGATCCCGCGTCCGGATATGGTATCCGTCCGGGCTGACGCTCCGCTCGACGAGATCTTCGAGATCGCTGGCCGGACGGCCCATACCCGCTTGCCGGTATTCGAGGGGGATCTCGACCACATCCTCGGCTTCGTCCATGCCAAGGACCTCCTCAAGCTCGCGCACCGTTGTGATCAGGAGCCCACGGCTCGCGAGCTGATGCGCCCGGTCATGGTGGTTCCCGAGAACAAGGGCATCAACGACATGCTGCGGGAGTTTCAGCAAAACAAGACGCACATGGCGATCGTGTTCGATGAGTTCGGCGGCACTGCGGGCATGGTCACGATCAACGATCTCCTGGAAGAGCTGGTGGGCGAGCTCTTCGACGAATGGCGGGACGCGGGGCCCGACGTGGAGTCGCTGGGCGACGGCGCCGTGCGGCTCAACGGGCGCGTGGCGATCGATGATGTCAACGAGCGCTTCGGACTCGCGCTGCCGAACCACGAGTTCAACACCGTGGCGGGCCTGATCTTCGGTCAGCTGGGGCGGACGCCTTCCCCCGGGGACGAGGCCGAGATCGATGGCGTGCGGTTCCGGGTCGAGGCCACCAACGGTCGGCGGGCCACGCAGATCGTCATGCGAGCGGTCCCGGCCGGCCCTTAGGTCTTTTGCAGTTTGAACGGGGCCCTCTGCGCGGTCGCTTCGCTGCGCAACCGGGCCCCGTTCAAGCTGAAGAAGCTACAAAGAAGGGCCCGCCTTGCGGCGGGCCAAGCAGAAAGGAGGCACAGGTCAAAAAGGGATCGGAACTGTGATGTACGGCTTGTCTGGGAAACGCTATGTAAAATCTATCCGCCGTTAAGAAGCTGTCCTTGCCGATGAATGGTTAGCCTGCGGTTAAGAATCAATGCGGCCCGAAGATGAAGAAGCCGGTCTCGAGCAGGATGAGCAGGACGATGATGATCTCGAGCGCCATGAACCGGGCCTGGCCGAGCTCTTCGAGGAGGACCTGGTAGACCTGCTGGGCGATCTTGAGCTTGGCGTCGACGGTGTCCTCCCATTCGTTGAGGCGAAGGCGGTCCGCGATGAGGCGGTAGATCCGAGCCGAGTACATGTCGCCGATGATCTTGAGGGCGTTGTCGATCTTCTCCCGCAAGTCGTAGACCTCGACCATCAGCCCCATCAGGCGCTCGCTGGTGCGCAGGTATTTGCCCCGGCGGGTGAAGAGGCCATGGGGCACCTGGAGCTCGTCGTAGATGCCGACCAGCTCCCGGTCCAGCAGCGCATCGTAGTACCGCAGATCGAGAAGCTCGGCGTTGGCGAACTCGAGGATGTCCACCGGTTCGGAGCTGCGCTCGGGATCGTAGATGAACGCGGCGTTCCAGGTCACGATGACCAGGTCGTCGACCAGATAGGAGTGCCGCAGCCGCAGCGCATCCCGGCACTCGTCCGGGGAGAGCTCCCGGCGCTCTCCCCGCAGGATCTGGGCCAGGAGCGGGCCGTGTCGTCCCAGCAGGGCCTCGGCGGTGACGGGTTCATCCAGCTCCTCGACGTAGACCACGAAGTAATCCTCGATCAGCCGGCTGTCCGGGATCAGCCCCTTGCAGGCCGGGGCGACGCGGGGCCGGAGTTCATCGAGAATTCGCCGCGAGGCGGCCTCGAGGGCCGGGTCCTCCTGGAGTTCCGCGCTGAGGAGCAGCAGCTCGTCCCAGGTGTCCGGAGCTGCCAGGTCCCACGAGATGGACACGATCCCGAAGTCGAAGATCTTGGCCCGGACCGAGCCGGCCAGGCGAGAGGTCAGCGGCCGGGCACCCAGCGGCAGCACGACCGGTGGGTACCGGAACTGGATGGCTGCGCCGGGCTGCGGGCGCCTGGGCACGATCTGGCCCACGGCGCTATCCGCCCAGATGGCTCGGACGCGCCCGAGGTCAATCTCCTCTGCGAGCTCGAGGAGATGGAAGATCAAAAGGCGTCCGGAACGGAGCGTGTCCATCAACTTGGCCAGGGACAGGTTCGCCCACAAGAAGGCTGAACGACGCAGCGGCTTGGGCGCGGCGGGGCGATTTCGAGGGGGACTGCGGCCCCCCTCGAGTTCCTGCCGGCAAAGCCGGAGGCTGGAAGTTTCACCGTAGCGGTAAGGTACCATGGCTTGCCGCCCGGACGGAGGATAGGCGCTGCTCGCTCGTGCGGAATCGACGCTGGCGATTGCCCCGCAATCGAGGCGGCCTCTATAATGGTCAGCCTGCGGAATCTTGAAAGGCCCCCTTTGCACAGGTCCTCGTCCTCTCGTCACGCCCCAGTGCTCCTCGCCGCGGCCGGCTTGCTCGGCTTTGCTCTTCCCGCGCAGGCGGCCTGGTGGCCTTTTGGCGGCAGCCCCCAGCATCCCTCCGACAAGAAGGGCCCCGTGACGGCGGCGAAGCCCGCCGCGCCGGGTTCGACGGTGGCCAGCGGCTCCGTGCCGGCCAGCGGCTCGGTCAGTGCATCTGGCTCGGTGGCTCCCCTCGCCGAACCCTCGGCCCGGATCCACGTCGCCGACATCTCGGTCGAGGGCAACCACAAGGTGACCGAGGAGCAGATCCTGCTGGCGCTTCCCATCCACGCGGGGGAGGACGTCACGCGCAAGCAGGTGATGGACTCGCTGCGGCATATCTACGGCATGGGTTACTTCCTCGACGCCAAGGCCACGACCGAGCAGACCCCCGAGGGCGTCACCTTGATCTTTCACGTGGTCGAGAATCCAGACCTCAAGGCGGTCCATGTCTCGGGCATGACGGTTTTCAGCGCCACGAAGATCGAGGCCGAGTTCGATCCGGATATCGGCCACATCATCAACCTCAACAAGGTCCACGAAGTCATCACCAAGCTCGAGAAGCGCTACCAGAAGGCCGGTTACGACCTCGCCCGCGTCGTCGATCTGCACGTGGATCCCGACGGCACGCTGCAGATCCAGGTCGCCGAGGGCACGATCCAGAAGATCGAGATCGTCGGCAACAAGGAGACCAAGGACTACGTGATCCGGCGCGAGCTCACACTCAAGCCGGGCATGCTCTTCAACATGAAGACGATGGAGGGCGACCTCCGGCGCGTCTACAACCTCGGCTACTTCAGCGATATCGGCCTCAACTACAAGCCCGGCACGATCGACCAGGAGGTCGTCGTCGTGGTCAAGGTCACCGAGAAGCAGACGGGAATGTTTCAGCTCTCGGCCGGCTATTCCAATCGAGACGGACCGCTCGGCATCTTGAGCCTGAAGAAGGACAACCTCTTCGGGCGCGGTCAGTCGGTTTCGGCCGATCTCACGATCAGTCGCAACCCCTCTGCCGATCTCTCCTACTTCAACCCCTGGATCGACTCGCAGCATACCTCGCTGGGGGTCTCGCTGTACGACAGCAGGTACGCCAATTACCTCAACCAGGGGCTCTCGCCGCTGTCCACGAACACCAACTACATCCCGTCGTCGTTCGATCAAGAAGAACGCCGCGGGGCGCAGTTGAGTCTCGGGCGGCCGCTCTTCGGCAACCCGGTCACGACCCCGTTCAACGGACAGCTGTCCATCAAGGGCGAGTGGATCGGGGTGCAGCGCGAAGCCGACGAGGCAACCGACGCCAACGGCAACGTCATCAATCCCAACCTGATCGCCTCGCCGCAGGACACGGTGTCCGGGAACGTGGCAGGAGGGGTCGGCCAGCCCAACAGCGTGGCGTACGACCTGGGCTTCTCGGTCGGCGGCACGCTCACGTACGACACGCGCGATCTGGTCCTCAACCCGAACACCGGCTGGTTCAACACCCTCTCGCTCGAGCAGTACACCGGTCCGCTGCTGGGCAATCTCGACCTCACGCGAGCCAACCTTTCCGTCAACCACTACATTCCAGCCTGGCCCGGCGGCACGGTCCTGGCGTTCGGATCCCAGTTCGCCACGACGCTTTCGCTCTGGAAGCACAGGATCCCGAGCTACGAGCGGTACTACGCCACGGGGCCCTACCTCATTCGGGGCTGGTCCGAGGTCCTGCCCTCGATCGCAGGCTCGACGCCCGCCGAGCGCCAGCAGAATGCGGCCTATGCGGCGCTGTTCGAGGGGGATTCCCTCGGCATCGCATCCCTGGAGTACCGTTTCCCGATCTGGAACATCCTCTCGGGCGTGCTCTTCGGCGACACCGGCGTCTTCTGGGATCAGGAGGCTTCTCCCGGCGCCGTCGATGCATTCGACTGGAGTCACCTTCGCAGCGGCTACGGCGTGGGAATTCGCGTGAACACCCCGCTCGGCCCGCTGCGTCTCGACCTGGGCATCAACCGGTGGCGGTGGAAGAACTGGAAACCGGTGGAATGGCCCACGATTTACCCAACGTTCTCCATCGGACAGAAGTTCTGAGCCGATGAGCTGCGATTTTAGGAGGCACCTGATATGAAGATGAAAAGAATTTGCCTCATGCTCTCGATGTCGACGGTGCTGGGCGCCGGAGCCCTCTCCCTTCCCGCACTGGCGGCTCCGGCGCTCGGCTACGTCGACGTTCAGAAGGTTTTTGCGCAATTCAAGCAGGCGCAATCCTCTCAGGCGGCATTCCAGGCTCGTGCGCAGAAGTACGAGGCGGAGCTCGCCGAGAAGAACAAGGAACTCGAGCAGGCCAAGAAGGCCGGCAAGTCCAAGGCCGAACTCGACAAGATGACGCGCACGTTCGAAGCCGAACTCAAGCCCGAGAAGGCCGCCATCGAGGCCATGGATCGCCGGCTTTCAGGGAGCCTCAAGACGCGGATCCAGTCGGCCATCGCCAAGGCGGCGGCCGCCCACCGCATCCCCGTGGTGCTGGACAAGCAGGTCGTACTGTATGGCGGTGTCAACCTGACGCCCGAGGTGCTCCGGGACCTCAACAAGTGATCGCTCCGGCGAGTGTGGAGCCGGCGGAGGGGCGGTCGTGATGGCCGCTCCGCCAGACCCGGCGGCACGCCGTAGCGGGAGCCGTTCATGGCCCGGTGGACCCCGGACGCTGGCGGATCTCGCGCAGCTGACCGGAGCGCGGATCGAGGGGGAGCCCGAGGCTCTCGTGCTGGGTGTCTCCGATCCCACGGACGCAGGTCCCGACGACCTCGTGTTCCTGCTCGAGCCGCGCTACCTCGATAGCGTCAGGACCTGTCCGGCTCGCTTCGTCTTGACGCGAGAAGCGCTGCCTGGCAAGTCATGTCTCGTTCACCCGCAGCCGCGCCAGGCCCTCATCCGGCTGCTGCTGCTGTTCGATGCCGTCCAGCCCGGGGCGGGCGTCCACCCCAGGGCCTGGATCGACCCTTCGGCCAAGGTTGCCGACGATGCCAGCGTCGGGCCCGGGGTTTCGGTCGGTGACCAGGTGGAGATCGGTTCCGGAACCATCCTGCACCCGGGCGTCGTCCTGTACCCGGGTGCACGAGTGGGTCGCTCCTGCGTGCTTCACGCGGGGGTCGTCGTGCGGGAGGACTGCGTTCTGGGCGATCGCGTGGTGGTACAGCCGGGCGCGGTGATCGGATCCGATGGATTTGGATTCGTTCCGACGCCGTCGGGTATCGTCAAGATTCCCCAGGTCGGAAACGTCATCATCGAGGACGACGTCGAGATCGGGGCCAACACGACGATCGACAGAGCTGTGCTCGGCAGTACGGTCATCGGTCGCGGAACGAAGTTGGACAACCTCGTGCACCTGGCTCATAACGTCCACGTCGGCGAGAACTGCATGATCGTCGCCCAGGTTGGCGTCTCGGGATCGACCGAGATCGGCGATCGCTGCGTCTTCGGCGGGCAATCCGGTACGGTCGGTCACGTCCGCATCGGTGCCGAGACCACCGTCGCAGCGCGGGGCGGCATCACGAAGGACATCGCCGGCAAGGTGACGGTCTCGGGCTTCCCGGCTCGAGAGCATCGCGAGGATCTGCGCCGGCAGGCCCACCATGAGCGCCTTCCCGGTCGGGTGGACCGCCTCGAGCGAGCTCTCGAGCAGCTGACGGACAACCTCGGCACCTTGCTCGAAACCGCGCTCGCCAGCCTCGAGGTCCCGGCCGAGTGAGGGGGCGTGGCCAGGTCGAGTTGCACGCTTGCCCGCTCCGGAGACGGGCACCGGTGGGATGATCCGGCGGGACCAGATGGACCGGCCGCGGCTCGCGTGACGGGCGTCGACCTCACCCGGGGAGGCGTGCGGATCACGATGGCGGTATCCGTGGCGGGGCCAACCGGTCTCGGGGCCTTCCTGGCGCTGGTCGAGGTCGCCTCGTGACGCCCTTCGAGCCCTTCGAAAGTATGGCGGGCTTTACGACAGCTTAAACCATCCTTTAACATAGGTAGGGAACCTTACGGGCCTTCCCGTCGTTTTCATCCCAAGCGGTCAACCGTATAACCCCTCCCCCTCTTCCCCTAGCGAATGCACCATCCACCTGACAGCGGCGATGCGAGAGGACTAATGCGCAATACCAACCTCGACCCGACCAAGCAATGGACCCTGAAAGAGCCCATTTCATTCGCCGGCGTCGGGTTGCACGGCGGCGAGCCGGTTGGGGTCTGTGTCATGCCGGCTCCTCCTGGCCACGGCCTCGTGTTTTCCCGGGTGGACCTTGCCGGCAGACCCCGGGTTCCGGCGCTGGCCGAGTACGTGTCGGATACCACCCTGTCCACGACGCTGACCCGCGGCAAGGCGTCCGTGCGGACGGTCGAGCACCTGCTCGGGGCCCTGCACGGCATGGGAATCTCCAATGCCCTGATGGCGGTCGACGGTACCGAGATTCCGGCGCTTGACGGCTCCGCGGAGGCTTTCGTGCGGGCTCTCATGCAGACCGGGCGGGTCAGCCAGGAGATCGAGCGTACCATCGTTTCGATCGACGATCGCCTCGAGATTGACTCGGGCGATAGATCCGTCATCTACCAGCCGGCCGAAGAGGCCTACATCACGTACGTGGTGGATTACGGCCACCGGCTGGCGGGCACGCAGTGTTGGGAGGGCAGCATCACTCCGCCCGTCGTCAAGCGCGACCTGGCCCCGGCACGTACCTTTTGCCTGCTTTCCGACGCCGAGCGCATGCGCGCCGCGGGTCTGGCCCGGGGCGGCACCTTCGAGAACTCGGTCGTGGTGCTCGACAACGGCTATTCCTCGCCCCTGCGCTACCCCGACGAGTTCGTCCGGCACAAGGTGCTCGACCTGCTCGGCGATCTCGCCCTGGTCGGCGCGACCTGGCACGGCCAGGTGGTGGCCGTCAAGGCGGGCCATTCCCTTCATGTGGAGCTGGCCGGCCGGCTCCGCAGCCAGGCGATCGCTCAGGCCAAGTCGCAGAGGCGAGCGGTCGCGGCGTTTGCCAGCTAGACTGGAAACCATGGACAAGACCTCGATCCAGGTGCCCTCCGACGATGGCTCGCCCCGCATTCGCGGCACCGGTGATCTGGGTTTGGGAGGCAAGCGGGGGCTGGACATCCAGGAGGTCCTGGCCATCCTGCCACACCGCTTCCCGTTCCTGCTGGTCGACCGGGTGATCGAGGTCGATCCGGGCAAGCGAGCGGTGGGTATCAAGAACGTCAGCGTCAACGAGCCGCAGTTCACGGGCCACTTCCCCAGCCGTCCCCTGATGCCGGGGGTGCTGATGGTCGAGGCGCTGGCCCAGGTCGGCGGCTTGATCCTGCTCACGCTCGACGAGCACAAGGGCAAGCTCGCGGTCTTTGCCGGCATCGACAACATGCGCTTCCGCAGGATGGTCTTCCCGGGCGATCAGCTGGTGATGACGTGCGAGCTACTCAAGGTCCGCGGCACCATCGGGAAGATCAAGGCCATCGCGACCGTCGATGGCAAGGTCGTGACGGAAGGCGAGCTGCTCTTTTCCCTGGTCGACTGATGGCTGATCCCGAGCCCCACCCGACCTTTCCGAGGACTTTCTCGAGCGTGATCGACGTTCATCCTACCGCCGTGATTCATCCGAGCGCCGAGCTGGGGCCAGGAGTGAGGGTGGGTGCCTATGCCGTCGTGGGCGAGCGCGTCACGATCGGCGCTCGCACCGAGATCGGTCCGCATGCGATCCTCGAGCCCTTCACCTCGATCGGCCAGGAGTGCCGGATCTTTCCGGGGGCGATCGTCGGTGCCAGTCCGCAGGACCTCAAGTTCACCGGCGAGGAATCGTACCTCGTGATGGGAGATCGCAACGTGGTCCGGGAGTGCGTGACGATCAACCGTGCCACGGGTCTCGGCGAGACGACGCGGATCGGGGACGACAACCTGTTCATGGCCTATGTCCACGTGGCGCATAACTGCGTGATCGGCAGCCACACCGTGCTGTCCAACGGCGTGACCCTCGCGGGCCACATCGTGGTCGAGGATTATGCCCGCATCGGCGGACTCACCGGATTGCACCAGTTCATCCGCATCGGCAAGATGGCCATGATTGGCGGGATGAGTCGTTTGACTCAGGATGTGCCGCCTTTCATGCTGGTCGAGGGCAATCCCGCCAAGGTGTACGGGACCAACGTGGTCCTCCTGCAGCGCTGCGAGGTCCCGGCCAACGTGCGAACCACCCTCAAGCGGGCGTACAAGCTCCTGTACCGTTCCGGTCTGAACGTGAGTCAGGCGCTCGAGCGCATGGCGGGCCTCGACCCGTCCCCCGAGCTAGCCCACCTGCGGGCTTTCGTCGACCGCAGCACGCGGGGCCTCACGGGGCTTGGCGCCAAGGCGGCGCAGGCGGACGAGGAGGGCGACGCGACGAGCGACGAAGGCGCGGGCCTGACCGATCTGCGCTTGAGTTGACGAGCCCGGGAAGTCGCTCTTGAACCGGTTGCAAAGCGGTGCCGAGTCGCTCGGAACGAGGCGTGGGCCGGCGCTCCGCCGCGATTTTCGGAGATGAGGCTCTTCCTGTCCGCCGGCGAGGTGTCGGGGGACGTCCATGGCTCCGGGCTCGCCCGGGCGCTCGGCGAACGCCTGCCAGGCGTCGAGCTGGTCGGCTGGGGCAGTTCCCGGATGGCTGCAGCTGGCGTACGGATCCTGGAGGACCTGGTTCCCCTTGCCGCGGTCGGCCTGACCGAGAATCTCGCGGTCCTGCGGCCGGCCTCTCGGGCCCTGGCCCGCGCCAGGGCCTACCTTTCGTCCCAGCGTCCGGATGCCGTGGTCCTCATCGACTACCAGGGAGCCAACATGCAGCTCGCCCGGACCGCGCGCCGCCTGGGCATCCCGAGCTTCTATTACATCTCGCCGCAGGAGTGGATCTGGGGGCTCAAGGGCGGTCCCCGGCGCGTGGCTCGGAGCGTCGACACGATTCTCGCCGTCTTCGAGCGCGAGGCCGAGGTTTACCGGCAGGCGGGCGGTGACGTCCGCTTTGTCGGTCACCCGCTCCTGGACCAGGTTCCCGACCCTGCCAGGGTCCAGGACCTGCGCCGGCGGCTTGGCTTTGCGGCGAGCGACATGGTGCTGGGCCTGTTCCCGGGGAGCCGGGATCCGGAGATCCGGAGCCTGCTCGAGCCGATGATCGAGGCCGCCGAGCTGGCCCGGCTCCGGAACCCCGCGCTGCGGATCGTCTTGCCGGTGGCCTCGTCGCATTTCGCTGACCGTATCGCCGCCACGGTCGGCCAGCGGTCCTACATCCATCGGATCGAAGACGCTTCCGGGATGGAGGTCCTGGCGCTCTGCACGGCGGCGCTGGCCGCATCGGGCACGATCACTCTGGAAGCTGCGATCTGCGGAACCCCCGTGGTGGCGGCATACCGGGTCTCGGCGATCACCGCCCTCCTGGCGCGGCGCCTGCTGAAGATCCCGTACGTCACCCTGCCTAACATCGTCGCGGCCAGGGGCATCATCCCGGAGCTGTTGCAGGGCGAGGCCTCGCCGCTCGCCATGGCAGCCGCGATCGAGCCCCTGCTCCGCGAGGGCCCGCCGCGCCAGAGCCAGCTCGAGGGCCTGGCGGCCGTGCGCGCTCAGCTGGGTGAATCGGGTGCCGCCGAGCGCGCAGCCGAAGCCATCGCGCAGGCGCTGGAATCCCTCGGAGCCCCCGGTCGCCACGGCCGGCTGTGATAGCATGAACGCCAATGTCCGACCATCCGATCGCCCGTATCCGTAACTTCTGCATCATCGCGCACATCGACCATGGCAAGTCGACCCTGGCGGATCGGTTGATCGAGGTCACGGGTACGCTTTCGGCTCGCGAGATGGAGGACCAGATCCTCGACTCGATGGACATCGAGCGGGAGCGGGGCATCACCATCAAGGCGCAGGCCGTGCGCCTGGTGCACCGTGCCAGAGACGGGCAGGACTACGTCCTGAATCTGATCGATACCCCCGGACACGTCGATTTCAATTACGAGGTATCGCGGGCGCTGGCGGCGTGCGAGGGGGCGCTCCTGGTGGTGGACGCATCGCAGGGCGTGGAGGCCCAGACCCTGGCCAACGTGTACCTGGCGCTCGAGCACGATCTCGAGATCCTTCCGGTCATCAACAAGATCGACCTTCCCGGGGCCGATCCCGACAAGGTCAAACACGAGATCGAGGACGACATCGGGCTCGACGCAGCCGAGGCCATTCTCTGCTCGGCCAAGGAAGGACGCGGCGTTCCCGAGATCCTCGAGGCGATCGTCGATCGTATCCCTGCGCCGAGCGGCGACCAGGACGGCCCTCTCCAGGCCCTCATCTTCGATTCCTACTTCGACTCCTACCGGGGCGTCATCGTGTTCATCCGCGTGGTCAACGGGCGGGTCAAGGTCGGTGACACCATCAAGATGATGGCGACAGGGGCACAGTTCGAGGTCAGCGAGGTCGGCGTCCTGCGGCCCAAGCAGCAGCCGGTCGGGGATCTCGCTGCCGGCGAGGTCGGCTACCTCGCGGCCACGATCCGCAACGTCCAGGACGCTCGGGTCGGCGACACCATCACCCACGCCAGGCGTGCTGCCGAGGTGCCGCTGCCCGGCTACAAGCAGGCCGTTCCGATGGTGTTTTGTGGCCTTTACCCGGTGGCCACGGACGACTACCAGGATCTGCGGGATGCCCTCGAGAAGCTCGCCCTCAACGACGCTTCGCTGCTCTACGAGCCCGAGACCTCGGTCGCGCTGGGCTTCGGCTTCCGGTGCGGCTTCCTGGGCTTGCTTCACATGGAGGTGGTCCAGGAGCGCCTCGAGCGCCATTACGACCTCGATCTCATCGCGACGGCCCCCTCGGTCTCGTATCACGTGCGCCGGACGGACGGCGAGCCGGTCGTGGTTGACAACCCCGTGCACATGCCGCCCGCGAACCACATCGAGAGCATCGAGGAGCCCTTCGTCAAGGTCACGATCCTTTCCCCTGCGGAGTTCGTGGGCGCGGTCATGGAGCTGGCGCAGAGCCGCCGGTCGGTTTTCAAGTCGATGGACTACCTGACGGCGGATCGCACGCAGATGGTCTACGAGATGCCGCTCTCCGAGATGATCACCGACTTCTTCGACCAGCTCAAGAGCCGCACCAAGGGCTATGCTTCGATGGACTACGAACTCGCCGGGTACCGGCCCTCGGACCTGGTCAAGCTCGATATCCTCCTGGCGGGAGAGCCGGTCGACGCGCTATCGGCGATCGTGCATCGAGACAAAGCGGCGAACGTGGGTCGGCAGCTGGCCGAGAAGTTGCGCCAGCTGATTCCCCGCCAGCTCTTCGAGGTTCCGATCCAGGCGGCGATCGGTGCCAAGATCGTGGCTCGTGAGACCGTCAGCGCCAAGCGGAAGGATGTCCTGGCAAAGTGCTACGGCGGCGATATCACGCGCAAGCGCAAACTTTTAGAAAAGCAGAAAGAGGGTAAGAAGCGGATGAAGCAGGTGGGAAGGGTCGAGATCCCTCAGGAAGCGTTCATGGCCGTCCTCAAAATCGGAGAGTAGTCGCAGTTGGACATGTCGTTTATGAACAACCCCGGGGGCGGCGGCGCCGACCTCTGGGGGACGAGCGACGCCGGCGGGGACGACGCGACTCTCAACGACCTGCTGGCGCTGTACCAGTCTGGATCCGACATGCCTCCCCCCTTTGCTCCCCTGGCCGATCCTGCCGGCCTCGGCGAGGGGTTGCCCGATCCCGGGGCCACGGGCGGTTCGGTCGATGCCGAGATCGACGAGCTGATCAAGAGCTTCCAGGAGGCACCGGCTGTCTTCGCGCCCGTTCCGCAGGCCGCGCCTGCGATGCCACCGGCGATCGAGCTCAGCGTCGATCCGCTTCCCGCGGCGGCTCCGCCGCTGGCACCCGCCTTCGGTGCCCCCGAGGCCGTCACCCAGCCGCAGGCCCCGGCCTTCGAACCACCGGCGGGACTCCGCCCACCGGTTCCTCCCGCACCGCCGCGGCCGTCCTTCGACGTGTCGGTGCCGCCGGCCCCGCCGCTGCCCACCTTCGAGGCTCCGGCCCCTCCGGCTCCGCCGCTGCCCACCTTCGAGGCCCCGGCCCCTCCGGCTCCGCCGCTGCCCACCTTCGAGGCTCCGGCCCCTCCGGCCCCGCCGCGGCCCACCTTCGAGGCACTGGCCCCTCCGGCTCCGCCGCGGCCGGCGTTCGAGCCTGCCGCCGCGGTCATGCCGCCCGCTCCCCCGCGTCCGGCTTTTGAACCAGCAGCCGTCGTGGCGCCGCCATCCTCGCTGCCCCAACCCACGAGTTTCGAGGACCTGATCCAGTCCGTCGTGCCGGCGACCGAGACCCCGGCGCGGCCGCTTTCCACCATCAGCGTCGCACCGTTGCGGCCCGCGCCGTCCAAGGCGGTCGTTGCCAGCAGCGGGGCCGTACCGGCACTTCCCGCGGTCGACGTCGGATCCTCTCGCCAGCGCCTGGCTCTGGCTCAGCAGCTGACCGAGGTCATCGCCAACCTTGCCGGGGGCATCGATCGGGTCCAGTCCGAGCTAGACCAGCTTTACTCGACTCTCGCTCAAGCTGCCTCAAAGCGCGCACCGGTCGAGGAGATCCTCGAGACGACCCAGGCTCTTTCGGATACCAAGGCCCGCGTGGGAGAGGGCTCCGAGCTCTTCCAGCAGGCGCTCTTGCTCAAGGCGGTCGGGGAGGCCTACACCGAGCTCCTGCGGTCGATATAAAGCCGATCCATTCAAACCGGGAGCGATCTC
Source organism: bacterium (assembly GCA_021781555.1). Taxonomy (GTDB): domain Bacteria; phylum Cyanobacteriota; class Sericytochromatia; order S15B-MN24; family VGJW01; genus JAJXWQ01. The sequence goes on from JAJXWQ010000031.1 coordinate 26,184, forward strand.
GAGCACTCCCGGTTCGAAGGGGTTCTGGATATTGAGCCGGCTGACAGGTAGCCGAACCGCGGTGATCCTTGCGGCGCTTATCCGTGCAATGCGGCCTTTTCGAGGAGAGGATCCTTGACCAGCGCCGTGGAGAAGGACTTGAAGTCCCGCTCGACCTGCTGGGCGTACTGGTGGCCAAAGTTGACCAATTCGGAAGAGAAGTCCCCCTTGGGACCGAGGCTGGCCAGGATTTCCTTGGCGCCGGAAAGGCCTGCCTTGTCTCCCGACGAGTGGCTGATGGCGACTTCTTTGGCGTAGTACTTGACCAGGTCCGAGAACTTGCCGGCATCCTTGACGGTCGTCGGGTCGATGGCCGTCCGGTCGAGAGGGATCTGGCGCACCAGAAAGGATGACGACTGCAACGCGTCGCGCTTGGGCATCTTCACCCGGCCGAAGAAGGGGTCGATCCGCCCATCCATGGCGTAGCTGGTCAGCAGGTCGCGGTTCGCCTGGGCGCCGAAGACGTTGGGCGTCTTGACATACGGAGCCATGGCCGACGGAACTTCTTCCTTCATCTCGAGGATCATGCTCGGCTTGCCGCTGGCGGTCAGCAGGAGGTGGTAGCGAGCCCGTCCCACGCTGCCGGTGCCCATCACATCCGACGCGACGTCCGAGATCTGGTACGGGGCCAGCTCCTTGGCGACCGGGCCGGGCAGGTTGGACCGATAGCTCTCGAAGGCCTTCCGGACGTCGCCGGTGACCTTGTCCGAGACCGCAAGCGTCGTTTCCGACATCTTGAAGGCCAGCTTCCCGTTCCGGGTCTCGGTCCTCTTGGCCAGCAGATCCTGGATGTTCGCCTTCTTGGCAGTCTCGAGCGTCTTCTCGACGGCCGTTGGCGCCTTGATATCCCCGAGGCTCTGGGGGCTCGTGCTCTGGGCCTTGAGCGCATCGTAATAGGTCCCCGCGAAGTCCGCCACGAACTGGCGGGTCTGGCTGGGCGCGAAGCCTGCCTCCTTGCCCGCGAGCACCACGCTGGTGGCCAGCCGCTTGAGGTCGAGCTTGGCGGGCCCGATGTACGCTTCGTCGAAGTCGTTGAGGGCCATGAACATCTTGCCGTCGGGCCGCGACATGGAACCGAAATTGGCCAGGTGCATATCGCCCTGCAGGAGCGTCTTGGGGCCCTTGTCCATCTCCTTGCCTTCGATCCGCTTCAGGTCGTGGTACATCAGGTGATCGGCGCCCCGCAGGAAGGTGAACGCGTTGACCGCCATCCGGCTGTACTTCATCTTGAGAAGGTCAGGAGACTTGGCGAGGACGTTCGAGTTGAACTTCGCGACCTCCTTGACGGCCGAGCGGTCCAGCTGGGAGATTCCCCGGGTATCGAGGGCGCGTAGCGTCGTGGCGGGCGCAGCGGTAGCCGCCTTGGCCGCATACGGCGCGGCCCGCTTGGCCAGGCCATTGAGCGAATGCTGTTGCGTCTTGCCGACGATCGATTCGAGCTTCATCCGGCGATCCTCTCCTGTCCCCGCTCCAGTCCGCTCTTTCTATCACCGGTCCGAGGACAAACTTTCCTAAGAACGGGTTAAGAATTGGGATTTCGAGCAGCCGACGAAGCGATAGGACGAAACCCAAGGTGCAACCTGGAGTGGCGAGAGAGTTGCAGCGATACCGTTCGAGCGAGAGACATCCCTGGCAGGGGAGCGCCGCTCTGGCCGGTGCGATCGGCTTCGCGACGCTGCCCGGCACGCCACGCAGGAAGGACGTCGTGTCGTGACGATGCTCGCTGGCATCAGGAGTCTGGGGGCCGGGGCGATCTCCGTCATGATCCCATCCCCGGACCGCTATTCCGCCGCCTTTGATCCGGCGCGCAGGCCCTCGTGGCCGGCCTGCATGACGCGGGAGTGGACGCGGGGTCAGTCTTCCGCTTCTACGGCCTGCCGCATCTGGACCGTCGCCGCGACGAGGGCGGCGTAAGAGCGGCGCTCGACCTGGTCGGCCGTCAGGCCGAGATCGTCGCGCAGGCGCAGCAGCGCGTCGTGGTCGCCACCCGCCGATTCGATCTCGACGAAGTCGGGCTGCTCCAGGCCCTCGATCCGATCGAGGCAGATGATGAATCCGGGCACGTCGTACTCGGCCCGGCGCTTGGAGACGCTGGTCAGCCGCTCGTGCCCCAGCCAGACGATGAGCTCCTCGAGCCGCGGGACCACGCTTTCAGGCAGCGGATACTCGACCTCGTGGCGGGACTTGATGCCGTCTTCCGAGATGACCGTGGGATCCTTGCGTGTGAGCAGGAGCTGGCCGTTCTCGCGGCGGATTCGCAACACCCGACCCGGCACGTCGAAGTAGTCGTCGTGCTGCTCGAGGACTCGATCCGGATCGCCCAGTCGGGCGGCCAGGGCTTCTTTCTGCCCCGGGCGCAACTGGAATTTGGCCTCGATTTCGGGTGCGTTTTTCATGGTGTGTACCTTTTGAGTCTGAACGTGTCCCTCTGCGCGGTCGCTTCGCTGCGCAACCGGGCCCCGTTTGACTGCTCGGGCCCGATCCTTTCCGGGGCGAAAGCACTCTAGCTGAACGTGTCCCTCTGCGCGGTCGCTTCGCTGCGCAACCGGGCCCCGTTTGACTGCTCGGGCCCGATCCTTTCCGGGGCGAAAGCACTCGGGTGGGAGCCCTCGAGACGGAGCGTGTGTTCATCATGGCACAGGCTTGCGAGCCGGGCGACCGGCCGCGATCCGAGGTGCAGGCGCGATCGGTGGGATGGATGAGCTCGGGTGGGAGCCAGCGAGGGTACCGGTGCCTGAGTGTCGTGGGGCACTTCCGGCGCCCGGCGTGCCGGGAGATAATCGCCTCATGGCTTCTCGACACCTGCAGGTGGTCACCGGCGATGCGGCCCGTGCCGATGCGCTGGCGTTTGCGGCCGAGGCCGTCCTCGAGCGCTTTCCCGATGGCCTGTTCGGGCCCGGTCGCCGGGCGGAGGCTTCCGTCTTCCTGGTCGGCACGGTCCTCGAACAGCTCATCCGCGGGGAGCCGGCGGAGCCGGGCTTGGAGCGGGCGCTATCGGAGTTGACTGGATTCTACCGCCCCCTGCTGCAAGACGACGTGACGCGCCGGAGGATGTCGGATGCAGTCCGCGTGCTGGCGCATGCCATCGAGCCCGTGCTCGCCCGGATCGAATGGCAGGCTGGCGACGGCGAGTTGCTGGGGACCTGGTTCGAAGGTGGGCTCGCGGACGCCCACCGCAAGCAACTCGGGCAGTTCTACACGCCGGCAGCGATCGTGAATTTCCTGCTCGATCGGGCCCTGGCTGATTTCGATCCCCGGGCCGGCACCGCCTTTCGGGTGCTCGATCCGGCTTGCGGGACCGGGCACTTCCTGGCGCCTGCCGCGAGACGGCTGGTCGATGCCTATCGCCGCCACCGCGAGGAACTGGCGAGTCTGCGGCCGGGTGAGGCCTGGGATGACGATGCTCTGGTCCAGCGGGTCTTTCGCGATCACCTGGTCGGGGTGGATCTCGATCCTTTCGCCGTTCGCGTGGCGCGAATCCGGCTGCGGCTCCTGGCGCTCGCCCTCGGGGCGCAGAATCCGCCTCTGCCCGCCCTTGCGAACGGCGATGCGCTTGCCGCCAGGGGAATCGCGGAGCTCAGCCGGCCCTTCGAGGCCATCGTCGGCAATCCTCCGTACGGGGCGCAGCTGGCACCGGGCGTGGCCCGGCGCTTTCTCCTGGGCCACGGGCGCTTCGATTCGACGGCGCTGTTCATCGAGCGCGCCCTCGAGCTGGCTGCAGAGGGAGGAACGATCGCCCTCGTCGTTCCCCACGGAGTCACCAGAACAGGGGCCTATGCGCCGTGCCGGAAGCTCCTTCTCGAAAAAGCCCGCCTGCGGACTTTGCTGGATCTCGGGCAGGCGTTCAGCGGCGTCAACCTCGAGGCGATGGCCTTCGTTGCGGAGCGGACGGAGCCGCGATCGGGCGTCCTGGATCCGGAGCGCGCCGCTGCCCGGGTCGAGCTGTGGTCGATGCGGAGGGGTGGCCTCGAGCAGCTGGGCGATCAATCGCTAGCCTTCTACCAGGCCCGTGCCGCGCTGGCGATCTACGTCCCTGGTGAGGTCGGTGCGCTCGTCTCCGAGATCGAGCGGGTTGCGACTCCGCTCGCCGAGCTGTGCCGCATCCGTCGCGGGTGCGCCATCTCGGCCCGGGATCCGGCCATCGGCGATCGCCTCGACGGGCTTTCGCCTGGCTTGCCGGTCGTCCGCGGGCGGGACATCTCCCGGTACTCGCCCCTGGACGGCCTGTGCTGGCTGGCCCGCACCACGCCCCTGTTCGATGCGCATGCCGAGGCCGCGCTCGTCGAGCCGAAGGTTGGCTATCAGAACATCGCCTCGGGCATCGTCGCCACCCTGCTTCCTCGGGGAGTCCTGCCCCTGGATACGGTCAACGTGCTCGAGCCACTGAAGGACATCGATGCACTGGCGCTCCTGGGCTTTTTGAACAGCCGGCTGGCCGATTTCTACTTCCGCGTCGCCATCGCCAACATGGCCCAGCTCACGGTGCACCTGGACGCCCCCACGCTCGGCTCTTTGCCCGTCATTCTCCCCGATCCCGATACCCTTGCCGGGATCGTCCGGGCCGTCCTGGGGGCACGGCGCTCCGGCGCCGCGCCGTCGGAACTCGATGCCCTGACCCAGGTCCTCGACGACGCCGTCTTCGAACAGGTGGGGCTTAAATCCAGCCAGCGCGCCGAGATCCTGCGCCAGACCCGGCCGCAGCTCGACCGGCCGACCCGCCGCAAGCGTTCCTGACCGAACCGGTCATTGTTGGCGGGCCGATCGCCGTCCGGCCCCGATCGGCGAAGGACTTTTTGGGTCTTGTCGCTTAGTGATTTGTAATATAATCTTGTAAACAGAGCTCGCCCGGTTGCTCCGGGTGGAACGGGAAGATGCCGCCGGATCGGCATTGCTGCGCCAAAAGGGCCCAAGGGCCGTTGCAGGCTGGAGAGTTCAATGTCCGCTGGAACGTTGAAAAAGTTCATCCGCGTGGGGTTTGCGGCCCTGCTTGCCCCGAACCTTGCCAGCTGCGCGCTGCAGGCCATCGCGCCGCAGACCGGGTCGGTGGCCCACGAAGACGTGATCTCGAACGCATTCGGCCTGCTCTCCGACACGCTGGTCGGCGCGACGGGCAGCGGAGATCTGGCGTCGATCCAGGCGTCCCCCAGTTTTCACGTCCAGGATGTCCTTTCGGGCAACATCTATCACGGCACGTTCGTGATCGCAGCCGGCTGGGACTATACTCGGGCTTTCGTGGGGGGCCTGTCGTGCGCGGCCTGTCACGGTGGCGACAGTCCGACAGAGGTCAGTCCAAACCTCCGGGCTCCGAACTGCTTCGCCTGCCATGGCGGCGGCCCGGATGGCGGGCCCTTCCACCCGCCGGGCTGGATGGATCCCGACAGCATCTTCTTTCACGGAGAACTGGTCAGAGAGGCCGGCTACGACTACACGGCCGCGATCGCCCTTCCCGGCTCGCTGACCTGCGCCGCCTGCCACGCGGGGCTCGACCCCCAGCAGGTCAGTCCGAATACCCGAGCCCCGAGCTGTTTCCAGTGCCACGGTGGCGGGCCGGACGGAGGCGCCGGACATCCGACCGGCTGGATGGAGATGACCAGCCCCTACTTCCACGGCAAGGCCGTGAACCTGGCCGGGTTCGACGGTACGGCCGGCAACATGCGGTGCAGTGCTTGCCACGCTGGCTACAGCCTGCACGACGTCAACACGAACTCGCGCGCCCCGAGCTGCTATGCCTGCCATGGCGGCGGCCCCAGCGGCCAGCCCGCGCACCCTGTGGGCTGGGACAACCCCTTCAGCCCTCTCTTCCACGGAGGGTTCGTCGCTGCGGCCGGTGGTGATTTCACCAAGGCCGTCGCTTTGCCGGGCTCGCTGACCTGCAACGTTTGCCATGCGGGGTTCAGCCCCAAGCAGACGAGTCCGGTGTCGACCGCCCCGAGCTGCTACTCCTGCCATGCCGGTGGGCCCGGCGAGGGACCTGCCCATCCGGCCGGGTGGCTCGATCCCAGCAGCCCGCAGTTCCACGGCACGGTGGTCCAGGCCGCTGGCTGCGACTTCAGCAAGGCGGTCGCCTCGCCCGGAACTCTCACCTGCGACTCGTGCCATGCGGCGACCACGGCGGATCCCAGTCCCAACAAGCTCGCGCCGCAGTGTTCCTCCTGCCACAACCCGCCCCCTTGCACACCCTAGGAGCTCGTCTCGATGCGTTCCTCGAAACTAGCCTGGCTCTGGCGCTCGCTGGCCATCGCCACCCCTGGACTGATCGTGGCTGGCCTCGCCAGCTGCCAACGCCCCTCGGATCTGGCGGCCTATTCCATCCATCCGCCGTCGTGGATGAACCCCGCCAGCTCCGGCTTCCATGGCACCGTCGTCGCCCAGTCCGGTTACGACTATTCCAAGGCCAAGTTCGAGGGGGTGACCTGCTCCACGTGCCACGCGGGCAAGAGTCCGACCCAGGTGAGCCCCCTGAAGGCGGCCCCCAATTGCTTCTCCTGCCACGGGGGAGGTCCGGACGGGTCTGCGGGACACCCGGTCTGGTGGGCCGATCCAACCCACCTCGGATATCACGGGGCGGCGGTCATCGCTGCGGGTTACGACTACACGCGAGCCATTCCGCCCGGCAACGCCCTGACCTGTTCCGATTGCCACGCGGGCGTGAGCCCGGCGCAGCCGAGCGTCAATCCGAACGCTCCCAACTGCTTCACCTGCCACGGAGGCGGGCCTGACGGATCCGCCGGACACCCGCCTGGCTGGGCGGTCCCGACGGCGCCGGTATTCCATGGCGCATTCGTCGTCGAGGCCGGCTGGGACTACACCAAGGCCGTGCCGCCCGGGAGCCTGATCACGTGCTCGGGCTGCCACGGGGGGATGAGTCCGACCGAGCCGGGCCTCAACTCGCGCGCCCCGAACTGCTTTGCCTGCCACATCGGCGGGCCGGATGGCGGGGCCGGTCACCCGCCGGGCTGGGTGACGATACCGGACTACGGCGAGATCGCGAGCCCCATTCCAACGCCCAGTGCTCCGGTCATCTCGGCTTACCGCCTGATCGCGCCGACCCAGGTGTACGTGGGCGACACCGTCGTGCTCAAGGTGGAGAAGATCATGTCCGACGGTTCGACGGAGTCGCTGCCAGGGACAGCCGAGGTCGACTTCGTCGGCCCCCAGACCGTGGCCGCGACTGACAACGACACCCTACCCCCGGCCAACGCCGCCACCCTCCTGGCCACGGACTCGACGCCGACCGGTTTCTTCGTCGTGAACCCGGTGCGTTACGATCACAGTGCCGACCTCAAGCACAAGCTGTTCACCAACGGCCTGGTCACGGGCAATGGCAGCGTCACGGTCAGCGCGGCGATCTCGGGCCTGGGGCTCCAGGACGGGGTATCGTCCCCGCTCACCATCTCGATCGGTCCGTTGCCCCCCGGCAACACCGCCAACGGCCAGGCGCAGTACGCCGCCAACTGCGCCCAGTGCCACGGCACGACCGGCCAGGGCTGCACGATACAGTCGATCTTCGACAACTCTCCGGCCATCACCGATGTCGGGGTGCCCGGTCTCGATGCCACGAGCCCGGGAGGATCCCCCAACCTGGCTGCCGATCCCGGGTGGAACGCGGCGCTGCTGGCGTTTGCCTCCCGTGCGGACGTGGATAACAGCGGGATCATCCTCAACTTGCCGATGCCGAACTGGCTCAGCATGCCGGCGGCCGACGGGCACTACCTGACCATGCAGGACTTCGCCGACATCTATGCCTGGCTGCTCACGCAGACGACCGGTGTCGGCGGCTGTCCCATTCCGCAATGAAGCCGAGGAAAAGGATGGCTGCGCCAGGTTCCTGGCGCGGCCATCCTACTCGAGCGACTGGAGATAGGCGGCGATATCGGCGCGATCCTGCTGCGACAGGCTGCTCAAGGAGCTCATCATGGAAACCGTCGAGATCGCGTTGTTGATGTCCGGGAGCGTCTTCTTGACGATGTTGGGGCCGATCTTCCCTTGCGCCGATTTTCCGTGGCAGACCGCGCAGTGGGCCGCGTACAGGGGCTGGCCGTTTTGGGCCGAAGCCAGATCCTGGACGGCCTGGGTCGTCATCGTGACGGCGGGCCGCGTTGGCTGGCGCGTCGGCCGCGCTCCCGCCGCTGGCGAGGAGGCGAGCTGATACCCCGTGGCCAGCGCCAGGACGCTGGCTCCGGCGGCGATCTGGAATCTGGACATCGGTGCGGACCTCCCAAACTCCGGTGGCAGGGCCCGTTGCCCCGCTTGGCAGCTGCCCTTCCCGGCACCGGGAAGGCAGGATAGCCCCCGGGATCGATCTTAACGACGAGGTACCGCCTGTCACAGCCTCGCTGCACGACAGCGATCGTCACGACCGACAAGGGAAGCGGGCAGGCAAGATCCGTGGTGCGGTCGGGGGGGCAAAGGGGCCGACGGAGCCTCGAGCCCAAAGCGTACGTCGCTGCTTCGGGTAAATGGAGCTTAGAGTGCTCCCGGCTTGAATGGATCGAGCCCGATGAGTCAAACGGGGCCCGGTTGCGCAGCGAAGCGACCGCGCAGAGGGCCCCGTTCAAACTGCAAAAGGTCTAGGAGGGTCTCCACCTGGCCGTTCGTCTGGCTTGGCCCTGGGCCGTCGTTCTGGCGCTGATCGGTGCGGTCGGATGTGCCCGCAGCGCACCTTCGGCCTGGTCAGCGAGGACCCCGGCGATGGCGGCCGGTCGACCCGGCGTCGAGCTGGTGCTGCCCGCGCAGAAGGCGCCGGGAGCGCCCCTGGGCGTCTCGCGGGCCGTGCAGGCTGTCGTCGCAGTCCCGCAGACCTACGCGGTCTCGTTCGCCGCGGCCGATCTGCCCACGCCGATCCTCGCGACGGTATCGGCGGGTTCCTCGTCCCAGACGCTCGCGATCCCGGACGTGCCCGCGGGGGTCAATCGGGTGATCACGGTCCAGGGCGAGGACGCCACGGGCAACCCCGTTGCCGGCGCGGCCTGGATGGCGGTGGCATCCTTCGTCCAGCCCACCACCCAGGTCGATCTCGACGCCGGATCGACCGCCGTCGGGAGGGCCTTCGCCCGCTGGCTGCAAACGGGCGAGGATCAGCTGGCGGAGACCGCGAGTCCAAGCGTGGTCGCACGGAGTCTCGACGCGATCATGAGCGCCAATCGCTTGCCGCACTACAGTTTCGTCGACGCGGCCTCGTGGGCAGATGCCGTGGCGAAGTCGGCGGGGAACATGGACGTCGGCACGGCGTTCATGACGCAACCCGCCGAGGTCGACGTCACGCTGCAGGGCGTGCCGGACGACGCCCCTGCCACGCTCTGGGTCGACGATCCGGCCTCTCCGGTACAAACGGGGCTGGCGCCCGCAACGAGTGAAACCGAGACCTTCGCCGTAGCTCCGGTGACGCCCGGATCGTGGACGGCCTGGGCATCGGTGCCCGGCCTGGGGCTTGCCAGCGCCAGCGTGACGGTCTCGGCCGGTGGCTCGGCATCCGTGACGATCGCCTTCCCGGGCTGGACACCGGGGCCAGCGCTGCCCGTGCCGACAGGAAACGCGGCCGTGGCCACCGATGGCCGTTATCTCTACGTGGTGGGCGGGGTGCTCGAAGGTGGGGCCGAGACGGCCTCGTGCTGGAAGCTCGATACCCAGGCGTCGTCGCCCGCGTGGACCGCCCTACCTGCGCTGCCGCCCCAGGCCGAGGCTCGGGAAGGTGCTGCTGCCGCCGTCCTTGGCAGCACGCTCTATGTGGTCGGCGGGACCGGCGGCGGTATGGATTACGACGATGCCTGGAGTCTCGATCTCACGTCAAGCTCTGCATCCTGGGCGCCCCTGAACGGGGCGAGCGCACCGAATTTGGATTTCCAGGCCCACCCCACCGTCCCGATGGCAGCGATCGCTTCGGGAAGCGATCTGCTCGCCCTGTGGACCTTCTTCGACGATATTCCGGCTCCCCCCTTTGCCGCGAGCCATTTCGCAAGTTTTGACCCCGGAACGGGCTTCTGGACTTACGATCCCGCGACCCTGCCAGCCATGCGCACCCCCCGGAAGCGGGCCGGCGTGGCCGTTTTCGACGGCGCGCTCGTGGTCGCCGGGGGCGATCGCGAGGCGGTCGAACAGGGGGTCGCCGGGCCCGGCACCACGCTCCCGGCGGTTGCCACCGTCGAGGCGCTCACCGGGGGAAGGTGGACCGCCTGGCCCGATCTTCCTGCCGGGCGATCGGAGCTGGCCTTGGCCCAGGCGGGGAACTCCCTTTACGCCGCCGGCGGAGTGACGGCTGACGAGGTGCCCGTGACGGACGTCTACCGCTACGATCCGTCCCTCGGCGAGTGGCTGCCGGCGCCCCCGCTGGGCACGGCGCGGTCGTCTTTCGGCTTGCTGTACGTCGGGGGGCGCCTCTGGGCGATCGGGGGTTCACCGGCCCACCAGTTCAATCAGACGGCCTACGGCTCGGCCCTGGCGCTCGCGTCGGTTGAAACCTTGCAGGTGTCGCCGTGAAGGCGTCCGGATGAAGGCGATGGCGGTCCTCGGACTGGCGGTCGGCCTGGTTTCCGGGTGTCCGGACCATGTGACCCGCAGCGCGGCAGCGGGCTCGGTCGCCAGTCAGGGTACCAGCACCGAGCCTGGCTCTTTGCGACCTACCACCGGTCCCACGTCTCTGGCCAGCCCGGGCTGCTCGCCGAGCGCGGCGCCGTCATCCACCCCTGGTTCCGCGCTCGCGGGTTCGCTCCAGGTCACCCTCGACGGGTCGATCCTTCCCACCCCGGCAGGCGCTGCGGGGCCGGAGGCCACGCCATGATGCGGCCGTGCAGCCAGCGGATTCGCCGCCGGGGGGCGAAAGACCGAGCCGGCCGCTCGGGATCGGCTCTCGGGATCATGGTCTTCGGGATCCTGGCGCTGGCTGGCTGCACGGGCGGCGTCGGGGCGTCCGGGACGGCGGCATCCGCGGGCGTTGCGGGAGGTCGCCTGGATGTCCACATCGAGGCCGCGCCCGCCGTCCAGGCCCTCCAGGCGGCGATCGCCGACGTCAAGTTCGCCATCAGCGGGCTCGACATCCCGGCCGGGACTCCTGTCGTGGACGTACCCCGGGCGGCCTTCCAGTCGGGAGCTGCCGTGGCCCACTGGGATGACCTCCTGCCCGGTCCGGTGGAGCTCCAGGCGCAGGTCTTCGACTCCGCGGGCGATGTGCTCGCCCAGGCCTCGGGAAGCGCGACGATCGTCGCCGGCCAGACGGCCCAGCTGGCGCTTTCGGTCGTTCCGGAGGCAGGCTCGCTGCAGATCTCGGCGGATCTGACGGCCTTCGCCCAGCCCGCCAGCTTGAGCCTGTCCTTCGGGGGCGTGCCGCCCCATTCCTGGCAGGAGCAGTCGCCGCTGGCGATCGCGCAGATCGACCCCTCGGCCGTCCTCCTTGACGGGACGCTGTTCCTGGTGGGCGGGGACTTCAACTACGAGTTCGAGCGCTATGATTCCGGCGCGCAGACCTGGTCGGCCGAGCTCTACCCCGAGGATTCCACCACCGAGACGCTGCTCGGCCAGGCGGGGGTGCTGGGCGACCGGATCGTGGTCGTCGGTCGGGATCTCGAGGCCCTCGGGATGCCAGAGGACGCCTCGCCGGTCTTTCTCGACCCCTTTGCCCAGCCGGCGATCCTCGAGGAGCCGGCGCCGGCTGCGAACCTCAACCTCGCGGATTTGCAGTCGCCTCGCACCGCAGTCGGTGTGGCCTCCGATGGCCAGACCCTGTACATGGTGGGCGGGACCAGCAAGCGCAACGTGAAGGGCAGTAGCGCCTACGTGTACGTCACCTTGGGGTTGCTCGAGACGCTGTCGGACTCCACCATGCAGTGGGAAGTCAAGGATCCGATGCCGACCCCCCGAGCCAGCCTCGGTGCGGCTCTGCTCGGGGGCAAGCTGTATGCGGCCGGGGGATTCCAGTGGACCGGCACCGCGGCGACCGATCCGGTCCTGAACCAGCCCGGAGTCACGGCTGCCAGCGCGCAGATGACCCCGACCGGCGCGTTCGAGGCCTACGATCCTGCGACCGATGCCTGGACCCAGCTTCCGGCCATGCCGACCGCACGCTACGGACTCTCGCTCGTCGCGGCTGGCGGTCGCCTCTATGCGATCGGGGGCACCGATGCCAGCTCGTCCGCGCTTGCCACGGTGGAGTCCTACGATCCAGCCAGCGGGACCTGGCGTACGGAGCCCTCGCTGCCGGTGGCCCGCTCGCTGGCCGGGGCGGTCGCCCTCGGCGATCAGATCCTCGTGGCGGGTGGCGTAGGAGCGGATGGCCGGGCCTTGCGATCGGTCGAGGTGTACAACACGGAGCCGCTGCCGTGAGGACTCGCGGGGAGCGCTCTCGAGAGCCGGGCGGCGCCCGTTTTTTTGACCGGGCGACGATCGCGGCTTTCCGGCCACGAACCATCGCAGGCAGCGGGGCCGTCACCGCCTTGCTGGCCACCTTGCTGTATGGTTGCGCCGTGGCGCGGCCGGGCCTCCCGGTCCCGGTGGCTGGCTACTCGGCCGGGTCCCCGTCGGCCCTGGCTGGCAGCGCGACCGGATCCTCGGCTGCCGGCTCCCCGCTCTTCGCCGATCGCCCACCCGTCACGCTCGGCACGACGTCCGGGGTCGCCCACGCCATCATCGTCGAACTCGACGGTACCGCCAGTCCACCGGTGGATCTCGGGCCCTACGGCAGTGCGACGGTGCTGGGCGAGGTCGACTTTTCACATCGCTACGTGCTCCTGGGACTCAACGACGCGACGGCCGATCCCGATGCGGCCGCTCCTGCAGTGGCACGGCTGGCCGGTGTGCTTTCCGCCCAGCCCGATCGCGTGGTCCACATGCAGTCGGCCCCTCCCACCGACGACCCGCTGCTGACGACCCAGTGGTCGTACGGGCCGGAGGTCGCGAACGTCTATGGCGAATGGTCCGTGCTCGGTGCCCTCGGAGGCACCACCGTGGCCAGCACGACCGTCGCGGTCCTCGACACGGGCGTCGATCCCGGTCATCCCGACCTGCAGGTGTTGCCTGGGTTTGACGCTACGAAGCAGCTGACGAGCGGGCAGAACGTGGCGACCGGCTCCTTCGATCCCAGCGCCGAGGACCACGGTACCGCGGTTGCCGGTGTGATCGGGGCCAGGAAGAACAACGGCATCGGTGCCGCCGGCATCATCCCCGGCGCGGCGATCCTCCCGATCAAGATCTCGGGACCCGCCAACACCGCCACCGATTTCGACATCCTGCAGGGCCTGTCGATTGCCGGCTACTACGGTCGCTCGGATTCGCCCTATCCCAACCTCGTCGATCCTGCCGGCACCAAGGTGCGTGTCGTCAATCTCAGCTTCGGCGGGGGCTTCGGCGTGTCGGCCGCCTATGACGATGCCTTCAAGTTCCTGCACGATCGCGGCATCGTGACGACCGTTGCGGCCGGCAACGACGGCGGTCCCGTGGAGATGCCGGCGACGAGCCCGTGGTGCATCGCGGTCTCGGTCACCATGCAGTACCTCGGCTTCGAGATGCTGACCCCGTACTCGGATCATGGCCCCCAGATCTGGGTGAGCGCTCCGGGCAACTACATCTGGACCACGGCGGAGGGCACCAACGGCAATTACACGAACGCCTACCAGCTCTTCAACGGAACCAGCGCGGCGGCTCCCTTCGTGGCCGGGGTCGCGGCGGCGATCGACGCGGTCTATTCGCCGAACGATGGCAGCGAGGACTCCGGCGCCTGGGCGGATCGCGTGAAGAACCGCCTGGCGCAGACGGCCGATGACCTGGGTGCGCCGGGTTTCGATGACCTGTACGGCTGGGGCCGGGTCAATGCAGCCAGGGCCGTCACGGGGGCGCTCCCGTAGGGTAGCCGCGGCGGCTCGAGCCTTTTTTAGCTGAAACGGGTCCCTCTGCGCGGTCGCTGCGCTGCGCAACCGGGCCCCGTTTGACTTCCAGGCGAAACCGGTCTAAAGGCAATGCCACTGAATTAGCGAGCTGACAGCTTCTTACCGAGGCTGGCCGACATGGACCGGACCTCCAAGTTGTGCTCCTTTGTGGAAAAGACAAGACCACAACGGGACAACGGGAGGTCCGGATTGC
>JAJXWQ010000032.1:0-32500 GCA_021781555.1 bacterium
TCCGCTGCACCACGGGCAGGCGGTCGGGGGCGAAGAACATGTGCTCGCTGCGGCACAGGCCGATGCCCTCGGCACCGAACTCCCGCGCCCGCCTGGCGTCCTCCGGGGTGTCGGCGTTGGCCCGCACGCGGAGGCGGCGGAACTCGTCGGCCCACTCCATGATGCGAGCGAACTCCCGGGTGGGCTCGGGGGCGATGGTCGGCACCAGGCCCTTGAGCACCTCGCCGGTGGAGCCGTTGATGCTCAGGAAGTCGCCCTTCTTGAACACCACGCCACCGGGCGCCGTCAGCGTCTGGGTCTGCAGGTCGACCGAGATCTCCTCGCAGCCGACGACGCACGGCTTGCCCATTCCGCGGGCCACGACGGCCGCGTGGCTGGTGTTGCCGCCGCGGCTGGTCAGGACGCCCTTGGAGGCGATCATCCCGTTGATGTCGTCGGGCGAGGTCTCGGGGCGGACCAGCAGGATGGCCTGACCGGCCTGCGCCATTTCCTCGGCCTCTTCGGCGGTGAAGGCGATCGCCCCGCCGACGGTTCCGGGCGAGGCCGCCAGGCCCTTGGCCAGGACCTCGACCTTGGCCTTGGGATCCAGATGGGGCAAGAGCATCTGCACGACGTGGCCGGGTGCCAGGCGCATCACGGCCTCCTCGCGGGTGATGAGGCCCTCGTCGACCATCTCGCTGGCGATCCTGGCCGCTGCGACGCCCGTCCGCTTGCCGGTGCGGGTTTGCAGCATGTAGAGCTTGCCCCGCTCGATGGTGAACTCGATGTCCTGGGTGTCGCGGTAGTGCTTCTCGAGGAAGGTTGCGACCCGCTGGAACTCGGCGAAGGTCTCGGGCATGACCGATCCGAGATCGGCGATGGGGCGCGGAGTGCGGATGCCGGCCACGACATCCTCGCCCTGGGCATTGGTGAGGAACTCGCCGTAGAGCTTCTTCTCGCCCGTGCTGGGATTGCGGGTGAACGCCACGCCCGTGGCGGAGTCCTCGCCCATGTTGCCGAAGACCATCGCCTGCACGTTGACGGCCGTGCCGAGAGAGTCGGGGATGCCCTCGTGGCGCCGGTAGGTGATGGCGCGTTCGCTGTTCCAGCTATTGAACACGGCCTCGATCGCCATGTTGAGCTGCCCCCAGGGATCGTCGGGGAAGGGCTTGCCGAGCTCTTTTTGTACCAGAGCCTTGAACGCGTGCATCACGTCCTTGAGCGTGGCGGCGTCGAGCTCGGTGTCGACCTTCGCGCCGACCTTGTGCTTGAACTCCCCGAGCACGTGCTCGAAGTTGTGCATCTTGATGCCGAGCACGACGTTGGAGAACATCGCCACGAAACGGCGGTAGGCGTCGTACGCGAAGCGCTCGTTGCCGGTCTGCCGGATGACGCCCTCGACCGTCCGGTCGTTGAGGCCCAGGTTGAGGATGGTATCCATCATGCCGGGCATCGAGAACTTGGCGCCGCTGCGGACCGAGACCAGCAGCGGGTTGGCCGGATCGCCGAAGACATGGCCGGTCTTTTTCTCGACGTCGGTCAGAGCCGTGCGGACGTGCGCCTCGAGGCCATCCGGCAGGCGGCCGCCCTCGGCCAGGAAGGCCAGGCAGGCCTCGGTCGTGATGGTGAAGCCCGGCGGCACGGGGAGGCCGTTGGAGGCCATCTCCGCCAGGCCCGCCCCCTTGCCTCCGAGCAGGTCGCGCATCGACGCGTTCCCTTCGGAGAACAGGTATACGCGCTTGGTGGCGGTCATCTGCGCTGTTGACATCGTCTCTCGTCTCCCCAATGCAGACCGGTGGCGTCTGGTCGCCGCGCACCGTGCGAGTCCCATGGACGGGTCCTGGGGCGCCCGCCGTCACGAGGAGAGGCATCTCCGCGGACCGGAGTTCTCGCCACTCGAGGCCGTCGGCGCGGGGCCCGGATGGTGAAGCCTAACAGGCTATCGGCCCCAAGCGCAATGTCCGGGAAGTACCTGCGTGTAGATCCTGCGTACACGAGCCTGAACACCATGGCGCAAAGTCGCTCGATGACTGAAAGTGGCGATCTTCGTGGCGGAGGCCGGGTTTCCTGAGCCCGTAGCTGGG
The DNA here is from genome assembly GCA_021781555.1 of bacterium. Classification (GTDB taxonomy): domain Bacteria; phylum Cyanobacteriota; class Sericytochromatia; order S15B-MN24; family VGJW01; genus JAJXWQ01. The sequence continues at coordinate 2,064 of JAJXWQ010000032.1, forward strand.
TATAGCGAGGGTAAAAGAGGAACCACATGGCGACTGGAGGCCACTTGGAAGGGGACAAGGCACACAACATCCTGACCCGGCTGGTCGTGACCGTCGAACTCCAGGCCGGCCTGGACGCCGCCCTGGAGGCCCTGGTCCGTGACGACGGCGCCCGCTCCGCGGCGGTGGTCGAGCGCAGCGGCCTGCTGCTGGCCAGTGCGGGCCAGGGACCCGTGACGGAGTCCGCCCTGGCCGCTCTGGTCGCCGGGGTCTTCAAGAGCTTGACCGCCCTCTCCGAGCTCATGGGGGAGGGTGAGGTCTCGACCTTCCAGCAGGCCGGGCCCAGCAGTTACACTGTCTTCAATCTGCTGGATTCGGGCGATGCGCTCGTGGCTTCGTTCCTGCCCAGTAGGCCCGAGCGGCAAGTAGGCGGTGCGCTCAATCTGGCGATCGCCAAGATTTCTCCGCTTCTCAAGAAGGCACGCAGCGGCGGGGCCTCGCCCGGCCTCAAGCTCGATGCGGGCAGCATCGACAGCATGCTGGGGAACCTCTAGGGGAGGCATCCGGTCTTGCTGTAAAGAGGCACCGCGAGGGAGGTACTTGCTGAGCTCGTCGTCCGGCCGAGCGGGAGGGCCGGTTCGGGAACGAGCGATGTTTGATTCGCAAATGATACATCTATCCGAGGTTCTCACGGGTCAGGTCGTCGGCCCGCTGGCCCGACTCTGGAGCGAGGCCGACGATGAGGCCGACTTTTGCCGCCAGGCCGCCCGCGTCTGGTGTGATGCGCTGGGCGTCACGGGGGCTTTCGTGGCCTACCGGTCGGAGCTTTCGCAGCCGTGGTGCGCCTTTTCGGCCGACGACTCGCGCGAGCCCCGGCTTTCCGAGCTGGTCGCAGGCTTTGTCGATGGTTCGACGGCGGTGCTGGCCGACGGGGCCGAGACCTGGTACCCGGCGCCGCTCACCGTTCCCCGTCCGCTGGGCGCCGTCCTGTTCGTCCCGGTGCCGCTGGGTGCCGAGGCGCAGGCGGCGCTCAACATCATGGCGGCCGGTCTGTCCGCCCATGCGCTGGGGCGGCGCGCGATGCGAGCCGATGCGATGGTGGGGCAGGTCGCCCGCAAGCTACAGGCCCTCCAGCTCCTGACCTTGAACGTCAACACGACCTACGACCTCGGGGGCCTTTCGCAGGGGCTTTGCAACATCGTGGCGCAGGCCATGGGGATCGAGGTCGCCTTCCTGTACCACCGCGAGGCGGGTGGCCTGCGTATCGTCGAGGATCTCGAGGTCTTCTCCGCGGCGGGAGGATCCTGGCGCGACGTGGTGGCGCAGGGAGCGGCCAAGGCCGGCGATTCCCTGCTGCCCCTGGCCCAGGCCGGGTTCCTGGCCGAGGTCCTGTCGTCGGGCCGGGCCAAGGCGTTCGACGACGTGAGCGCCGCCGTGGCTTCCATTCCGCAGCTCGCGGGTCGCAAGCTGGCAGCACTGGCGGCCGCTCCCCTGGTGACCCAGCGCGAGGAGCTCGGGGTCCTGGTCGTGGGCAGTCTGCGCCCCCGCTACTTCTCTTCGCTCGACCTCGACACCCTGGAAGAATTCGCGCAGGCGGCTACCGGCGCCCTCTTGATCTCGCGGCTCTATTCCACGGCTCGCGAGGAAGGCGAGCGGGCGGGGACCCTGGTGGCGCAGCTCCGCGAGCTGACGCGCGCCACCCACGAGGTCGGCAAGACGCTCGACATTCACCGCGCCTGCCAGGAGCTGGTCGAGCAGCTGCCGCGCTTCATGAGTCCCATCCACTGGGTCGACGTGTTCCTCTGCAAGGGCGACGACTGGTCCTTTGCCACCGGGTCCAGCTCCAACTTCCCGAGTCCGCCCGACCAGTGGCTCTACTACCTGGACAAGACCGGCTATCCGCCTTCGGTCGAGCTGCCGCGGGAGGCCCTGGCGGGGACTCCCTTCGAGCAGGCTGGCAACGTGCTGCTCTTCCCGATGCGGAAGCAGCACGAGTGGCTGGGGCTGGTCGTGGTCGCGACGGAATCCGCGACCCAGACCCTGGGGCGCGACATGGTCGAGACCCTGGTCACGCACACGGCTTCGGCCCTGTCCAACGCCATCTCCTGGGAGCGTGAGCACGAGCGCTCGATCACCGATGGCCTGACCGGGGTCTACAACCGGCGCTTCTTCAACCAGCGGCTGGTCGAAGAGCACGAGAAGGGCGAGCGTTACCGGCGGCCCTTCGGCCTCATCCTGCTCGACATCGATCACTTCAAGCGTTGCAACGACCTCCTCGGCCACCCGGCCGGCGATATCGTGCTCAAGGAGATGGCCACCCTCTTGCGCGACCACACCCGCAAGGTCGATATCGTGGCTCGCTACGGCGGAGAGGAGTTCGCCGTCATCCTCCCCGAGGCCACGGTCGAGGGGACGCAGAAGACCGCCGAGAAGCTCCGGCGGGTGATCGAGCGTCACGTCTTCAAGGACCAGGACCAGCTTCCGGGTGGCAACGTCACGGCCAGCCTGGGCTTCGCCTGCCATCCGCTGCATGGTCGCACGCCGGAACAGCTGATCGCGGTGGCTGACCAGGCCCTGTATTCGGCCAAGCAGGCCGGGCGCGACCGGGTGGGCATCCCGTCCCTGCCGGATTGAGCTGCAGGTGGGGGTCTCCCTCGCTGCGCTCGGGCAGCAGCTTGAGAGGGGCCGCTGCCCCTCTCAAACTCGCCCTGCTGCGGGCAAGCTGCTGCGCGGCTCGGCTGGCGAGGTGGCGTGGTTTCAAGCTGATGGGTGCCATCTGCGCGCCGGCTGGCGGCGCCGGGGCGGCAGCTTGGGGGCCAGGTCCCGGGAAGGACCAGGCAAAGACCCACAGAATCGCGCGCTCGTTGTTCCCCAGGAACCCGGCCCCTATGCTCGATCCGTGGCTCGCGCTCCGGGAAGAGGCTCCCGACGGCACGGCCGAGCTCAGGAGGACGGGCATGAACCAGCAACGAGCGATCCAGGCCATCATCGCGGCGATTCCTGTCGAGGTGCGCGACAGTGGCAAGGTCTCGGTCATCACCGATGGCGTGATGGACGTCATGCGCAAGCTGGCCCCCGAGGTGATCTACGCCATCGTCATGGCCCACGGGCCGGCCGAGCCGGAGCGGCGCCGGCAGCTCCTCCAGGGTCGGGCCCCCAGGTAGCGGGCCCAAGGCTCGTCCGATCGGCTCAGCGGCCAGCCAGACGGATGAGCACGACGCTCACCTCGTACAGCACGATGAGGGCCACAGCCAGGAGCGTGGTCGAGAAGAGGTCCGGGGAGGGGGTCAGGATGGCCCCCGCCGCGAAGGCGATGAGGATCGAGAACTTGCGGAACCGCGTCAACATCCGGGAATTGACCACGCCGAGCAGCGAGAGCCCCAGGAGGATGAGTGGCAGCTGGAAGACGACCCCCGTGGCGAACAGGAAGAGGGTCGTGAAGGTCAGCACGGAGCCGACCGTGAGCATCGGATGCACGATCGTCGTCGGCGCGAATCCGACCAGGAAACGCAGGCAGATGGGCAACAGGCCCCAGTAGCTGAAGGCCCCGCCCAGGGTGAACAGCAGGGCGGCGGCGATCGTCATCGGCACGGCCCACTTGCGCTCGGTCGGCGTGAGGCCGGGGGAGACGAAGGCGATCAGTTGATGGAGGATGATGGGAAGCGCCAGGTAGATGCCCCCGAAGAACGCGACCTTGAGCGCGGCCATGAAGTACTCGGCCGGGGTCGTGAAGATGAGGCTGCCAGAGGAGACCCCGGCAACCTTGAGGGCCGGGTTCAAGAGCCAGCTGATGATGGGCTGGTTGAACCAGAAGCAGAGCGCGAAGCCGAGCGCCACGGCCCCCGCGCTCTTGATGATGCGCCAGCGCAGCTCCTCGAGGTGCTCGACGAGGGTCATCTCGCCCCCAGGACCCGCTTCGCGTGACGATGCCGCGGCCGGGCCGCCGATCGTGGACTCGAGCGGCGCCCCGGGCGCCACGACGTCCGCGGCGCGGGGAGGATCGGCTTGGGTCTCCATCAGGCCTTGCGAAAGTTGAGATGCGGGCGCTTGCCAGGCGGGGGGCCCGTGCGCATCGTCGCCATGAGCTGTCGCATGAGCTTGTGGCCTACCTCGGGGGCGACCAGGAACCGCAGCGCATAGCTCCGGTGGCCGGTACGTCGGATGGGCTTGGCGCGCAGGAGCATCGGCTCCTCGGGCAGCTCGATCTGCAGGACGTACTCCTTGCCCACGATGAGCGAGCCTTCGGTCAGCACCAGCGCGCCCCCTGCCGACAGGTTGATGGTCTTCCCGACGACCAGGGAGCCGGTTACCTGGGGATCGGCGAGCCGGAGGTCAACGCTCGTATCCAGCCTGAGCATGCGCCGGTGGTCGGCGACGTCCATGCTTCGGCCCGAGGCTTCTACGGGGCGCCCGGCCTCCGGGACCGGGTTCTCGGGCAGGGCCACCCGCATGACGAGCTCGACCCGGGCCCGGGCGAGATCGACCGAACTCGCGACTCCGTCAGGCCACAGCAGCGTCCCCGTCGGCTCCAGGGCGGCCGGGAAGTCGCAGGCCACCAGCGCGGTCGAGAGGGTCAGCTCGCGCACGACCCCTGAAATCCGGGACTCTCCGAATTCGAGGAAGACCCGCTGGCCGGTCTCGTAGGGGTGGGCCATTCGGGGATCAGGCCTGGCCGGGTTCGATCAGGCCGTAGTTGCCATCTCGACGGTGGTAGATGACGGCCACCTTCTCGGTCGCGCGGTCGAGGAAGACGAGGAAATCCTTGCCCGAGAGGTCGAGCTGGTAGGCGGCGTCCTCGGGGGCCAGTGGCTTGACCTCGTACTGCTGCCGGACGATCTGCGGGGCCTCCTCGGCGCTCGTGATCTCCTTGGCGGCCTCCTCGGGGACGATCGCCATCGCCGTCTTGGTGCGCTCGCGGCGGCGCTCTTCCAGCCGCTGCTTGTGGCGCCGGATCTGGCGCTCGATCTTGTCCGAGACCAGGTCGATCGACTTGTACATGCCGTCCGAGGCTTCCTCCCCCCGGATGACCGTGCCGTTGGCGACGAGCTTGACCTCGACCACCTGGTTGTCCGAGACCGACGGGTTCTTGATGACCGAAAGCTCTACCTGCGTGGACAGGATTCCGTCGATGTTGCGGGTGATGCGGACGAGCTTGTCTGCCGCGTACTTGCGCAGCGCATCCGTGACATCGATGTTCTTGCCGGTGATGACGAGCTCCATTCCCAATCCTCGCTTCTCAGTTGACGGTACGTTTGGAGGGCTCCCGCCTCAAGGCTGAGGCCTAGGAGAAAACATGTTACGGGATGATCGCCCGTCGTGCCAGACTCCCGACCCTCCAACCCATGCGGCCCGGACCCGGGGACGGCGCCGGGCTGAAGGGAACTCGATCCGGCAGTTCGGGGGCGTTTGCCCTAGCGGGGCTCGACGATGAGCTTGATTGCCGTTCTTTCCTCGCCGTCGATCTCGATGTCGATGAAGGCGGGGACGCATACGAGATCCATTCCGCCGGGCGCGACATAGCCGCGTGCGATGGCGATCGCCTTGACGGCCTGGTTGATCGCCCCGGCCCCGATCGCCTGCAATTCGGCTCGCCCGCGCTCTCTGAGGACCCCGGCGAGGGCTCCGGCCACCGACGAAGGGTTCGACTTTGCTGAGACCTTGAAGACGCTGGCGTCCACTGCCCTGACCTCTGGTTACGATGCGGCCTCGCCGGGTGACGGGGCTATTTCAACGATGCTGGATACGTTCGATTTGCTGCGTCAGCCCCGTCTCCGTGTCGACGGCCAGCCATACGGCGCAGAAGACCGTGGGCCCTTCCGCGACTTCGAACCGGACCGGGATCTGTTCTCGGAGGCGTTTGAGGGAAAGTTCGGGCCGCATGCCCAGAACCGACCGGCTGGGGCCCGTCATGCCGATATCGCTAATATACCCTGTCCCGGACGAAAGGATCTGTTCATCGGCCGTTTGCACGTGCGTGTGGGTCCCCAGAACGGCGCTGACCCGGCCATCCAGGTACATGCCCAGTGCCTGCTTGTCGGCCGTCGCCTCGGCGTGCATTTCCACCAGGATCAGGCGGGTTCGCTGGGAGAGCGCCTTGAGTTCGCGATCGGCCGCCTGAAAGGGACAATCGCCGATGTTGAGGTAGGTCCGGCCCATCACCTGCACGATCGCGACTTCGTGGCCCTGGACCTGCTTGGTCGTCCAGCCCCGGCCGGGCGTGCCAGGCGGGTAGTTGGCCGGCCGGACGATATCCTCGGCCGTGTCGATGAACCGGAAGATCTCCTTCTTGTCCCAGGCGTGGTTGCCGAGGGTGACGATGTCGACGCCGGAGGCCTTGAGGGTGTTGTAGCTCCTCTCGGTGAGGCCGAAACCGTTGTCGGAGTTCTCGCCGTTGGCGATCACCAGATCGACCGGGCGTTCCTTCTTGATCCGCGCAACGCCCCGGGCAGTTGCTTCGAGCCCCGGGTGGCCGACCACGTCGCCGATGAAGAGAAAGTGGAGCAAGAGGACCGACTATCTAGGGCCTTGCGGCCGAGAGCTGTGATACGAACCCAGGAGAGCCGCGGCGGGGGGCGGCGATCACTTGGCGAACTCGGTGCTGCGGGTCTCCCGGATGACGGTCACCTTGATCATGCCCGGATATTCCATCTCGGTCTCGATCCTGCGGGCCACGTCACGAGCGATCTTGGCCGCCATCACGTCGTCGACCTGGTCCGGCGCCACCATGACCCGCACCTCGCGGCCGGCCTGGACCGCGAAGACGCGCTCGATGCCGGTGAACGAGCGGGCGATCTCCTCGATCTTCTCGAGGCGCTTGATGTAGACATCGATGTTCTCCCGCCGGGCGCCCGGGCGTGCCGCCGAGATGCCGTCGGAAAGAATGACGAGGCAGGCCTCGATCGAGGCGGGTTCGACGTCGTAATGGTGAGCGCGGATGGCGTGGACGACGTCGGGCCGTTCGCCGTACTTCTGGGCCAGGTCGGCACCGAGGACGGCGTGGGCGCCCTCGTGCTCGTGACTGATGGCCTTTCCGAGATCGTGGAACAGGGCGGCCCGCTTGGCCACCGCCACGTTGGCGCCGATCTCGGCGGCGACGGACGCGCAGACGTGTGCGACCTCCTTGGTGTGGGCAAGGACGTTCTGGCCGTAGCTGGTCCGGTACCTCAAGCGACCGAGCGTGCGGACGATCTCGGCGTGGGCGCCGGCGATCCCGAGCTCCAGGAGCGCTTTCTCGCCCTCGGCCTTGATCGTCTCCTCGACCTCGTTGCGGGCGCGGTCGACTTGCTCCTCGATGCGGGCAGGATGGATCCGGCCGTCGGCGACCAGGCGCTCGATGGCGATGCGAGCGACCTCGCGGCGCACCGGATCGAAGCTCGACAGGATGATCGCCTCGGGCGTGTCGTCGATGATGAGGTCGATCCCGGTGGCGGTCTCGAGGGCGCGGATGTTGCGCCCCTCGCGCCCGATGATCCGCCCTTTCATGTCGTCGCTCGGAAGCTGGACGACCGAGACCGTCCGCTCGACGCAGTGATCGACCGCGGTGCGCTGGATGGCCGTCGTGAGGATCTCGCGGGCGCGGCGATCCGCCTGTTCCTTGGTTTCTTGCTCGACGCGCTTGATCTTGGCGGCCGCCTCGCGGGAAAGCTCCTCGTCGAGGCGATCGAAGAGCTGGGCCCTGGCGACCTCCCGGGTGAGGCCCGCGACACGCTCGAGCTCGGCGGCGTGCTTGTCCCGCAGGGACGCCGTCTCGTCGTGGAGCGTGGCGACGCGAGCTTCGCTGACCTGGATGTCGGCGGCCCTGCGGTCCAGGCTCTCGGCTTTCTGATCGAGGAAGGTCTCGCGCTGGTCGAGGCGACGTTCCCGGGCGCGGAGATCCTCGAGCTGCTCCTTGAGCAGGCCCTCGTGCTCTACCTTCTGGCGATCGGCTTCTTCCTTGGCCGCCAGGAGCGCCGACTTGCGCGCGTTTTCGATCTCGACCTCGGCCTTGGCCCTGGCCTCGGCGGCCTCCCGGATGGCGGCGGCGACCTGGGCCTCGGTCTTGGAGCGCCGGACCTGGGTGTAGACGAACAGGCTGATCGCCAGGACCAGCAGGGCTGCGCCGAATGTGAAGATCAGGGTGGATCCGCTCATCTCGTTCGGGGCACCTACTTGAGCGCGGGAAGGTTCTGCGCGGGCACCTCGCCCGGCGCGGTCTCCTCGGGCAGCGGCGAGAGCACGAGGGCTCTGACCTTGGCCTCGAGGGTGGCCGTGAGTTCGGGATGCGCTCGGAGATGCTCGCGGGTGGCGTCGCGGCCCTGGCCGAGGCGATCGCCGTCGAAGGAGAACCACGATCCACTCTTGGTCACGACACCGAGATCGGCCCCCAGGTCGAGCACGCAACCCTCGCGAGAGACCCCCTGGCCAAACAGCAGGTCGAACTCGGCGACCTTGAAGGGCGGGGCCAGCTTGTTCTTGACGACCTTGGCCTTGACCCGGTTGCCGATCTCGCCGCCATCGCGCTTGAGCGTCTCGATTCGCCGCACCTCGATGCGAACTGAGGCGTAGAACCGGAGCGCCCGTCCCCCCGTGGTGACCTCGGGGTTGCCGAACATCACGCCCACCTTCTCGCGGAGCTGATTGATGAACAGCACGATGGCGCTGGACTTGGAAATGGTGCCGGTGAGCTTGCGCAGGGCCTGGCTCATCAGGCGGGCCTGCAAGCCGACGTGGGCGTCGCCCATCTCACCCTCGAGCTCGGCCTTGGGGACCAGGGCTGCGACCGAGTCCACCACCACGAGGTCCACGGCGCCGCTGCGGACCAGCTGCTCGGCGATCTCGAGGGCCTGCTCGCCCGAATCGGGCTGCGAGACCAGGAGTTCCCCGACGTCGACGCCGATCGCCGCCGCGTAGACCGGATCCAGCGCGTGCTCCGCGTCGATGAAGGCTGCGATGCCTCCGCCGCGCTGCACCTGGGCGGCGACGGTGAGGGCGACGGTCGTCTTGCCGCCGGCTTCGGGTCCGTAGACCTCGACGACCCGGCCTCTGGGCAGGCCCCCGACGCCGAGCGCGACGTCCAGCGAGAGAATGCCGGTCGGGACGGTCGCCACACGCATGCGGGCGCTCTCTCCGAGCTTCATCACGGCGCCCTTGCCGAATTGCTTCTCGATCTGGGCGATCGCCAGTTCGAGCGCTCGTTCCTTTTCGGAGGCCATAATTTCCTTCCAGGTGCGTCCGATGGCGCCCCGCCGCCTTCGGCGCGGCCGGCCGAGGCCGTGGTTGCAACGCCGCAACCTTGTCATGCCCGGCTTCCAGGATCGAAGCACCGGCACCGCCTGGCCGAAACCGGAAGAAGCCCGACTGGAGCCGATCTTGGAGCATCCAGGGGACGATCCCACGCACCGGCTCGCCACCTGAAGGCAAAGACCGATTATAGCACGCAACATTGGGCAATCTGGCCATGCCCGCCTGCCCGCGGACGGCATAGCATTGCCCCGGGAGCCGCGAAGAGCCGGTCGGGAGTCATCGCCCGACGCCTGGCGCGGGACTCTCGAGGCGATGGGCGAGGGCACCCACGGCAAGATCGAGAGGCATCTCGAGAAGACCCGTGGGCAAGCTCGAAAGGAGCACACGGTGATTGAAGCCGAAGTTCACCGGAACGACGAAGTCCTGATGCTTCGGACCTACACCGAGCCCTCTCTGTCTCTGGAGACGGTTCTGAAGCAGCTCGAGATGTACGTCGTCGCCGAGCAGCTCAACCATTCGGGCGAGTGCCTCCTGCGCGTCCGTTTCGCTCAGACCCCCAAGGGGCGCACCCCCGGCCAGGCGTCCTGAGCGAGGGGTCTTTCCCCCGCGGGAAGCGCACAGCGGCTGACGGCGGTCCCGAAACCTCGTGGTTCCGCGGACCGCCCTCTGCTGGCAGGGGCGCAGCGCTGGCCGGCGTCGCGCCTCTGTGCGCTGAAGACGGGCAAAGAGGCCCCGCCATCGAGAGCCTCTTTGCCGCCATGCGCCTGCGGTGTCCGCTTCAGCCCACCGGAGCCGGCTCGGCCTCGGTCGGCAGCGGTACGTACGCCCCCGAGCGCACCATGGCGAAGCATTCGTCGCAGTAGACGGGCTTGAGTCCGGTCGGGCGGAAGGGTACCTCGGTCTGCTTCTTGCAGCGGGCGCAGGTCGCCGGGAAGGGGCCCGCGGCGGGGGCCATCAAGATGAAGGGATTTGGTGACGGGGCAGTCTTTTTCTTCTTCTTCTTCTTGAACTTCTTGGCGTACTCGAGATTGCGCTGGCGCTTCTCTTCCTTCTGGCGGTCCGACATCGATACCTCCTCGGTCTGTCGGCGGTCTCGTGGCCTGGCCGACACTTAGTTAATCTTGATGTCGAGGGATGTCGAATCACAAGGCCGACTGGCCCAGGCCTTTGGGGCTATTTGGCCAACCAGGCGAGCGCCCGAGGCCGGGCCGATCGGCCAGGAACGGCCCGGCCACCGGTGGGGTGCGAAGGGGCTGGTATCATGAGGCTTCCTCGATCATCAGGAGAGCCAAAGCGTTGAATCTTCTCGGCCGCATCTCGGTGTTCCCTGCCCTGCCTGCCCGTCTGTCCCGTCTCGACGAGCTCGCCCACAACCTGTGGTGGTCCTGGAACCACGCGGCGCAGGAGCTGTTCAAGTCCCTCGACGCCGACCTCTGGGAGCGGGTCTACCACAATCCCGTCAAGTTGCTGAGCCTGATCGACCAGCGCCGCCTCGAGGCGGCCGCCGGGGACGAGGCCTTCCTGGCTCGTTTCGGCTCCGTGATGGCGCATCTGGATGCCTACTTGAACCCCGCGTCGACCTGGTTCGCTGACGTGCACGCCGAGCTCCGGGGGGAGGTCATCGCCTACTTCTCGGCCGAGTTCGGTCTTCACGAGTCCTTGCCCATTTACTCGGGCGGACTCGGGATCCTGTCGGGCGATCACTGCAAGAGTGCAAGCGATCTCGGCATCCCCCTGGTGGGCGTGGGCCTTCTCTACAACCAGGGTTACTTCCGGCAAAAGATCAACGCCGAGGGCGGTCAGGAAGCCGTGTACGAGCGTTTGCAGTTCGCCGAGCTCCCCATCCAGCCGGCGTCGACGCCGCAAGGCGACCCGGCGATCATCGGCGTCGAGCTCCCGGGCCGCACGGTCTGGGCCAAGATCTGGGAGGTCCGCGTCGGCCGGGTCAAGATCTTCCTCCTCGACACCGACATCGAACAAAATACGCCCGTGGACCGCGGATTCTCGGCCAAGCTGTACGGCGGCGACCAGGAGATGCGCATCGCCCAGGAGGTGATCCTCGGCATTGGCGGGGTCCGGGCCCTGCGCGCCCTCGGCCTCAGGCCGGCCGCCTATCACCTGAACGAGGGCCATTCGGCGTTTTCGGGCCTCGAACGCCTGCGCGAGCTCGTTCAGGACAGCGGTCTCTCCTTCGACGCGGCCCGCGAGGTCGTGGCGGCCACCACGATCTTCACCACCCACACCCCCGTTCCCGCCGGCAACGACGCCTTCGGCTTCGATCTCATCGACCGGGTCTTCTCCCGGCTCTGGCCCAAGCTCGGGATCGGGCGCGAGGAGTTCCTGGCGCTGGCCCGGATCGAGCAGCCGGACGGCTCGTCGCTCTTCAGCATGACGATCCTCGCCCTGCGTCTGGCCAGGCGATGCAATGGCGTCAGTCGCCTGCACGGCCAGGTGTCACGGCAGATCTGGAAGGACGTCTGGCCCGGCGTTCCCGTTGGCGAGATTCCCATCGGGTCGATCACCAACGGCATCCACACCGAGACCTGGGTCGCTCCCGAGGTCCTCGATCTCTACGAGAAGTTCGTCGGCTCGGACTGGCGCTTCGAGCTCGCCAACCCCGCGGCCTGGGAGGGCATCCGGCAGATCCCCGACGCCGAGCTCTGGGCCGTCCGGCGCCAGCTCAAGGAGCGCCTGATCGGACTGGTCCGGGAGCGTGTCAAGCGGCAGCGCCTGCGCAACGGCGATTCGGCCCAGCACGTCGCCGCGGCCGAGCACCTGCTGGATCCCGAGGCCCTGACCATCGGATTCGCCAGGCGTTTTGCGACCTACAAGCGGGCTACCTTGCTGTTCCGCGATATGGCACGCCTGGTCCGCCTCCTGGGCAAGGAGGGCCGGCCCGTCCAGATTCTCTTCGCGGGGAAGGCGCACCCGGCCGACGCTCCGGGGAAGGAGCTCATCCGGCAGGTCTCCGCGATTGCCGCTCGCGAGGAGTTCGAGGGCCGCATCGTCTTCCTCGAAGACTACGACATCCACCTGGCCCGCCACCTGGTCCAGGGCGTCGATATCTGGCTGAACACTCCGCGCCGTCCGCTCGAGGCCAGCGGCACCAGCGGCCAGAAGGCGGCGGCCAACGGCGTGCTCAACGCGTCCATCCTGGATGGCTGGTGGCCGGAGGGCTTCGACGGCAAGAACGGGTGGGCGATCGGCGAGGAACGCGAGTATCGCGATCCCGTGGAGCAGGACGACGCGGATGCCGTGGCGATCTACGAGCTCCTCGAGAACGAGATCGTGCCGCTCTACTACGGCGCAGGGCCCGGGGGAGTGTCGCCCCGGTGGTGCGATCGGGTCCGCGACGCGATCGCCACCCTGACCCCCCAGTTCTCGACGCACCGGATGCTGCAGGACTACACCAACGATTTCTACACCCCCACCATTCGCATGGAGCGGCGCTACGCCGACGGTGGATTCGAGCTGGCACGCAAGGTATCGGCCTGGAAAGGCATGATGAGCCAGCTCTGGGAAAGCATCCGGATCGAGGCACCGGCGCCGGCCATGGCCAGGGCCACCATCGGCCAGGAGCTCGAGCTTTCGGCCCGGCTGCACCTCGGCACCCTCGACCCTGCCAACGTCAGCGTCGAGATCTGCCATGGTCCCCTGCCGAACGGCATCGGAACTCTCTCGGAGTTCGAGGTCGTGCCGATGCGGCCCCAGGGCGATGCCGCCGATGGCGACCTCTCCTTCTCGGGCAAGGTGGTGCTCAACCAGGGCGGCAGCTATGGCGTCGGCGTCCGCGTCATACCCGAGCATCCGGCCCTGGTCAACAAGCACGAGCTCGGCCTCATCCGCTGGGCCTGATCCGCTTCGGGGACAGCGAGCCCGCAGTCGATCCGTTCGTCTGCGCCAGGCCGGTGACCAGGACGTTCGAGAGGAACGGTGGCGTGATCATGTCATCGGTGTCCGGCTGGCTGTAGAAGTCGAAAGCCAGCCGCAAGCCGGAGTCTGCGGGGAGCGGCACCGAGACGTGCTGCCAGTAGACGCTGGAGCCCGACCAGATGCTCTGGGTCGCGCCACTGCTCAGGTAGGCCACGACCTGGAAGGATGCGCTCGCGGACGGCTGGGCGAAGTATCCCTGGACATTCGAGAAGTCGAGGGACAGCGTGGGATCGAACATGGAACCCGTCGACGCGTTTGAGAACGTCATCATCGCGGCGTCGATGGGGTGGGCCATGACCATCCAGTAAGTGCCGGCGGGAATCGAGGTCTTGGTCGTCGCCTGGGCAATGTCCGACACCAGCGCCTGGGTCGTGAACCCGGCGGTCGGAACCCGCAGCTGTAGGTACCCGGTCGGGACTCCCGATGACGCCGGGCTCTGGTTCGAAGACCCGACGGCGGGCTGGGTCGAAGGGTGGGAGCCCAGGTTCAGGTCCAGCGGGACACCGGGCCATAGCATCCCGCCAGCAATCCCAGCGCTCCCCCGCACAGCAGTGTTCCTGCGACGACTGCCAAGGTGTGTTGCGCCGACACTGCCATTTTCTCCTGCCTCTTCGGCCATGCTGCATGGCTACTGCGTACGTTCGTTGCGTTTCTCTAGCGTGCTCCCGGTTTGAATGGATCGAGCCCGATGAGTCAAACGGGGCCCGGTTGCGCAGCGAAGCGACCGCGCAGAGGGCCCCGTTCAAACTGCAAAAGGCCTAGAGGGACTATCCGGAAGGACTGGTGCCGGAAAGGATATTTTTAAACGTTCACGAAATCTTCTCCAAGAACTCGGTCGCGTGCCAGCTCGCTTTCTCGCGGCGCTCGATCGCGGGGAGACTACCTCAGGGTAGATCCCGCGGATCGCTCTTGTGGGCGATCTCGGTCTGCTCGGGAGCCAGGGTGACGCGGAAGAGCGGGGACTCTTTCTCGCCGGGTTCGGCCACCCCGACGCGGTACCGGTACACCATCTGCCGGCCGAGCCATGCCGCGTAGCCGAGAAGAACGTTGCCCGCCACCGTCAGGCCGAAGGTGAGGTTGAACATCCCCCCCGCCCCGGAGCGGTACACGATCATCAAGACGATGTCCGCCACCAGGGTTGCGAGCGCCAGGCCGTTGAGCGCCATGTGGGCGATACCCAGGCGCGGTACCAGGAGGCGTCCGGTCGTCGCGTAGTCCCAGAGCCCGGGACCGATCGCCACGAACATGCCGACCACCCCGAAGATGAGGCTCCAGAACGTCATCCCCCACCAGAACGGCACGCGGGTGGCGAGATAGATGCAGTCCGCGATCAGGGCGACGAGGGCCGAGCCGATCGGGTAGTGGACCAGGGCGGGGTGCAAGGGATGCCTCGCCACGACCATTCCGCTCTTCATCGCGGTCGCTCCTCGGCCGATGGCCGTTCTCCAACCTTACGGGCGCCTCTCGACTCGGGTCGAGAGGGGTTCCCTCGAATGTGATCCGGGAAGCGCATGATGTCTTCGTGCGATCGCTCCCAACTTGCTTGCGTGCCAGCGGGAGTGGGCCCGAGGATCCAATCGGGGACCCGTTCAAACTGCAAAAGGCCTAGGCGCCCGGGGAGCGCAGTTTTTCCCAGCTCTCGCCGAACTTTTCCTGCCACCGCTCGCCGAGATCCACGAAGACCCCCTTCGCCTCGGCGCTCACGCGGCCGTCCGGCAGGAGGATCTCGGCGGCCGTCCGGATGGAACGGTTGCCCTTGCCCGTGATCCGCGCCCGGACGACCAGGGGAACCCCCAGGGGGGTGGGGATGAGGAAGTTCGACTCGAATCTGGCGGCCAGGGCCCGGTGGCCGGCGCGCCAGACGGACCAGCCCATGGCCTCGTCCAGTACCGCCATCAGGCTGCCCCCGTGCGCATGGCCGGGCGCCCCCGCGCAGCGCTGGGTGAGGGTGATCTCGGCGCGGATCGTGCCGTCATCCTCGGTGAAGTAACGGGCACCTTCTGGATGGTTTTCGACGGGACCGCAGGTGAAGCACGGGCCGTGCCAGGGGAGCCTTTCCATGCCATCGGTATAGCACAGTTACCCGGCCCGGTCGGGCCCGGTAAGATGGGTACCGCAATGCAAGAGCAGGCCATCGCCGGCCGGGTCCTGATCCAGGCCGACGCCCTCGAGGCTGCCCGCAGCCTCGAGCCGGGAGCGGTCGATCTCATCTACCTGGATCCGCCCTTTGCTTCCGGTCGGATCCACCAGGCGCGCGCGGCGGCTTTTTGCGACGTCTGGGCCTCTCTCGAGGACTACCTGGCCTGGTTGGTTCCGATTCTCGAAGCTTCCCGGGACTGCCTGGCGGACTCCGGCAGCCTCTACGTTCACCTGGACTGGCGAGCTTCTCACTACGTCAAGGTCGAGCTCGATCGGATCTTCGGTCGCGACTGCTTTCTCAACCACATCGTCTGGCTCTATGGCCTGGGCGGCTCATCGCCGCGCTACTGGCCGCGCAAGCACGACGACATCCTGTGGTATGCGCGGCGGCCCGACGGCCAGTACTTCGTGCCCGCCCAGGTTCCGGCGCGTTCCCGGCGCATGCGGGGCCAGAGCAAGAAGATGCCCGACTTCTGGGACGTTGCGGCCCTCAACAACATGGCAGCCGAGCGCCTGGGCTACCCGACCCAGAAGCCCGAGGCCCTCCTCGAACTCATCATCGAGAGCTCTTGCCCCCCCGGCGGGCTGGTCGCGGATTTCTTCGCCGGAAGCGGAACGACCTGCGCGGTCGCACGCAAGCTGGGCCGGCGCTACTTCGGTTCCGATCTCTCGGCCGCTGCCGTGGCGCTGGCTCGCGCCCGTCTCGGCGAGCCGACCAGCTGACGGCCCCGAGGCGCGCTCGCGTGCCCACCAAAAGAGCGACCGCGCCGTCTGGGCTGACGGCGCGGATCAGTGCCGAGGACGAGACTTGAACTCGTACGCCTTTCGGCACACGCCCCTCAAACGTGCGCGTCTGCCAGTTCCGCCACCTCGGCGCGGAAGTCTCATTATCCGGATCCTCGCTCGGGCTGTCAATGCGCACGTCCGCATCCGGCGGTGTGGCGCATGGCTCTGGCCAAAATGACCGATCGCCGCCGGAGATCCGGCGGGTATGATCTTCGCCAGTCTCATGTTTCAGACGGAGCCAATCCTCATGCGACTTCGCTGCCGGCGGGCGGCCGTCCGCGTGGCTCTCTCGGTGCTGCTCGCGGGAATTGCGGCTCCCGCGTGGGCCTCGACTCTGCCCGCTGCCGACTTTCGACCGGGGGCCCGCACCCTGGGAATCGGGCTGGGATTCGGGGGCGGCGTGTCCTTCGACGACGCCTTCGCGCCGAGCTGGCTGGGCGGCGGGTCGGTCTCGTGGCTTGCCTCGCCACCCATCGGCGAGCGCTTCGACGTGCACCTGCTCTACCAGTTCATCAACGGCGGCCGATCCGGGCTCTCGATCGCCGGCATCGTGGGGCTGTGGGCCGACACCGGGATCAAGGGCGGGCCGTTCCCCTCCATGCCTCCCCTGGAGACCGGATTCGGGCTGGCCTATCCCTTGACCCCGAACCTGGTCGGGCGCTTGAACCTCGTGGTGCCGCTCTTCAACCCGACCCGTCCCTTCGACGTCTTCGGCGGGCCGGCCGCGGGCCTCGAGGTCAGCTACCGATTCCACCCGGGCCTCGAGGCCACGCTGGGGCTGAACGGCGAAGGCAACCTCCTCGGCCTGCGCATGTCCTTCTGATCGACGGGATCGGGCCCGAGGAGTCGAACGGAATCCGTTGCAGGCGAGGACGCTCTACTCCTCGAGCGCTTCGGTGGCCACTTCGTTCCCGGTCGCCGCGGCCGGGGCCTGCGCGGAATCTTCCCGTGGCTCCTGCGTGGCCCCGGGCTGGCCGGCCTGGACCGGCACCTTGTGGGCAGTCAGCTGTTCGCGGGTGATTTCCTTGCCGCGAACGGTGGTCTTGCCCTCTTCGAGGAACGACTTGACCCGGGCCATGTCCTCGTTGAGCGCGTGATGGGGATCGGTGCCGGTCAGCCAGGCCACGGCGTGGCCCAGCAGGCCAAAGGGCGGATGGTAGGACAGCTTGATGTCGATGCGGGTCCCGCCCGCAGGGGTGGGATCCAGGCGTACCGACTCGATGATGCCGATCTCCGCGCCCGGGAGGCTCTCCCACTCGAGGAGGTGTTCGGCTTCCTCCCGCACGAGGAGGGCATCGTATTCGAGATCGAGTCCGAGGGGTCCCGGAACGACCCAGTGGTAGTGCTGATTGCCGAGGTTCCTGACCTCGAGCACGTGGGCCATCACGCGGGGGTGGTCCTCGGCATCCTTGAAGAACTGCCAGACCTCGGAGATCGGGGCGTCGATCTCGAAGGTCTTCTGGAAGTCGACCAGGCGACGCCCGGCACCGATGCCCAAGGCCCGCAGGACCGGCTGGTTCGAGACCGCCCTGGAGATGAGGGTCGCACCGGCGGCCGCCGGGAGCGCGGCTCCGACCCCTCGGCGCAGCAGCGCCCTCGTCACCAGGGCTGCCCCGGCCAGGCCGACCAGCACCCGGGTCGTGGGCGACCAGCGATCCTGCAAGATGTCCGGCCGCAGGCCGCGCCGAGGCGCCCCGCCCTGCAAGGCGGGCACGTCTTCGGCCCAGCGGTGGGCTTCCATCCGGCTCTCGACGTCCATCACCCCGGGGGTGGCGCGGACGGCGCGCAGGATGCCGACGATCTCGTCCTCCAGGATGGGCCCCGAAAGGGCCACCCGCCCGTTCGAGACCGCGATGGCGATCGCGTGCGGGTGGGAGACGTAGCGACCGATGCGCGATCGGATCCGCAGCGCGAGAATGTCGTCCGCAACCTGGCCTCCCGGCGAGCGCAGGCGTGCGACGACGCCTTCCAGTCGGTGGCTCATGTCTCGGGCCGTGATGCCTACGGCGCGATCGGCCCTTGCCGCCGTGTGAATGACCTTGTTGCGTGCCACGGCGCGGCGGGTCCGGCCGCGGTCAGGATCCAGGACGTACATCAGCACCAGGCCGATGCCGATGCCGCCAGCCAGGCTCTGTCCCTTGTTCACCGGCCACCTCCGAGTTGACACGCCAATGGCGTCGCCCGCAGGGAGTTTACCGATCTGCTCTGCACGGGCAACGTGCACCCGGCTGATCAGCTCTGTCTTGCGGCGAGGTAGCCTGGTCGGGCCAGCTTGCCGCGGATCTCGGGAACGAGTGACCGGTGGCCTTGCTCCTGGGAGCCACAATGGCCTAGGATGCCCCCATGGACGCGCCACCCGCCGCTTTGGCACCGCAACCGCCCGTTGCGGCCATCGTGGCGGCGAGCCCGACACGGATCCCGGTGCGAGCGATGGCCCGTCCGGCGTCGGGTTCCGGGGTTCTGGTCCTGGCCATCCGGCCTGGCGGCAACCCGCTGGCCCTGATCCCCCGCCACAACCCGCTGATCGCCATGGGGCTCTCGCTCGCGGTCAACGGCCTCGGTCAGTTCTACAACGGCGATGCGTCCAAGGGCTGGTGGATGCTGGGCTCGTGGCTAGTCTATCCGGCGGCCTGGGGGCTCGACAGCCTCCTCCAGACGGGCTACTTCCGGGCCGGCGCTCTTGTCCTCGAGCTCGGCGTGAAGGGGTATTCGGCCTACGATGCCTACCAGTCAGCGGCGGCCTACCGGCGCGCACACCCAGGAGGTTCCAGATGAAGCGACTCGCAGCCATCCCGCTGACCGCCGGGGCGGCGGCCACCGTGGCCGTTCTGATGCTGGCCGGTCCGGCCCACGCTGCCGCCTCGTTGTGGGGCTACTCCGGCCTGGCTTTGATGCCCACCGGAGCGGTGCTGCAGCCGGGACACTACCGGATCTCGGGTGAACCCACGATCCTGGATTCGGACTTCCTGTGCCCGCTTTCCCTGTCGGCTGGGATCGTGCGGGGGCTCGAGGTGACGCTCGACTACCCGGGCCGCTGGGGGGCCGGTCCGGCCCTGACGGGCAGCGCCATCTACCAGCTCGTCGGCTCGACGCCCGAAAACCCGACCCGGGTTGCCATCGGACTCACCAATCTTGCGCTCGGGACGCTGACCGTGCCCGGTTCGACCAATCCCAGCTTCGTGTCGCCCAACAACCTCTTCATGGTGGTCTCCCGCGACGTCGATGTTCCCATCTCCGGCCAGCTGCGCAACATCGCGAGCCTTCACCTGGGATTCACGGGCGCTGCGCTGTCCTGGCCGTTCGTGAACCTGGATTCTCGCGTCATGGCCGGTCTCGAGCTGCCGGTCTCCGATGCCCTGGATCTCTATGGCGAGTACTTCGGACCTTCGTCGCAGTCCGGTCAGTTCTTCGACGTCGGCCTGCGCCTATCTGCCATGCCGGGGCTTGACCTGGACGTTGCCAGCATCGGGGAGCCGGGGCTATCGCCGACCGAGCGGGCGTATGCGCTGGGGGTGGCCTACAGCGGCCAGTGGCCGCTCTTCGGGAGGCCAGCCAGGAGCGTCGCCGGCGTTCCCGGTGCGCTCGCGGACTCCCTGGCGGCCCGGCGCCGTCTTGCGAGGCCCGAGACCGTCGCCGGGCTGGCTCCGCCGCCAGCTCCGCTGGCGACCTTGTACGGACGGATCACCGACTCCACCGGGGCTCCGCTGGCCGGCGCCGACGTGGGCGTGGTCGAACTGGATCGCTGGAGCCAGGCGACCGGGATCGGCGACTACTTCGTCGACTCGATCCCGAAGGGGGCCTACACCCTGGCCGTCCGGAATGGCGCGCAGGGCATCGTCGCCACGCGTTCGATCCAGATCGGGGCCACCGGGCCGATCGAGGAGGATGTCCGCGTTCCGACCCCCGGCACGCTGGCGGAAGGCTCCCACCCGGCACAGGGGCCGGACCTTCAGGTCAAGGGTTCGTGACGCGCCGGCCCGTCTCGACACCGGTACGAGCTCTGGCGGCGTCCAGCTACATCTTTCCCGTCGCCATTTTCCTGCTGGCCGTGCCCACCTACCGGCAGGTCCGGCTCATCCGGGTCCACGCCCTGGTCTCGGTCATCCTGGGCCTGGTCGTGTTTGCGGCCGTGGCCGTGCTCGGGCACATCACGGTCTTCGCCCTTTCGTTGTTCGTGGGGCTGCTCTTGACCCTGGCCATCGCCGGCTACTTCGGTGTGGCCGGCTGGGGTGCTTTCAGGGCCTATCAGGGCCGCGAGCCTCCGATTCCTGCCCTGGTCGATCTGGCCCGCCGGATCGACAAGCTGTCGAACCGTCCACGTTCTCGCCGGTCGTGAGCTGAGGGGGGGCGGGGGTTTTCTCCCTCGCAGGGCTCGGGCAGTGACTCGAGGGAACCCGCCGGTTCCCTCGAACTCTCTCCGGCAGCGGGCAAGCTGCTGCGTCGCTCGGCCTTCGAGGTGGGGAGCGTTTGAGTCGGGAGGATGCTGTCGGCGGGATGGCTGGCGGCGGTATGGCTGGCGGCGGGGGTTTTCTCCCTGGCAGGGGGACCCGCCGAAACCGAGAAAAACACCGGCCGGACGCTTCGTCCGAAACGTCCAGGCCGCCCTGGCGGCTCGGGCGCTAGCATGGCAGCTGTGACCGTACGGTTCGGGAAGCTCGCGCTGGCCCTGGCCCTGGCCCTGGCCGGCTGTGCGCGCCACCCGGTGCCATTCGTGGCGCTGTCGGGGACCCTCACGCTGCCCGTGCCCGAGTCGCTGGCCCTGGATGGCGCGTCGATCTCGATCGTCTCGCTGTCCGGAACCCTGGCTCGCCTCGGCGCGACGACTGCCCGCCAGACCCTTGCCGCGACGCCCGCCCAGCCCGCCAAGGGTAGCTATGCGCTCGAGGTCGACGCCAGCTCGCTGCCCGCCGCCCCCACCTTCTTTCTCGTGCAGCTCGACAACCCCGAGCCGGCTCCCTGGAACGGGCCGATTCTCGAGGCCGCCGTCGCGCTTTCCCGGCCACCCGGGGCCGGGCCAGACCTTGGTGGCGTCGAGGTCGACCTCGATGCCACCAGCAGCGCGGCCGCGATGGCCTTGCAGTACCGGCAAGGGCTCTCGGTTGCCCTGGATCCCGCGCGCATCGCTCCGGTCGCCCTCGCCTCCTACCTGGGCGGCAAGACGAGCGTGGCCTTCGATTTCGCGGCGGCCTTCGTCAGGTACACGACGGGGCAGACCCGCACCGCGCCCTGCGATTCGGCTGCCATCGCCCGCGAGGCCAGCCAGGCCCTGCCCACGGATCTGGCCACGGTGTCACGCTAGAGTGCTCCCGGTTTGAATGGATCGAGCCCGATGAGTCAAACGGGGCCCGGTTGCGCAGCGAAGCGACCGCGCAGAGGGCCCCGTTCAAACTGCAAAAGGCCTGGCGCAGCTATGCTGCGAGGCGCTGTTCAGTTCCAGATCTCGGGCGAGCCGCGGTCGCGGTAGGTGATCGTCGTCTGGTTGCCCGTGGTGGCGATCGTGGCCAGCGATCGCGAGAGGTTGGGATTGGTGCTGTCGACCTCGCCCGAGAGCATGCCATTGTCGAGCGAGAGGTCGAAGGCCAGCATCGCCTGCTGATCCATCATCGTGAGCTCGCCCGAGTTGCCCTCGAGGGACAGCATCGTGACCTGGAGCTGCTGGCTGTTGCCCTGGTCGTCGGTGAGCGAGAGCGAGCCATCGGAGAAGGCCAGGGCCCCCTCGCTGACCTTGCCGCTGAGGTTGCAGCTGATGCGCGGCAGGTCGACGTTGATCTGGACCTGCTGGAGCTGGATCGTCTGGCTGTTGGTCGGGGTCTGCGATCGGCTCAACGACAGGCTGATGGTGCCTGTCTGCCCCTCGTAGTTGAGGTTGACGGTGGCGTTGATGTCGTCGGGTTGGCTGGTCTTCCAGAGGTCGCCGAAGACGAAGGGCTGATGCGGGTCGGGGGAGCTCATCTTGCTCCAGGTCGTGCGCGTGGTGGTGGAGACCTGCAGCGAGCCCGTCATCCCGATCCGCGATCGCAGGAGGTTGACGTCGTAGGTCAAGGATTTGCAGCCGGGCGGCATGCAGGCGATGGCGCCGGAGTCGGGGATCTGACCCTGGCTATTCTGCGGGTTGAAGAGGAACTGCATCAGCTCCAGCTGGTCGGTGCTCTCGAGCTCGTAGACCTCGCCGTTGGCTTCCTGAGCCGACTGCGGCATGTTGTCGCCGTAGATCGGTGCGGCCAGATTGGGATCTCGCGCGGGCATCGGAGGCCACGGGACGGTTTGCAGATAGGGGCCGAGATCCGTGCCGTAGAAGGTCGGGATGCCCATCGCCAGGACCTCCTGGATGCCCTTGATCATCCAGCTCAGGGGCTGGTTGTAGGACAGCGAGAGTGCGTGTTGCATGCCGCGGAGGATCTGCAGCTGGGCCTGTTCCTGCGGAATGGGGCCGAACAGGCCCTCGATCTGCAGGCAGCCCGAGGTCAGCGCAACCGCGATGGCAGCAACCAGGCGCGCTGCGATCCGGCGTCCGGGGGGACGCGGAGGCTTTTCTGTGGGGGGTGCTCGCATGGCCGTAGTCCTGGGCTCATTATCGGCTCCCTGAGGGCATGCCTTGCCCTGGAAAGCCGTTGTGCATGGACTTGCGGTTTCCCGCCGGCGCCACCTTCTCCGGCAGGTCGTACGCTGGCGGCCGATTCCACGGTCCTTGAACAGGCGAAGGCTCGCCTGTCTTGACAGCAGATCGCTCGGTAGGCTACGCTTGCGACCGTACGAAACGGGAGTACAGGGGAAGTCCGGTTCAAGTCCGGCGCTGTGCCGCAACGGTAAGGCGATGAGCCAAGCCCGATACCCTGCCCCGGTTCCGTGGATTCGCTCTTCGAGGCAAGGAGCTAACACGACCAGGCCTGCGGCCTGCCGCCAGCTTTTTGCCCTCTGGTTAGAGGGCTTTTCTTTTGGGACGCAAATCCCGCGTCAGGCGGGTGTCCGTCGCGGGGACGATCGCGGCGGCGCTGGGACCCGTGCTTTTGCTTTCGGGCCCCGGTCTGGCGGCGACGACGCCGGCGTCCGCAGCGACTCGGGCAGCTGCGGCGGGGCCGCCTGCGCGAGCGTCCGTGACGACCGTGGCGACGGGATCGGCGGCCAGGCTTCCGCTCAAGCTCCCCGAGCTCGAGGTCGTCGGCTCCCACCCTCGTTTCGGTGGCGCCTCCGGGGACACGGTGGTGATCACACATCGCCAGATCGCCGCCTCCGGGGCTTCCAATCTGGGCGACCTGCTCGAGGGCCAGCCGGGTATCTCGCTGGTCCGGTACGGCGCCGCGGGGAGCCTCGTTACCGCCTCTCTGCGGGGAAGTACTGGCGAGGGCATCTTGATCCTGCGGGACGGCGTGCGCCTGAACGATCCCCAGACCGGGACCACGGATCTCTTCGGAGTGAGCCTTCTCGGGGTTGACCACGTCGAGATCCGCGAGGGCGGCGCGTCGGCTCGCTACGGCCAGGATGCCATCGGCGGCGTCATCAACCTGGTCTCCGGGCCCCCGCATCCGTCGCTTTCACTGGGGCTGGGATCTTACGGAGCCGAACGGCTCCAGGTGGAGATCGGCCACGGCGAGGGAGATGATCGCGAGGAGGCGGCCATCGAGGCCGAAGCCGCGACCAACGCCTTCCCGGAGATCTATCGCGGAGCCCAGGAACTGCGGGCTAACGCGCAGTATCACGAGGCCGGAGCCTGGTTGTCCAGGACCCTTCCGGTGGCATCGGGGAGCCTGACGGCTCAGTTTCTCTACGGCTCGGACCAGCGGGGCGTCCCGGGCCCCATCAATCAGCCCTCCCCCGAGGCTCAGCAGCGCGACGAGTCGCTTCTGGGTTCGGTCGTGTTCGCGCCTCTGGCCGGTGCGATCATCCAGCCCGTCCTGTCCCTCTCGCACCGCCACGCGACCCTCGACTACGACGATCCCCAGGCTGCCTACGGCCCGCCCGAGACCCTGGGAACCGTGGAGTCAACGCAGTTCCACGCCACCGCCGGCTACGATCGCGGTGCCCACGACGCGTCGGTCGGCCTGGGTCTGACGCGGGAGGCCGATACCGCTTCGGGGTTCGGGTTCCGTTCCGACTACGACGGGTCGGTCTTTGGCACGGACTCCTACCGGCTCGGTCACACGGTTCTTTCCGGGGGCCTGCGCGCGGATGACGACACGCGCTGGGGGGCCAGCTTGAATCCGCATGTCGGGGTCAGCCACGTGTTCTTCTCGTGGCTGCGCCTGCGCGGGCAGGCGGGCCACTCCTTCCATCCGCCGTCGTTCAACGACCTGTACTGGCCCAAGTCCGCCGACGCCGCCGGCAACCCCGACCTCCACCCCGAACAGGCCACGACGGGGGATGTCGGCCTGGATGCCGCAGATCGCTCGGGCGACAGGGCCGCGCTCACCGCCTTCGTCGCCGCCGGGCAGGGGACCATCGTGTGGGCCCCGGGAGCCGGGGGGCAGTGGTCACCGTCCAACGTGGGGCAGACCTGGACCCAGGGGCTCGAGGGGCACGTGTCGGCGTCCTTGCCGGCATCGACCTCGATCTCTCTGCACGGCACGTGGCAAGCCGTGACCGACGTGACTCCGGGTGATAGCAGCAAGGGGATGATCCTGCCCTACCAGCCGTCGTTGCTGGCTGGCGCCACCGCCGGGTGGCAGCCCCTACGCCAGGTCCAGGGAACGATCACGCTCGATTACACGGGCCAGCGCCCGGACACGGCGGCCAACACCGAGTACTTGCCGGCCTTCAGCCTGCTGTCGGCGCGCGTCGCGTACGCGCCGACTTCATCCGACACCCTCGCGATCGAGGGTCAGAACCTGCTCAACACGTACTACGTGCTCGAACCGTACTACCCCATGCCGGGCCTGACGATCTGGACTACCTGGACCCGGCGCCTGTGAGGAGAATGCCCATGCATAGAAAGTCCCTGTTCCGCTCCGACCTCTTCCCGGCCGTAGCGCTGATCTCTCTGGGGCTGGCAGCCTGCAAGCTCGGGGCGCCGACTGCGCCATCCGGGGTCAGCGACAGCGGAACGATCGCCGCGACTCCGGTGCCCACGGCAACGCCTGGTACCGGCACCACCACCACCCCGTACATGTTCGTCATGAACGGCCTGGCCAAGACCATCGACCAGGTCGACCTCTCGACCGATGCCCTGACCAAGTCCGTCCTCACCACCGGCCTGTATCCCAACCAGCTGGCGTCCATCGGGTCGTATGACTGGCTGGTAAACTCGGGCGACGCCACGATCTACAAGCTCGATCTCGCCGGCCACCAGAATCTCGGCACCATCAACCTGCCCACCGGATCCAATCCCATGACCCTGGCCCCGCTCTCGAGTGCGGCCACGGAGGCGATCGTCACCAACAACATCGCCCAGTACGTCGACTTCGTGAACCTCTCGACCCTGGCGCTCGAAGCCACGGCTTCCCTGCCCGCAGGACATTCCGCCGGGGGCGGCCTGGCGATCGCCGATGGCAAGGCCTACGTCGCTGCCGTCACGGCCGATTACACGAACTATCCGGCCGTCTCGTATACCTTCTCTGGCATCGACGTCATCGATCTGTCCACGCGCAGCCTGCTGAAGACGATCACGATGGATGCGACGGCCGATCCCCTGCCCGTGCAGGTGGATCCCAATGGCAAGATCGATGTCGGGTACTCAGAGGGCGTGTACATCATCGATCCGTCCACCGACCAGATCACCCAGACGATCGACTTCGGTACGCCGATCAACTCGCTCGCCTTCGCGTCGGCCTCGGTCGGATACGGCTCTGCGGACGGGGACGCGCTGGTGTCCTTCGATCCGTCCACGGGGGCCATCATCCGGGACCAGGCCCACGAGCTCAAGGTCGGCGACAGCAGCGTGGGCGACATCCAGGTCTTCGACGGCAAGCTCTACGTGCCCAACTTCTCCACGAGCACGGTCACGTCGGTCGATCTGGCGTCCGAGGCCACGGCGTCGGTCTGCCAGCTCACGTCCAAGAGCGGTCCGCAGGAGCTGGCCTTCGTCACGGCGACCCCCTGATCGCTGACGCCGGCAAGGCTTTGACGAGCGCAGCTCGGCCTTCGATATGCGAGGGTGCGGAGCTGCGCTCGCCGCGATCTCGATCGCTTTCGCCTGGCAAGGCTCGGGTCCAGGGAGTCAAACGGGCCCTGGCTGTACAGCGCAGCGCCCGCGTGCATCCTGGCTGGCGATGGGGTGCTAAACTGGATGGCTTTCGAGGAGGGAGTCCCATTGGCCAGGAAGCGCGTCATGAGCGGCATGCGCGTAACGGGAACGCTGCACATCGGGCACTGGCTCGGCGTGCTGTCCAACTGGGTGCGCTTGCAGGAGGAGCACGACTGCTTCTTCGCGCTGGCCGACTGGCACATGCTGACCACGGGAGCCGCCGACACCTCCAAGATTCGTGAAAACACCCGTGGCATGTTGCTCGACTGGCTGGCTGTCGGCGTCGATCCGGAGAAGGCCACGGTCTACGTGCAGTCGGCGGTCCCCGAGATTGCCGAGCTGGCGCTCTTGCTGGGCATGATCACGCCCGTGCCCTGGCTGCAGCGCAATCCCACGGTCAAGGAGCAGATCCAGGATCTCCACCTCGACGAGGAGCGGGTCGGCTACGGCCTGCTCGGCTATCCGGTGTTGCAGGCTGCCGACATCCTGGTCATGCTCGGCCAGTCCGTGCCGGTCGGCCGGGACCAGCTGCCGCACCTGGAGCTCTCGCGGGACATCGCCCGCCGCTTCAACGCCCTCTACGCCCCCCTCTTCCCCGAGCCCGAGGGGCTGCTGACCGAGACCCCCCTCGTGGTCGGGCTCGACGGCCGCAAGATGAGCAAGAGCTACGGCAACGACATCCGGCTCGGGGCCAGCGCCGAGGATATCGCCAGCAAGGTCATGGCCGCCATCACGGATCCGGCCCGCCAGCGTCGTCACGACCCCGGTCATCCCGAGGTCTGCACGATCTACGCCCTCTGGCACCTGTTCAAGTCTCCGGGGGTCGAGCGCGTCGCCTACGACTGCCGGCTCGGGACCCTCGGTTGCGTCGACGACAAGCGCCAGCTGGCCAGCTCCATCGAGGAGCTCATTGCCCCCATCCGGGAGCGTCGCGAGAAGTTCGCGCGCGACCCCGAGCGGCTGGATGCCATCCTGGCGAACGGGAACGCCAGGGCTCGCAAGGCTGCCATGGCCACGATGGAGCAGGTGCGCAGCGCGATGCGCCTCAACGACTTCAGCGCCGCCAGTCCGGCGTTGCCGGCCTAGGGTGCTTCCGGTTTGAAGGGAGCGGGCCCGAGGCATCAGGCGGGGGCCCACAGGAGCGTGTCGGGGCGAGCGGACGGGGCTGCATGAGCGAGCCCGAACGCCTGCAAAGGATCCTGGCGCGCGCCGGGGTAGCGTCCCGACGGGCGGCCGAGGCCCTCATCACCAGCGGCCGAGTGACGGTCAACGGCGCAATCGTGCAGGCCCTCGGGACGCGGGCGGATCCCGACCGGGACGACATCCGCGTCGATGGTGCCGCCCTGCCGGAGCCGGGCCACCGCGTGCTCATCGCGCTGCACAAGCCTGCGGGCTACGTCACGACCCGGCACGACGAGCGCGGCCGGCGGACCGTCATGGATCTGGTCCCTGCGATTCCGGGCCTGCATCCGATCGGGCGCCTGGACTTCGATACCACGGGCCTGCTGCTCTTGACCAACGACGGCGAGCTCACCCTGGCCATCACCCATCCGCGCCACGAGCTGGTCAAGACCTATCTCGCCACGGTCGCGGGGGTGCCAGACGCCAAGGCGTTGGCCCGGCTCCGGGCCGGGGTCGAACTGGAAGACGGGTGGACCGCCCCCGCCGAGGCCTCGGTCGAGGAGAGGGTCCGGGGCGGATCCATCGTGCGCTTGCTACTCCATGAGGGCCGCAAGCGTCAGGTGAAGCGGATGCTGGCGGCCGTCGGTCATCCCGTGCGCCAGCTGGTCCGGATTTCGGTCGGTCCACTGACGCTTGATGGCCTGGACTCGGGCGCCTGGCGTGAGGTCAGCGTAAAGGAGGTAGAATCTCTCCGTCGTACTCTTCGTCTACCTGGGCGCCCGAGCGAGTGATGGCCATGCACTCGTCCCCTGGTAGCCATCGCCGGGAGCTCGAGTGGCCACTCGCAGGAAAACGATGCCGTGAACGCCAAGCTTGCTGAACTGGGAGCCGAACTGCGGCAGGCCCGCGAGGCCCAGAAGCGATCGCTCGAAGATCTCTCGCGTGCCACTCTCGTGCATATCCGGCACCTGGCGGCCATCGAAGAGGGGCGTGACGAGGATCTTCCCGAGGCCTTCTACGTCAAGCACTTCATCCGCAGGTACGCAGGTGCCGTCGGACTGCCGCCCGATGACCTCGCCGGCCGGTTCTGGGAGACCCAGCCGCTGGACCCCGTGGCGACGCCATCGTCAGGTGGCGGTCCCGCGTTGACGGTGTCCTGGTGGCTGCTGCCGGTCCTCTTCGGGACTCTCATGCTTGGCATCGTGGGGACCCTGGCGATCAACAGCCTCCATCCCCGGCGTGTTCCGTCTGGCGCGCAGCTCGCCGCGGCGCCACGAGCTAGCGAGCGCCCGGCGCCCGTGGTCCGGACTGGGCGGCCGGCCTCGGCCTCGGCCCTGGCAGCGCGGACCGGTCCGGCGCTCCATCCCTCGCCAGCAGCCGCAGCGGCCAAGGTCGCGGCCGCGCCCTCGCCGGCCGCCGCGAGTCCGGGGCCGGCCGCCCAGGCTTCGGGTAGTCTCGAGACGATCCTCCCGGCGACGGCGATCGCCTTCCAGGCGCACACCACCGAGGCGTCCTGGATGGATATCGTGTCCGATGGCAAGGAGGTCTTCAGCGACGTCGTCCCGGCGGGTCACACGGTCAAGTGGGGGGCCAAGGATGCTCTGAGCGTGCGCATCGGCAACCCCGGCTCCGTTTACGGCGTGATCAATTCTCGCCCGCTCGGCCTTCTCGGCAACCAGACCACTTCGGTTTTCCGGCACACCTTCCTGACGGCGGCCGCGGCCAAGCAGCGGCAGGCCCACGCCAGCGAAGCCAGGCCGGCTCCGCGTGACCATGCCAAGCCCCACGCGGGCAAGCTCGAGTCAGGCCCGGCCGCGGGCAAGCTCAAGTCAGGCCCGGCCGCGGGCAAGCCTCTTGCGGTCAAGGTCCGCAAGCCGCACCCGGCCGGCGCTCGGAAGCCGGCGCACCCCGCGGCGACCCGGGCACCGGGATTGCCCTCGCACCCGTCGGCGACAGGTTCGCTTGCAGAGCCCGCCCCGAGCCCGTGGCCCAACCAGTAGCGGTCCCCCTTGTCAGTGGAGAACTCTTGATGAATCGACCCGTCGTCGTGGACCCGGTGGGCGGCCAGGCGGTCATCGAGGGCGTCATGATGCGATCGAACGCCGGTGTCAGCGTTGCCGTGCGCTCGCCGCAGGGCGAGATCGTGGTCCGGTATCTTCCGATGACGCCCTGGCGCGAGCGCCATCCGGTCCTCCGGTGGCCGCTGATCCGGGGTGTCGCGACGCTCTTCGAATCCGTGTCCGTGGGGTTCAAGATGCTCGAGGATTCGGCTGCCATCGCCGTCGGCGAGGAACCGGGTGGCAAGGGCGGTGGCTCGGCACTCTCGCTGATCTTCGGGCTGGTCCTGGCGCTCGGCCTGTTCGCAGTCCTCCCCGCGTGGTTCTACACCCACTTACCGCAGCTGATGGCGAGCTCTGCGGTGGTGGGTGGGCTCGAACATCTGGGGCGGGGGCCCGCCGCGGCGATCCGCGCAGCGCTGCTGACGGCCCTGGGCCGGAGCGTTCTCGAGGGCATCCTCCGGCTCACCCTGTTCGTGGGCTACCTGGCGGCGCTCGGGACCATCCCCGACGTCAAGCGACTCTTCGAGTACCACGGCGCCGAGCACCAGGTGATCAAGTGCCACGAGGCGGGTCTGGCCCTCGAACCGGCCAATGCCCGCGGCTTCTCCCCCTTGCACCCGCGGTGCGGGACCAGCTTCCTCCTCGTCACCGCGCTCATCAGCATTCTCGTGTTCACCTTCATCCCGCAGAATCTGGCTCTGCTGGCGCGTGTAGGCGCCAAGATCGCGCTCTTGCCGGTGGTCGCCGGCCTGTCGTACGAGCTGATTCGCCTGGCTGGACGGGCCGGGCGCGAGGGCGAGGCTGCGAGCTGGCCAGCGCGGCTGGCGCTGTGGCTGACGACCCCCGGCCTCTGGCTACAGCGGATCACCACGCGGCCGGCGAGGGACGAGATGCTCGAGGTGGCGATCGCCTCGCTCCGCAGGGCGCTGGACCCGAGTACCGAGCCGATCGTTCCGTAGCAAAGGCGAGCTGGGGGCCAGTATGCGCGCTTGTCGCATTTGCTGGATAGCCAGGGCCCG